>JAYZBS010000161.1:0-8820 GCA_036338635.1 Pseudomonadota bacterium | reverse complement strand
GCAAGAAAGATATAGCCCGCGCCATAGATCGTCTTGATCAGGCGCGGGTTTTTCGGATCTTCGCCCAGCTTGGTGCGCAGCCGCGAGATGCGCACGTCCATCGCCCGGTCAAAGCTGTCGCCCGCAGCCCCGCCAAGCGTCTCCAGCATCTGGGCGCGGGTGATCAGGCGTCGCGGATTGTCGGTGAACATGCGCAGCACCTCGGCCTCGGCATGGCTGAGGGGGGTTTCCACCCCTTCGGGGGATGTCAGCAGGTAACGGTCGAAATCGGCGCTCCACCCGGCAAAGCGCAGGGTGCGGGCGCTGCGGGTCTGGGGCTGGGCGGGCTTGCGCAGACGGGCGCGGATGCGGGCCACGACCTCGGAGGGTTCGAAGGGCTTGATGATGTAATCGTCGGCGCCCAGCTCCAGCCCGGTGATCCGGTCCTGCACCTGCGACCGCCCCGAGATGATGATGATCGCCGCCCCCGAATCCATCGCCAGCCGATGCACCACGGCCAACCCGTCGCGGTCGGGCAGGCCCAGATCGATCAGGCAGACATCGGGGGTGATGCGGCGCAGCGCCGCCTCGAATTCGGTGGCGCGGGCAAAGCACTGGGTGCGGAACCCCGCCTGTTCCAGGGCCTGTGACAGCAGGTGCCGGATCTGAGGTTCGTCGTCCAGGATGGCGATCAGTGGGGCATCGGTCATGGCTGGTCTTTCGTGGCCAGGGCCAGCGCAGCGGCAAGGCGCGCGGAGGTGAAGGGTTTGGTCAGCACCGGCCCGGCGCTGCGGTCGCGCAGCGCATCGCCCGGCGGCAAGGACGTCATCAGCAGGATCGGCACCGGCGCCGCAAGGTCAAGCCCCAGCCCGTCGCCCAGCTGGATGTCGGACAGGATCAGCGTCAGGCCCGGCAGGTCGGTCAGGGCGCTGGCCTCGGCCAGGGACGCAGCCTCGATCACGGCATGGCCCAGGCCCGTCAGCTGGTCGCGCACCTGCGCGCGGATCGCGTCGTCATCCTCGACCAGCAGCACCATCTGGGGCACGACCGGACGCCAGGGAAGGCGCAGCGTCACGCGGGCACCGGTAGGGGTGTTTTCCAGCCGCAAGGTGCCCCCCACCAGCTTGGTCTGGTCATAGACCATCGACAGGCCCAGCCCCGATCCCTGTCCGCCCTTGGTGGTGAAGAAGGGCTGGGTCGCGCGGGTCAGGGCTTCGGGGGTAAAGCCGGGGCCGGTATCGCTGACCGCGATCTGCAGCCAGTCGCCGCCCCGCCCGGCCTGCAGCGTGATGCAGCCCCCCGGCCCGGTCGCGGCATCGGCGTTCAGGATCAGGTTCAGCAGCGAATCCTGCAACGCGTCGGGGTCCAGCAGCAGGGGGCCGGGGATGGTCGCCAGCCGCAGGTCCAGCCGTGTCCCCTCGGACAGGGACGGCCGCGCCAGGGTCGCCACCTGTCGGCACAGCGCGGGCAGGTCCACGGGATGCAGCGACAGGTCGCGTTCGCCGCTGATCCGCGCCAGCCGGTTCAGCAGATCGGCCCCGCGCCGTGCGGCCGCAAGGGTGGCCTGGACGTCCTGGGCCGCATCGGGGGGCAGGTCGCGGGCGGCCAGGCGACCCTGCAGCCCCAGGATGATCGTCAGCAGGTTGCCGAAATCATGGGCCATCCCCGATGTCAGCTGGGCGGCCAGGCTGCGCTTGCCGGCATGGGCCAGCGCTTCGCGGGCCTGGACCTCGGCGCTGACATCGGTCGAGAGGATATAGACGCCGGCCCCCTGCCGGTCGGGCGTCAGGGCAATGCGGATGCGGCGGCCCGAGGTGGGGTGGGTGATCTCGAAGACCTGCGGATCGCCCGCCAGCGCGCGGGTCATGTAGGGCAGCAGCGTGGCAAAGGTCTGCGCCCCAAGCGCGCGTTCCACCGTCAGCCCGACGATGTCATCCGCCGCGCCCGGAAAGATCGACGGCAGCCTGCGATTCGAGAAGGTATAGCGGAACTGCGCATCCATATGGGCGATATGGGCGGGGACCATCTCGGTCACCTGGCGGGTGCGGGCCTCGGTCCGGGTCAGGATGCGCTGCGCCTCGGACAGGGCGGCGTTGGTCGCGGCCAGCTGGCGGTTCGCGGCGGCCAGACGTTCGGCATTCTGCAGGACCTGGTCGGACAGTTCCGCCGAACGGGCGCGCAGCAACGTTTCCTGGCGCTTGATGTCGGTGATGTCGGTATAGACGGTGACCCATCCGCCCTGGGTCAGGGGCGCGCCTTCGACCGCGACCCATCGGCCATCGGCGCGCTGGCGTTCGAAGTAATGCGGCTGGAACTGGCGGGCCTGGGCCACGCGATAGGCGACCGAGGCCTCGGGGTCGTCCTGGGGGCCGTATTCGCCGCGCAGCACCAGGAAGCGGATCGTCTCCTCGAAGCTGGCGCCGGGCCGGGTCAGCGCGTCGGGCAGGTCGAACATCGCCTGGTACTGGTTGTTGGCGACCGCCAATTGCAGGTCGGCATCGAAGATCGACAGCGCCTGTCCGATCAGGTTCAGCCCTGAGCGCGTCAGGTCGGCACGAAGGCGCGCCTTGTTCAAGGCGCCGGCCTGCTGGTCGTCGTGATGCATCGGCCCCCCACTGATGATCGTGGATCATCGATAGCATCGGGGCATGATCTGCGGAAGCGTCGTAACATTTTGTTGGAATTGGGACAAACTGCGGCAAAGATTGGCCGTGACAGTAAACGCGTCGCCGTGGCGGAGGAGGTCACGGGCGGCATTGCGCCTTTCGCGCAACGAGGGAGGAGACATGACGGACCGGCAGACGCCTTTGGGCGAATTGCGTTCTATTCCCGCGCTTCTGGCGCGGAATGTGGCCCGTTTCGGCGACCGGCCGGCTTACCGCGAAAAGGAATACGGGATCTGGCAAAGCTGGACCTGGTCGCAGGCGGCCGACGAAATCCGCGCCATGGCGTTGGGCATGCTGGACCTGGGGCTGAACCCCGGCGACCACGTGGCCATCATCGGGCGCAACCGTCCGGCCCATTACTGGGGCATGATCGCGGCCCAGATGTGCGGCGCGATCCCCGTGCCGCTGTACCAGGACGCCGTCGCCGAGGAGATGACCTATGTGCTGGGCCATTGCGGCGCGCGCATGGTGATCTGCGGCGACCAGGAACAGGTGGACAAGGTCCTAGAGGTTGAACGCACGATCGATGCGATCGACCGCATCATCTATACCGACGCGCGGGGCTTGCGGAAATACGACCATGCCCGCATGAATTCCGTGGCCGACCTGCAGGATCGGGGCCGCAAGGCCGCCAGCCGCCTAGGGGCGGAACTGGACGCGCGGACGGCGGCGCTGGATTACGACAGCACCTGCGTCATGCTCTATACCAGCGGCACCACCGGCAAGCCCAAGGGCGTCGTGCTGTCGAACCGCAACATCATCGAAACCGCCAAGAACAGCAGCGACTTCGACCACCTGACCGAGGGCGAGGAGATCGTCGCCTATCTGCCGATGGCCTGGGTGGGCGATTTCATCTTCTCGATGGGGCAGGCGGTCTGGTCGGGTTTCACCGTGAACTGCCCCGAGGGCGCGCACACGATGATGACCGACATGCGCGAGATCGGGCCGACCTATTTCTTTGCCCCGCCGCGCGTTTTCGAAACCCAGCTGACATCGGTGATGATCCGCATGGAGGATGCGGGCCGCATCAAGCGCTGGCTGTTCAAGCGCGGCATGGCGGTAGCCCATCGCGCCGGGCCTGCGCTGCTGGACGGCAAGACGGTGTCGTTCGGGGACAAGCTGGCCTATGGCTTGGGCCGCATCTTCGTCTTTGGCCCGCTGAAGAACACGCTGGGACTGAGCCGCGTTCGCGTGGGTTACACCGCCGGAGAGGCGATCGGCCCCGAGATCTTTGATTTCTACCGCAGCCTGGGCATCAACCTCAAGCAGCTCTACGGCCAGACCGAGGCCTCGGTCTTCATCACCCAGCAGCCTGACGGGCAGGTGCGGTCCGACACGGTCGGCGTGCCCAGCCCCGGCGTCGAGGTCCGCATCGGCGACAATGGCGAGGTCTATTACCGCAGCCCCGGCACCTTCGTCGAATATTACAAGAATGCCGACAGCACCGCGTCCACCAAGGACGCCGAGGGCTGGGTCGCCACGGGCGATGCGGGCTTCTTCGAGGAGGCGACGGGCCATCTGCGCATCATCGACCGCGCCAAAGATGTCGGAAAGATGGCCGATGGCAGCATGTTCGCGCCCAAATATGTCGAGAACAAGCTGAAGTTCTATCCCAGCATCCTGGAGGCCGTGGTCATCGGCAACGGGCGCGATTTCTGCACCGCGATGATCAACATCGACCTGTCGGCGGTGGGCAACTGGGCGGAGCGCAACAACATCGCCTATTCCAGCTATCAGGAACTGGCGGGGCATCCGCAGGTCTATGCCTCGATCCGCGAGCATATCACCGAGGTGAACCGGTCGGTGGCGCAGGACCCGATGCTGTCGGGCTGCCAGGTGCACCGCTTTCTGGTGCTGCACAAGGAACTGGACCCCGATGACGGAGAGATGACGCGAACCCGCAAGGTCCGCCGCGCCGTCATCAACGACAAATTCGCCGATCTGGTGGGCGCGCTCTATGACGGGTCGGACAGCATCCACACCCGCACCGAGGTCACCTATGAAGATGGCCGCAAGGGGCATATCAGCGCGACGCTGCAGATCATGGACGTGCCGGTCTTTGGCGATGCGGCACAAACGAAGGTGGCGGCGCAATGAACAGCATGACCAGTGACGGCTATATCACCGCCGACGGGCGCCAGATCGGCGGCAAGCTGATGGAGCTGAAGAACATCACCCTGCGTTTCGGCGGCGTGGTGGCCATCAAGGATATCAGCTTCGACATCCGCCAAGGCGAGATCCGCGCCATCATCGGCCCGAACGGCGCCGGCAAGTCCAGCATGCTGAACGTGGTTTCCGGCTTCTACCATCCGCAGGAGGGCGAGGTCTGGTTCAAGGGCCAGCGCCGTCAGGCCATGAAGCCGCACCAGGTGGCCGGGTTGGGCATCGCGCGGACCTTCCAGAACATCGCCCTCTTTGACGGGATGAGCGTGCTGGACAACATCATGACCGGTCGCCTAAAGAAGATGAAGGCGGGCTTCCTGTCGCAGGCCCTGTGGTGGGGCCCGGCCGAGCGCGAGGAGAACGAGAACCGCGCCGCCGTCGAACGGATCATCGACTTTCTGGAGATCCAGAACATCCGCAAGACGCCCGTCGGCCGTCTGCCCTACGGCCTGAAGAAGCGGGTCGAGCTGGCCCGCGCGCTGGCGGCGGAACCGAACCTGCTGCTGCTGGACGAGCCGATGGCCGGCATGAACGTCGAGGAAAAGGAGGACATGTCCCGCTTCATCCTGGACGTGAACGACGAATTCGGCACCACGATCTGCCTGATCGAACATGACATGGGCGTGGTGATGGACCTGTCCGACCGCGTGGTCGTGATGGATTACGGCCGCAAGATCGGCGACGGCACGCCCGATCAGGTACGCAATAACCAGGACGTCATCGACGCCTATCTGGGGGTGGCCCATGATTGACGCAGCAACGAAGGGGACCAGGTGATGGACCAAGTGATCTTCGGGGCCGAGGTGTTCCTGAACGGGCTGATGACCGGCGTGATGTATTCGCTGGTGGCGCTCGGATTCGTGCTGATCTTCAAGGCCTCCGGCGTCTTCAACTACGCGCAGGGGGTGCTGGCGCTGTTCGCGGCGCTGACGCTCGTGGGCATCCAGGACGGCCAGGTACCCTTCGCGCATCTGATCAACGCGGCCTTCGGCACCAGCCTGCATCATTTCGGCTGGACCGTCCCGTCGATCCTGGCGATCGCGCTGACGGTGCTGGTGATGGTCGTCCTGGCCTTCCTGGTCGAGAAGCTGGTCCTGCAGCATCTTGTCGGGCAGGAGCCAATCATCCTTTTTATGGCAACGATCGGGCTGGCCTACTTCCTTGAAGGCCTGGGCGACGTCATGTGGGGCGCGGACATCAAGACGCTGGACGTGGGCCTGCCGCAGGGCATCTCTGACGGGATCGAGACACTGACGGCCGGATGGTTCGGCTATGGCTTCTTCATCGACCGGCTGGACATCTGGGCGACCGTCATTGCGGCGCTTCTGGTCGCGGCGCTGGTGGCGTTCTCGCAGTATACCAAACAGGGCCGCGCCATGCGGGCCGTGGCCGACGACCACCAGGCGGCGCTGTCGGTGGGCATCAGCCTGCGCTTCATCTGGGTCATGGTCTGGTCAATCGCTGGCTTCGTGGCGCTGGTCGCCGGCATCATGTGGGGCACGAAATCAGGGGTGCAGTTCAGCCTGTCGCTGATCGCGCTGAAGGCGCTGCCGGTGCTGATGCTGGGCGGATTCACTTCGATCCCCGGCGCCATCGTCGGCGGCCTGATCATCGGCGTGGGCGAGAAGATGTTCGAATTCCTGATCGGGCCGATGGTGGGCGGCGCGACCGAGACCTGGTTCGCCTATGTCCTGGCGCTGGTCTTCCTGGTCTTCCGTCCGCAAGGCCTCTTCGGCGAACGCATCATCGAGAGGGTCTGACCGTGCCGCTTCTTCTTTGTGAAAACACCCCGGTGGTGCGGGGGCTGGCCCCCGCCGACCGGCCCCGACAGGAGACGACCCGATGATCTATCGCGAGGCCGGTGACTTCAAGACCAGCTACCGTGACGACAGTCAGACCTTCCCGATCCGTCTGGATCGCTGGGGATACTACGCGATCCTCGCGGTGGCCTTCGGCATCATCCCCTTCGTCATCAACGACTACTGGGCGAACGCGGTGCTTGTGCCCTTCCTGATCTACGCGATCGCGGCGCTTGGACTGAACATCCTGACGGGATATGCGGGACAGGTCAGCCTGGGAACGGGCGGCTTCATGGCCGTCGGCGCCTATGCGGTCTACAAGCTGATGACGGTCTTTCCCGACGTCAGCATCCTGATCCACATCCTGCTGGCCGGGGGCATCACGGCGGCGGTGGGCGTCGTCTTCGGCCTGCCCAGCCTGCGCATCAAGGGGTTCTACCTGGCGGTGGCGACGCTGGCGGCGCAGTTCTTCCTGATCTGGCTCTTCAACAAGGTGCCGTGGTTCTACAACTACTCGGCCTCGGGGCAGATCACCGCGCCCGAACGCACGGTGCTGGGCCATGCCGTGACGGGACCCGCAACCAGCGCGCCTGCGAAATACCTTGTGTGCCTCGTCATGGCGTTCCTGCTGGCGTGGCTGGCGCGGAACCTGACGCGGGGCATGCTGGGCCGCAAGTGGATGGCCATCCGCGACATGGACATCGCGGCCGAGATCATCGGCGTCGATCCTCTGCGCGCGAAACTGTCAGCCTTCGCGGTCAGCAGTTTCTTCATCGGCATCGCGGGCGCGCTGCTTTTCGCGGTCTATCTGGGCGCGGCCGAGGTGGGTGAGGCCTTCGGTATCAATAAAAGCTTCCTCGTCCTCTTCATGATCATCATCGGAGGTCTTGGCAGCATCTTCGGCAGCTTCGCGGGCGCAGCCTTCATGGTCCTGATGCCGGTGCTTCTGAAGAACGTGCTGGTCGGCACCCTCAACTGGCCCACCGACCTTGCGGCGCATATCGAACTGATGATCGTGGGCGCCCTCATCGTGACATTCCTGATCGTCGAGCCGCACGGCCTGGCGCGCCTGTGGCGCCTGACGAAGGAAAAACTGCGGCTCTGGCCGTTTCCGCACTGACCGAACGACCCGGGCAACCGGCGCATTCCATCTTTGGGAGGAGATACGGATGAAGACGAAACTGACCGCGCTGGTGGTGGCGGGGATCATGGCGGGCGCACCCGCGATGGCGGACCTGGTGGTCCCGAACCTCAGCTATCGCACCGGCCCCTACGGCGCCAATGGCACGCAATATGCTGACGGGTTCAACGATTACTTCACGCTGCTGAACGAACGCGACGGCGGCATCGGCGGCGAGATGATTCAGGTCCCCGAATGCGAGACAGCCTATAACACCGAAAAAGGGGTCGAGTGCTACGAGGCGACCAAGGACACCGGCGCGCTGGTTTATAACCCGCTGTCCACCGGCATCACCTATCAGCTGATCCCGAAGGTCGCGGTCGACAAGAAGGTGCTTTACACCCCCGGCTATGGCCGGACTTCGGCCAAGAACGGCGAGGTGTTCGAATGGGTCTTCAACGCGCCCGCGAACTACTGGGACGGCGCCTCGGTCGCGATCAAGCACCTGCTGGACGAGAATGGCGGCAGCCTTGAGGGCAAGAAGATCGCGCTTGTCTATCACAACAGCGCCTATGGCAAGGAGCCGATCCGCACCCTGCAGGAGTTGTCGGAGAAGCACGGCTTCACCCTGACCGAGGTACCCGTCGAGGCGCCTGGACAGGAACAGGGCAGCCAGTGGCTGCAGATCCGCCGTGACCGGCCCGACTATGTCATCATGTACGGCTGGGGCGTGATGAACCAGGTGGCCATCCAGGAGGCCGCGAACATCCGTTTCCCGATGGAAAACTTCATCGGCATCTGGTGGGCCGGGTCCGAAATCGACGTTCAGCCGGCAGGTGCGGCGGCGGACGGCTACAAGGCCGTGACCTTCAACGGTGTGGGGCAGGACTATCCGCTCTATGACGACCTGCAGCAATACGTCATCGAGCCCGGCAAGGCGAGCCAGGGGGGTGAGCATGTCGGCTCGGCCGTCTATTCGCGCGGGATGTATGCGGCCGTCGTCATCGCCGAGGCGATCCGCAAGGCGCAAGAGCTTGCCGGCACCTCGGACATCACGCCCGAGCAACTGCGAGAGGGGTTCGAGAACCTCGAC
>JAYZBS010000160.1:0-11860 GCA_036338635.1 Pseudomonadota bacterium | reverse complement strand
CGCCCCGCCAGCCCAGCAAACCGACCGCCGAGCCCCCCCGCGGCTTTCCCCGCGCCGATACCCCGGAAGAGCGTCGCGCCCGATTCCGGGTCATCCAGCCCAAGCCCTTGGACAACCGAGACGACTGACATGTCATCGCAGCGGCCGGCGACCGGGCGACGGCGTTCGATCGACCCGACCATGTGCGGGTCGGGTCATGCAGGGGCACAAGCTGAGGACGCAACTTGGTCGAGCGGTGCGGCACTTGCAGCAATGACACGTTTCGCTGATCCCCCAGCCGGTCGCAGGACGCATCACCGATAGCGGACATCGGCCTAGAACGATGGCGCTGGCGGTCCGCCGGCCCCATGCCAGGCGCCTTTCTCGTGCCTGTACCGCTATGTGTCGTGCGCAGGGAAACGGATCTTGCGCAGTTTGCAGGCTAAAGCCTGCATCTTCATTGCTCCGACCGTCGCGACGGGCGGTCAGGCTGCAATTCAACGACCGATGTGGTCGCATATAATGCCTTGCCGTCAGCCCAAGCGGGATCGCCCCGGTTCGACCACCTGCTCGGGCGGTCGAGCCGGGGGATCACGCGTCGAAGCCGGTCACGCGGAGCCGCAAGGCACGACCTTGACCGCGCCGCCGCGAGCGGACAGCGCGATTTCGCCAGCGGCCAAACGCAGGGCGTCGCGGCCGAAGACCTCGTGGCGCCAGCCATGCAGTGCAGGCAGGTCGCGATCGCCCGTCGCGATGGCGTCGAGATCGGCGGACGAGGCGATCAGCTTGGGCGCCACCCCTGCCGCATCGGCCTTGGCCTTCAGCAGCACGCGCAGCAGGTCCGACAGGGCGGCGTTGCCGGGCTTGCCGGGTTCCTCGGCCCTGGGCTGCGGCAGGTCCTTGGCCTCGAGGCCCGCCTTGACGGCCGCCAGGATGCCGTTCGCGATTTCTCCCTTTCGCGCCTCGCGCAGCAGCAGGCGGGACCGGCCCAGATCGGCCTCGGTCGCGGGCTTGGTCGAGGCGACTTCGATCAGCGCATCGTCCTTGAAGACGCGGCTGCGGGGGATGTCGCGGGCCTGGGCATAGGCCTCGCGGAACTTGGCAAGCTCTCTGAGGATCGCCAGGAAGCGCGGAGAGTTCGTGCGCGTGCGGACCTTCATCCACGCCTCTTCGGGGCGGGTGATATAGGTCTCGGGGTCCTCTAGGACGGCAATCTCCTCGGCCAACCAGGCCTCGCGTCCGGTCTTCTTCAACTCGGCCGAGAGAAATTCGTAGATCACGCGCAGATGCGTCACGTCGGCCAGGGCATAGGCCTTCTGCGCATCCGTCAGCGGACGGCGCGACCAGTCTGTGAAGCGCGACGACTTGTCGAGGTTCGCCTTGGCGATCTTGCGGACCAGGGTCTCGTACCCGACCTGTTCGCCGAAGCCACAGACCATCGCCGCGACCTGAGTGTCGAACAGCGGTTCGGGGAACAGCTGCGCATCATGGAAGAAGATCTCCAGATCCTGGCGCGCGGCGTGAAAGACCTTGACCGTGTCCTTGTAGCGAAAGAGGTCGTAGAGCGGCTCGAGCGACAGCCCCTCGGCCAGGGGATCGACTAGAACACCCTCTCCTCCGGGGTTGCCACCGGTCGACGAGGGCGGGAGCGCCAGCTGGATCAGGCACAGCTTCGACCAATAGGTCCGCTCGCGCAGGAACTCGGTGTCGACGGTGACGTACGGGGCAGATTTCGCAGCTTCGCAGAAGCGCGCAAGCTCCTCGGTGCGGGTGATCGTGGGGATGTCCTGGCTCATGTAGATCTTTCAAATCAGGCGGTTCGTCCGCCAACCGGCAAGATCTACGCGCTAGCGTCGCGTTTGGAAAGCCCCGACAGCGCCCCCTGCCCCTTACGGCTGGTCGTCCGCCGGACCGGGGCTGCGCAGCGCTTCGGCCACGCCGGGCTCGCAGGCGGTGCGATCGACCATGGGGACGCCCGTGCGAAAGGCCGCGCGCCCGATCAGATGCGCCGCGACCGGGGCGGTCAGCAGCAGGAACAGGATCGCCGCGACGGCACGGGCGATCACGGTACCCTCGGCGAAGACCACGGCGACGGCAATCAGAATCAACCCCGACCCCAACGTGCCCGCCTTGGTCGAGGCGTGCATCCGCGTGAACACGTCGGGAAGGCGCAGAACACCCAGGCCCGCGGACAGGCAGAAGACGCCACCAGCCACGATCAGAAAGGACACGATCAGGTCGACGATCATTTCATCTCCTCCGACTTCAAAAGGATGCGCCGTTCAAGATAGCGTGCCAGGCAGACGGTGGCCAGAAAGCCCACCAGGGCCAGCACCACCGCGACATCCAGGAATGCGGCGCTGCGCGACTGCAGCGCGGCAAGCCCGCCGAAGGCCACCAGCTGGACCGTCATCATGTCCAGCGCCACGATCCGGTCGGCCAGCGTGGGGCCGATGAACAGCCGGACCGCGGCCAACGTCACCCCCAGGATGACCAGCGCGAAGCCCAGAAGAATTGCGAAATCCATCATGGTCATGGCCCTACTCTGTCGCCTCGCGCACCCAGACCTCGAAGCGGTCGCGGATCTGGGCGCGGATCTCGTCGGGGTCGTCGCCGAACATGGCGTGGATATACAGCGTCTTGCGATCTTCCGACACGTCCAGGCTGAGCGTGCCTGGCGTCAGAGAGATGAAGTTCGCCAGCAACGTGATCTGCAGGTCGGTCGTGACGTTCAGCGGCACCGCGATCAGCGCGGGCCTTGAGAACTGCCCCGGCGTCAGCACGTCCTTGGCCACCGGCAGCGAACTGACGACCAGCTCATAGACGAACATCACGATCAGCCGGGCCCAGTAATAGAGCCGCATGAAATAGCTGCCCGTATGCGGAAACAGCGGCCTGACCAGCCACATGGCGCCCAGGCCCACGACGAACCCCGTCGTCAGGCCGCCAAGCGTCAGCCCGCCGGTCAGTCCGACCCAGGCAAAGGCCAGCACGATGTTGATGGCAAAGAGGTTCATGGCTGCACCCCCAGGACGGTCGTGATGTATTCGGTCGGGTCAAGCAACTGCATGGCCGACCGTTCTGCGAACTGCACGAAAGGCTCGGGGAAGAGGCCGATGATGCAGGTCAGGGCCGCCAGTCCGACGATGGGCAGCATCAGCGCCAGCCGGTCGCCCATGGGCAGGTCCGACAGGCGCGGCTTGATGCCGTCGGGATGATCGGGCCAGAAGGCCGCGCCCCAGATCTTGGTCATCGAGAAGATGGTCAAGAGGCCCACCGCCAGAGAGATCGCGGCCACGCCCCACATTTCCAGGTCCAGCGCGGCCTTGACGACCACGTATTTCGCCCAAAAACCCGACAGCGGCGGGAAACCCGCCAGAGAGAACGCCGGGATCAGGAACAGGAAGGCCAGCAGCGGCGCATAGGTGTAAAGCCCGCCAAGCCGCGCCAGGTCGGTCGACCCGCCGATGCGCTTGGCCACGCCCGCCACGAAGAACAGGTTCGCCTTCACGATGATGTGGTGGACCAGATAGAAGACCGCCCCCACCAGGCCCAGGGGCGTATAGATCGCCAGGCCCAGCACCATGTAGCCGATCTGGCTGATGATGTGGAACGAAAGGATGCGGCGGAAGTCGTTCATCGCCGCCGCGCCCAGAACGCCGGTGACCATCGTGATGACCGAAAGCCACAGAAGAAGCGTGTGCGTGAAGCCCACGTCCTGGTCGAAGATCAACGTGAAGCAGCGGATCAGCGAATACACCCCGACCTTCGTCAGAAGCCCCGCGAAGATCGCCGACACCGCGACGGGCGGCGTGTGATAGGACGCGGGCAGCCAGAAGAACAGCGGAAACAGCGCCGCCTTCACGCCGAATGCCACCATGAACATCACCGAGATCGTGGTCAGCAGGCCCTGGTTCTGGACCTCTCGCACGGCCAGGTGCAGGTCGGCCATGTTGAGCGTACCGGTGATGCCGTAAAGAAGTCCGATCCCGGTCAGGAACATGATGGTCGAGACCAGGTTCAGCATCACGTACTTGATGCCGCCGTCCAGCTGCTGGCGGTCGCCGCCCAGGACCAAGAGGCCGAAGCTGGCGATCAGCATCACCTCGAACCAGACATAGAGGTTGAAGAGATCGCCTGTCAGGAACGCGCCGCAGACGCCCATCAGCAGGATCTGCAGAAGCGCGTGGAAGCCCATCCGCTCCAACCGCTCGGGACTGTCGGACAGGCTGTAGATCACGGTCGCAAGGCCTGTGATGGCCGTGATGACGACCATCACCGCGCCCAGTAGGTCGGCCGCCAGGGTGATGCCAAAGGGCGCGTCCCAGTTGGACATCTGCGCGGCGACAACGCCGCGATCCAGCACCTCGGCCATCAGCAGCAGGCTGGCCAGCAGCAGAGCCGCCGTGCCCGCGACCGAGATCCAGCGCCCGGCGCGGCTGTTGCGGAACAGGTACGACACCACCGCCGTCATCAGCGGGATGACGATCGGATAGACAAGAAGCCAGCTCATATACCGGCCTCCTGCCCGGTCGCGGGATGATCGGGGTCGGCCTTGCCCATGCCAAGCCGGCTTTCGTCCAGCTGGCGCTTGTCGCGCGGTTCGGCGATGCGCATCTCGTCGCTGTTGACGGTGCCGAGGGTCATGAAGGTGCGATAGACCAGCGCCAGCGTGAAGGCCAGCAGCCCGAAGCCGATGACGATGGCGGTCAGCACCAGCGCCTGCGGCAGGGCGTTTGCCACGACATCCACGGGTGCATAGGCGCCTTCGGGGATCAGCGGCGGGGCGCCTGCGGTCAGGCGGCCGCCAGCGAAGATGATCAGGTTGACCGCGTTCGACAGCAGGACCAGCCCGAACAGGAAACGCAGCGCGTTGCGGTCCAGCATCAGGTAGACCGAGGTCGCCACGACGATGCCGATGGTGATGGCAAGCAGCAGTTCCACGCTCAGATCTCCTCTTCCAGGGCGAAGACCAGCGTCAGGATGCCGCCGAAGACGGCCAGATAGACCCCGATATCGAATACAAGGACGGTGGACAGCGGCAGGCCCTTGCCGCCGTCCTCGGCGAACAGGAACAGCCACTGGCCGGTGAAGAAGGGCTCTCCGGCCAGCCCCGCCGAGAGGCCCGCAAGGCCGGCAATGCCCAGGCCCACCACCGCGATGTTCGACGGATCGACGCGCAGCGCCCGGCGGGCTTCGACCTCTGAGGTGGCGATGGTATAGAGGATGAAGCCCGTCGCCCCGATCAGCCCGCCGATGAAGCCGCCGCCCGGCAGGTTGTGGCCGCGCAGCAGCGCATAGACCGAGAACATGAGAAGCAGCGCCGCCAGAAGGCGAGTGGTCGTGGTCAGGATCAGCGACTGCATCTCAGCTCTCCTTCCTGCGGGTGGTGCCGCGCAGCAGGGCCAGCGCCCCAAGCGCGGCCATTGCCACCACGGTGATCTCGCCGAAGGTGTCCAGGGCGCGGAAGTCCACCAGGATCACGTTGACGATGTTGCGGCCATGCGCTTCGGGATAGGAGGCCGTCTCGAAGAAGGTGGTCAGGCGCCGGTCGAACGGGGTGCTGAGGACCGAAAGGGTCAGGAAGGTCGTGACCACGCCTACGCCCGCCGCGATGACGGCGTGGCCCGCGCGGAAGGACGCGCGCGACCGCCGCGGCAGATAGGGCAGACGCAGCATGGCCAGACTGACCAGCACGACGACCAGAACCTCGACCAGCAGCTGGGTGATGGCGACGTCGGGGGCGCTGAACATGATGAAGATCAGCGACACGCCGATGCCCACGACCCCCATGGCGGCCACGGCGGTCATGCGGCTGTGCGTCCACACGACCAGGATCGAACCCGCGGCGATCAGCGCCAGCACCGTCCATTGGACCGGATGGACCGAGGCCGTGGCAAGACCCAGGCCATCGCCGAAGGCGCCCTTGATCACATAGGTGCCGCCGACCAGCACCACAAAGCTTGAGAAGGTGACCGCCATGTACCGCTGCAGGCTGCCCGTCTGGATCAGCGCGGTCAGCCAGGCGGCGAAGGCCTTGAAGCCGTCCAGCACTCGGTCCCAGCCCGCGTCGAAGTCGATGGGGTTGCGCGCCTCGAAGGCGGCCAGCCGGGCGCGGATGGATTCGTGACTGCGATAGAGCAGCCAGCCCGCCAGGAAGGTCAGCAGCGACAGGATCAGCGCCATGTTGACGCCGCCCCACAGGTAGAGGTGAACCTCGTGGACCTCGCCCTCGACCGCATGGGTGGCGGGGCCGACCAGATAGTGGCCCAGCACCCCCGGCACCAGTCCGAAGAACAGCGACAGCGCGCCCAGGACCAGCGGCCCCGCCAGCATCGGCCATGGGCCTTCATGCGCTGGTGTGGGCGTCTCGGCCAGTTCGCCACGGAAGGGCTTCAGCGCGACGATGCCGCCGGCCACGAACATCAGCGCCGAGGCCGCGAAGATCATCGCCGTGACCCAGATCGCGCCGAAGCCGCCCAGGCCAAGGCTGGCCTTGTACATGAACTCCTTGCCGATGAAGCCGACCATCGGCGGGATGCCCGCCATGCTCAGCGCGGCCAGCCCTGCGGCTGCGCCGGTCAGCGGCATCGCCTTCCACAGCCCGCGAAGCACCGTCGCATCGCGCGTGCCGGTGGCGTGGTCCACGATCCCGATCATCAGGAACAGCGCTGCCTTGTAGAGCGAGTGCACCACCAGGAAGGTCATCGCGCCGACGATGGCGTAGTGGGTGCCCGCGCCGATGAACATGGTCAGCGACCCCAGAGCCATCAGCGTGGTATAGGCGAGCGTCTGCTTGATGTCCGTCTGCCGCAGCGCCATGACCGAGGCGAAGACCGCCGTGATCCCGCCAAAGATGGTCAGGATCCAGAACCAGGCGTCGGTCCCGCCAAGCGCCGGGTTCATCCGCGCCATCAGGAAGACGCCGCCCTTCACCATCGTCGCACTGTGCAGATAGGCCGAGACCGGCGTCGGCGCGGCCATCGCGTTCGGCAGCCAGAAGTGGAACGGCACCTGCGCAGACTTGGTGAAGGCGCCCGCCAGGAACAGAAGCAGGATGCCCATGTACCAGGGATGCGCGCGGATCAGGTCGCCCATCTGCAGGATCTGCGACAGCTCGAACGTGCCTGCGACATTGCCCAGGATGATCATCCCGCCCAGCATGACCAGCCCGCCCGTGCCCGTCACCAGAAGCGCCTGCAGCGCGGACCGGCGCGACTTGGCGCTGTCGGCGTTGAAGCCGATCAACAGGTAGGACGCGATCGTCGTCACCTCCCAGAAGACGAACAGCCCGATCAGATTGTCCGCCAGCACAAGGCCCAGCATGCCCACCATGAACATCAGCAGATAGCAGACGAAGCGCGGATATTGCGGATGCTGCCCCAGGTACCGCGCCGAGTAGAGCGTCACCGCCGTCCCGATCCCGGTTATCAGCAGCGCGAAGGTCATGCTGAGCCCGTCCAGCAGCACCGACAGCCGGACGCCCAGGGAAGGCACCCAGTCGATCCCGTGGACCTGCGGCGCGGTCACGATCTGCGGCAGAAGCCCCAGGAAATAGAGGAACAGGACCGCCGGAAAGGCGATGGAGATCCAGCCCGCAGGCCCCCCCATCACGCGGTCAACCTTGGGATAGTCGTCGGCCATGTCTCGAACCTCTGTCGCGGCATGCAGTTGGCGCAGGGTCTTAGCACCCTTTTTCGGCGGAAGACAGACGCACCGGTCGGCAAGGCGGTCGAAAAAGTTCTGCGATTTACCCGTTTTGCAGGATGCCGCCAGAAATCTGACGCTCGCGCGTGTAAAGGAGTATCAGGCGTCACGGCCGCACCCGCGCCGTTGCGGCGGTTGGTCGCAGCAAGGCCTTCGGCATCCGCGGCCGCACCGGGTATTGGACGGGCGCAGCACACAAGCCGGTGCGCGCGCCCGGATGGACCGTCCTACGCCCGTCGATTCGCGGTGGACCGCAAGCGCCGGCTTCGACCAGACCACCGGCGCGGGCCTATCACCCGGCCACGGCGGCACCATCCCCCCCCCGACCCTGCGTCACCGGGTGGAGACGGCCTTCCCCAATGCCCCTTGCCGCAGCAGACTGGCCGCAGCCTTGGGAGGAGCGCCATGACCGACACCCCGCTTTCACCGGAAACCCTCGACCGCCTGCGCGCCAGCTTCGATGCGCAGGGCCTGATGCGCCACCTGGGCGCCAGCATCGTCGCCGCCCTGCCGGGCCACGTGACGCTGCGCCTGCCCTTCAGGCCCGAACTGACCCAGCAGCACGGCTATTTCCACGCGGGCGGCACGGCGGCGCTGGCGGACTCGGCCGGCGGCTATGCGGCCTTCACGCTGTTTCCGCCGGGCCATGACGTGCTGACGACCGAGTTCAAGCTGAACCTGCTGAACCCCGCGCAGGGCGACTGGCTGGAGGCCGAGGGCCGCGTCGTCAAGCCGGGGCGCACGCTGACCATCTGCCAGCTGGACGTTTGGGGCATCGGCGGCGCGCATCGGACGCATGTGGCGACCGGCCTGCAGACGCTGATCTGCATCAAGCCGCGTGACGTGACAGCGCCGCGACGTTAGCGTAACCATCGCCCGGAAGATCTCTCGACCAAGGATGAAGACATGGGCATGACTGACGGCAACCAGCCGCGCATCGGGCTGATCGGGCTGGGCACGATGGGGGCGGCGCTGGCGCTGAACATTGCGGAGAAGGGCTTTCCCATCGCGGTCTGGAACCGCACCTCGGGCGTGGCGCAGCGTTTCCATGACGATGCGGGCGACCTGGCCGCGCGAATCGTGCCGGCCGAGACGCTGGACGACCTGGTCGCCGCCATCGCGCCGCCCCGCGCAATCATCCTGATG
Organism: Pseudomonadota bacterium; assembly: GCA_036338635.1. Lineage (GTDB taxonomy): Bacteria > Pseudomonadota > Alphaproteobacteria > Rhodobacterales > Rhodobacteraceae > Paracoccus. The sequence goes on along the minus strand of JAYZBS010000160.1, from coordinate 3,028 downwards.
GTGCCCGCAGGCGTTGCCGTCGATGCGCAGCTGACATCGCTGTCGCCGCTGCTGGGGCCTGACGACCTGGTCATCGACGCGGGCAACGCGGATTTCCACGACACCAACCGCCGCGATCAGGCGAACCTGCCCTTCCGCTTCCTGGGCATGGGCGTCTCGGGCGGAGAGGACGGCGCGCGCCACGGTCCTGCGATCATGGGCGGCGGCAAGCAGGCGGACTGGGATCTGGTCGCGCCGGTGATGACCGCGATTTCGGCCAAGGCCGACGACGGCACGCCCTGCGCGGCACGGATGGGCGACGCGGGCGCCGGGCATTTCGTCAAGATGGTGCATAACGGCATCGAATACGCCGACATGCAGATGATCGCCGAGGTCTATGGCCTGATGCGCGACGGCAAGGGGCTGGACGCGGCGGCGATTTCGGACATTTTCGCAGGGTGGAACCAAGGGGTCCTCTCCAGCTATCTAATCGAGATCTCGGCCAAGGTGACGGCCGCGCGTGACCCCCACACCGGTGCGGCGATGCCCGACGTGATCCTGGACCGCGCGGGCCAGAAGGGCACCGGCCGCTGGACCGCCATCGAGGCCCAGCACCTGTCCGCCCCCATCCCCGTGATCGAGGCCGCCGTCATGGCGCGCAACGTCTCGGCCCGGCTGGACGAACGTCAGGCCGGAGAGGCGCGCTTCGGCGCCGCCCCCGGCCCGTGCCCGCTTGACGCGGAGGTTCTGGAACAGGCGCTGATCGCCGGCAAGATCCTCTGCTATGCGCAGGGCTTCACGATGATCGACGGCGCGTCCGAACGCTTTGGCTGGACGCTGGACCTGCCTGGCATCGCCCGCGTCTGGCGCGCCGGGTGCATCATCCGCTCGGCGATGCTGAACGACATGGCCGACGCCCTGGCCGAGGATCCGGCCCGCAACCTGATCATGGCGCCCTTCTTCGCGGACCTTCTGGCGCAGGCGATGCCGGCGCTGCGGCAGGTCGTGTCGCAGGGGATCGCCGCGGGCCATGCGCTGCCGGCGCTGGCGTCGGGGCTCATGTGGTTCGACATGATGCGGACGTCGCGCGGGACGGCGAACATGATCCAGGCGCAGCGCGACTTCTTCGGCGCGCATGGGTTCGAGCGTCTGGACGGAATCGACGACCGCCACGGCCCCTGGGGCTGACGCCGTCAGCGGCGGATGCGGCTGATCTCTCCCAAGGTCAGGACCGGCGATGCGTCGATGCCATGGGCGTTCAGCATCGCCGCCACCCGTTCGAGCGAGGCGACCAGCATCGCCTGTTCCCAGTCCTGCAGCGCCTCGAACCCGGTGACGAAATGCTGCTGCAGGGCGTCGGGAGCATTGCGCAGGGCCGCGGCCCCCTCGTCGGTCAGGATCACGTGCAGCTGCCGCCGGTCGGTGCTGGACCGTTGGCGCTGCGTCAGGCCCAGCTTGTCCAGCTGATCGACCAGCGCCGTCACCGTTGCCTGGCTGACGCCCATCTGCGTTGACAGCTGCGTCGGCATTGCCGACCGCCCCTCGCGCCCGGCCAGGATCTGAAGCACCCGCAGCTTGGCGGGCGTCAGCCGCGCCGCCTGCGCAAGATCGCGTTCATATTGTTCGGTCGCACGCAGGATGCGCCGCAGCGCGATCAGGGCGGCATCTGTGCGTGGCTTGGCGGCAGGCTCGGTCATGGGCGCATTATGCCAGCGGCTGACCGGCAAGGGCAACGCCATTAACTTCGGGACGAAAACAATTCGCCTGACGAACCCCGCGCGCTCACGCATCCGTGCGCATCATCCGAAATATGCCTTTATATCGCGGCCACTTAGCTGAAAACGCCCAATTTTCGGCCAAACCGGTTGCAACCAAAGCCTGGGTTCACTAGTTTGATGCCCGAAGCAACTGAGGATCAGGAGCCCATGCCCAGAGACGTGCAAGACATCGAACGCCCCCAGCAGCTGGTGCTGCGCAAGCCGGATCCCACCGACGGATCCGACGTGTGGGAGTTGGTGCGCGAATGCAAGCCGCTGGACGAGAACTCGATGTACTGCAACATCGTGCAGGCCGAGCACTTCCGCGACACCTGCGTCGTGGCCGAGCTTGACGGCCGGATCGTAGGCTGGATTTCCGGCCACATGATCCCCAACGAGGACGCGCTGTTCGTCTGGCAGGTCGCTGTCAGCGGCAAGGCGCGCGGTCTGGGACTTGGCCGCAAGATGCTGATGCACCTGATCAATCGCGACGAATGCGCTGATGCGATCCGACTGAACACGACCATCACGCGCGACAATGACGCATCCTGGGCGCTGTTCCGCAGCCTCGCCCGCCATGTCGGCGGAGAGTTGTCGGACGATCCCCATTACACCCGCCACGAACACTTCGACGGGCGCCACGCGACCGAGCACATGGTGACGATCACCCTGCCGCGCGAGACAGGCCGGGCCTTCGCCGCCTGATCACTTCACCCATCGAAGCATTCCCAGAACGCACACCGTGCGAAAGGACGTCTCATGCCTAAAGACATGACGAACATGACCAATGATAATTCCATCTTCCAGCGCCGCGAAAGCGAGGCACGATCCTATTGCCGGGGCATCCCCTCGGTCTTCGCTTCGGCCAGCGGGTCGATCATGAGGGCCGCTGACGGGCGCGAGCATATCGACTTTCTTGCCGGCTGCTCGTCGCTGAACTATGGCCACAACGATCCCGACATGAAGGCTGCGCTGATCGAGCATATCGCCGGCGACGGGATCGCCCACGGGCTTGACCTGCACACCACGACCAAGGCCGCGTTCCTCGACGCGTTCGAGCGTTACATCCTGGCGCCGCGCGGCATGGACCACCGCGTGATGTTCACCGGCCCTACCGGCGCGAACGCCGTCGAGGCTGCGATGAAGATCGCGCGCAAGTCGACCGGCCGGACCAACGTCATCGCCTTCACCAACGGCTTCCATGGCGTGACCATGGGCGCGCTGGCGGCGACCGGCAACGGCTATCACCGCGGCGGCGCCGGGATGGAGACGCAGGGCGTGACCCGCGTGCC
>JAYZBS010000159.1:0-3930 GCA_036338635.1 Pseudomonadota bacterium | reverse complement strand
CATCATCTGACGGCCGCCAGGCCCCCGACCCATACCAAGAGGCAGACCCATGACCCCGATGACCAGCACCACCGAAATCCGCACCGAATTGAAGGACGGCATTCTTGTCGTCACCATGGACGGCCCCAAGACGCGCAATTCGATCGGCGCACCGCAGTATCTGGCGCTGCGGGCGATCCTGATGGACGCGGGCAACGACCGGGGCGTCGGGGCGGTGGTGCTGACCGGCGCGAACGGGTTCTTTTCCTCGGGCGGGAACGTCAACGCCCTGAAGGAAAGTCGCACGCTGCCCCTGTCCGAGGTGTCGAAGAACACCGATGCGCTTTCCGCCATGATCCTGGCGCTGCGCGGCTGCCCCAAGCCCGTGATCGCCGCGGTCGAAGGCGGTGCTGCCGGGCTGGGCCTGGCGCTTGCCATGGCTTGCGACATGGTCACCGCGACCGAGACGGCCAAGTTCACCGCCGCCTATGTCAAGATCGGCCTGACCCCGGACGGCGGCACGACATTCTTCCTACGCGAGGCCCTGCCGCGCCAGCTGGTGTCGGAACTGTGCATGCTGGGCCGCCCCGTCGGCGCGGATCGCCTGCATGCCGCCGGTGCGGTCAATGCGCTGACACCCGAGGGCGGCGCGGTTGAGGCCGCGATGGACCTGGCCCGCGCCTGTGCCGCAGGCGCCCGCGACGCCATCGGCACCATCAAGGCGGAAATCGCCGGGGCCGCGCACAATGGCCTGGCCGATCACATCGACCTGGAAGGCCGCAACATCAATGCCGCGCGCTATGGCGACGAGGCGGGCGAAGGTCTGGCGGCCTTTGTCGAGAAACGCAAACCCGTCTTCGGGCAATAAACCGGCCGGCAAACGTGCCAATAAACCGGCCGTTCAGAACACGGTAGGGAAAGGGGGACAGATGATCCGCGATCAGGCAAAACTCGACGCACTTCTGGGCGAGGTCCACGACTGGGTCCGCACGGTCGCGCATCCGAACGAAGACCGCGTGGCCGAATTGGACGAGGTGCCGCAGGACATCGTCGACGACATGGCCAAGCGCGGCTATTTCGGCTGGTCCATCCCCGAGGAATACGGCGGGCTTGGCCTGACCACCGAAGAGCTTGTCCTGGGCGCGATGGAGCTGTCGCAATGCGCCGTCGCCTACCGCGCCCGGGTCGGCACCAACACCGGCATCGGGTCCGAGGCGCTGGTGGCCGACGGCACCGAAGAGCAGAAACAGAAGTACCTGCCTCTGATGGCGCGGGGCGAGGCAACGGGCTGTCTGGCCCTGACCGAACCCAATGCGGGATCCGAGGCCAGCAACATCGAAACCACCGCCCGGCGCGAAGGCGATCACTACGTGCTGAACGGCATGAAGCGCTATATCACCAATGCGCCGATCGCCGATCTGTTCACCGTCTTCGCCCGGACCGAGGACGGAACCAAGGGCGCAAAGGGCGTCACCGCCTTCATCGTCGAGCGCGGGTTCGAGGGGCTGAGCACTTCGCCCGGCTACCAGATGATGGGCCAGCGCGGGTCCCCCGTGGGCGAGGTGCATTTCGACAATTGCATCGTCCCGGCCGAGAACGTCATCGGCGGGGTCGAGGGCGTGGGCTTCAAGACCGCGATGAAGGTGCTGAACAAGCAGCGCATCCACCTGGCCGCCCTGTGCACCGGGCCGGCGATCCGCATGCTGGACATGGCCTTTGACCATGCCTCAAATCGCGAACAATTCGGCCAGAAGGTCGTGGATTTCCAACTGGTTGCAGCCCTCCTGGCCGATTGCCGGGCCGAGATCGAGGCCGCGAAACAGCTGGTTCTGGCCACCGCCCGGTCGCGGGACGACGGCCGCGACATCGCGCTTGAGGCGTCGATCTGCAAATACTTCGCATCCGAGATGTGCGGCCGCGTGGCGGACCGCTGCGTGCAGGTCTTCGGTGGCGCGGGCTATGTGGCGAACCATGCCAGCATCGAACGCTACTACCGCGACGTGCGGCTGTTCCGCCTCTACGAAGGCACCAGCCAGATCCACCAGTTGAACATCGTCAAGCAGATGCAGCGCCGCCGGGCTTCAGGACAGGCGGCAGGCTAAGACATATGCGCGATCATGACGTCATCATCGTCGGCGGCGGGTCCGCCGGGGCCACTCTTGCCGGTGAACTTAGCGCCGATCCGCAGGTCTCGGTCCTGCTGATCGAGGCCGGGCAGCGCGACACCAGCCCCTGGATCCACATCCCCGCGACCTTTTTCAAGATCATGCACCGGGGCCGGGATGCCACGCTGATCGAGGGCGAGCCCGAGGATCAGCTGGCCGGACGCCCCTTTGTCATCCCGCAGGGGCGGGTGCTGGGCGGCGGGTCGTCGGTCAATGCGATGCTTTACGTGCGCGGACAGCCGCAGGATTACGACGGCTGGGACGCCGCCGGGGCCTCTGGCTGGGGCTGGGACAGGGTGCTGCCGGTCTTCCGGCGGCTGGAAGGCAACGACACCTTTGATGACGCCTACCACGGCACCGACGGCCCGCTTGGCGTGTCGGCCCCCCGCTTTCGCCATCCGCTAAGCGAGGCTTTCGTGGCCGCCGGGGCGCAGGCCCAGATCCGCCCCAATGCGGATTTCAACGGCGCGCGTCAGGATGGCATCGGCTTTTTCCAGACCACGACCCGCGATGGCCGCCGCTGTTCGGCTGCGCGCGCCTTTCTGAACCCGGCGCGTAAGCGCCGCAACCTGACCATCCTGACCCGCGCCGCCGTTGACCGGCTGCTGATCGAGGACGGGCAGGCCCGGGGTGTCCGCCTGGCCGATGGCCGCGAAATTCATGCCCGCCGCGAGGTCGTGCTAAGCGCCGGGGCCTTTGCCACGCCGCTGATCCTGATGCGTTCGGGCCTTGGGCCGCGCGCCCAGCTCGAAGCGCATGGCATCCCCGTGCTGCGCGACCTGCCGGGCGTGGGCGAGAATTTCCAGGACCACGCCATCGTCCCGGTCGAGGCCAAGACCCAGGGCCCGGTCTCGGTCGTGGGCGAAGACCGCATGCCGCGCGGAGCCTTCCACATGCTGCGCTATCTGTGGGATCGGCGCGGGCTTTTGTCGTCGAACATGGTCGAGGCCGGGGGCTTCGTCGATGTCAGCGGCGCGGGCCGCCCCGATGTGCAGCTGCATTTCATGCCGGGCTACAACGCCGCCAAGGGCGTGGTGCAGCTGGAAGGGCATGGCGTGATGTATTCGGTCTGCGTGCTGCGGCCGAAGTCGCGCGGCACCGTGCGGCTGCGCAGCAGCAACGCCAGCGCCCGGCCGGAATTCCGCAGCGGGGTCCTAAGCCACCCCGAGGATCTGGAGCTGTCCCTGCGCGGGCTGCGCATGGGTCTGTCGCTGCTGGATCAGCCTGCCCTGCGCGCCGTTCTGGGCGACCGCAAACGCCCCGCGCCGGGCGTCATGTCAGATGACGAATTGCGCGCCTATATCCGCAGCCACGCCAAGACGGTCTATCACCCGGCGGGCACGGCGAAGATGGGCGATGCGGATGATCCGATGGCCGTGGTCGATCCGAAACTTCGTGTACATGGGGTTGCAGGGCTGCGGGTGGCGGATGCCTCGGTCATGCCGACGCTGCCCTCGGGCAATACCAATGCGCCCAGCATCATGATCGGGGCCCGCGCGGCCGAGTTCATCCGCGAAGCGGGCTGAACAGGGCTGATTGGCGCGGACGGGGCAGGGCGGCGATCCGCCCGCCCGCCTAGCCCAGCAGCCAGATCACGACAGGCAGGGTCAGCACCGCCACGGCGGTCTGCCCGGTGACGATCCCCGCCATGAAGGTGCCGTCGCCCTTCAGCTGCTGCGTCAGCACATAGGACGCCGTGGCCGTGGGGATGCCGCAGAAGATCACCAGGACCAGCGTCTCGACCTGGCCCAGCCCGAACAGATGCGCCACGACCCAGGCCAGCAGC
>JAYZBS010000158.1:0-5470 GCA_036338635.1 Pseudomonadota bacterium | reverse complement strand
GACCAGCTCGGCCCCGTGCGCCGTCTGCCGGACGCTGCGGTCGATCAGCTTTTGGATCGTGCGGACCGCATCGGCGGACCGCTGTGCCAGCGCGCGGACCTCGGCCGCGACGACGGCGAAGCCGCGGCCCGCGTCGCCTGCGCGGGCGGCCTCGACGCCAGCGTTCAGTGCCAGCAGGTTGGTGTGAAAGGCAATCTCGCTGATGACGCCAATGATCTGTTCCATTTCGTTGGCGCTGGCCGAGACGTCGGCCATCGCCGTGCGGGTATCGTCCATGATGCGGCTGCCGTTGGCCGCCACCTCTCTTGCCTTAGCGGCCATCTCCTCGGCGGCGCGGCTTCGTTGCGCGGAATCCTTGACCGCGGCGGTCATCTCGTTCAGCGCGGCGGCGGTCTGCTCGAGGCTGGCGGCCTGCTGTTCGGTGCGGCGCGCCAGGTCGTCAGAGGCCGCCGCGATTTCTCGGGTGCCGGTGCCGATCTGCTCGGCCCCCTGCCGGACCGAAGACATGATCGCTGCCAGACGCTCAACAGTGTCGTTGAAGCGGGTCTTCTGCGACAGGGCCGGATCGACACGTGCCGTCAGGTCGCCGTCAGACAGCCGGCCAAGCGCGTCCGACAGCGTGTGGAAGGCCCGGTGCTGGGCCTCCTCGGCCTCTTGGCGGCGTTCCTCCACCTGTTCCAGATAGGTCGAAATCGACAGGTCGATGTCCAGAAGCGCTGCCCGCATAAGCGCGGACAAATCGTCAGCCAGCCGCGCGCGCCCGGCGGCGGTCAGCGTCCGGCGGTCGTTCACCATATCGCTGATTATGTGGTGCAGCACCAACCCATAGCCGCCGATATACCACCGCGGCTCAAGACCGATGCGGGCATGGACGGCGCCGATCCGGCTGACGGACTGGGCGTAGTCGTCGCCGAAATCCGCCGACAGGATGCGCTTCCAGTGCTGCTGCTGGCTGCCTTTGGCGCGCTGGCTGTGGGCGTCGTCGGTGAAGTGGCGACGCAGATGCGGGATCGAGGCGATGCGCTGATAAAATTCGCTCAGCGCCGCTTCGACGCTGTCCTGAACGCCACCTGCCAGCGAGCGCAGCCGGTCCTGCGCATCGGCGCCCAGATTCAGGAAGTTGAGGCGCGCCTCAAGCTCGACCGACGAGGCACAGTTCTGATTGGTCACCGCAGGTTCCTTTCGCATGACAGAAGCGGACGGGATCTGCTTAGCGCCGAATCTTTAAGGCCTGCTGAACAAGGGCGCATGATTTGTCACGCAAAAGGCCGGCCCCAGGTGCGGCCGGCCCTTCAGGTCGTCATCAGGCTGCGCTCAGGCGGCCTTTGGCAGCGCCGCCTTGGGGTCCTCGACCAGGGCGCGGTGCAGCGCCTTGATCGAGGCTGCCAGCGCGTCGCGCTCGACGATGAACTGCACATCCACCGGACGCGGTCCCTGGGTCGCGCCAATCGCCGAGACCCCGGCATCGGCCAGCGCGTTCAGCCCGCGGCTGAGGACCGCCAGCCCGTCCAGGTCGCGCCCCACGGCCGAGGCCATGGCGACCGCCCGCGACGACACGCACGCCGAGGGATAGCGCTCGGTCAGGTCCTTCTCGACCCGGCGCAGCACCTTGAGGCTGCTGTCCACGTAATGCGTGATCGTGTTGGCGTTCGAGACCTTGCTGACGATACGGACCTTGTGGCGGGTCAGCACCTCGAGGATTGTGGCGTCATAGCCCTTGGCGCCGACCATGTCCTGTTCGAACAGTTCCAGCGCGAACAGATCGAGGCCGGTGACGATTTCGACCGCCGGTTCGGCGGCGGGCTGGTCGTCGATCAGCGTGCCGGGGTCGTGCGGCTCGAACGCGTTCGTCACGCGCAGCGGCACGCCCGACTGGCGCAGCGTCTTGGCGGCCTTGGGGTGAATCGCCTCCATTCCCAGGTTCGACAGCTGGTCGGCCACGTCATAGTTCGTGCGCCCCAGCTTGCGGACCGCATCATGGCCCACCAGCTTGGGATCGGCCGAAGACAGGTGGAACTCCTTGTGGATGATCGCCTCGCGCGCGCCGGTCAGGGCCGCCAGCCGCGAAAACGTCACCTCGGAATAGCCGCGGTCGAATTCGCGCATCAGGCCTTCGCGGCACTGGGCATAGCCGGTCACGATGGGCATCTCCGACGCCGGATCGACGCCTTCCATCGCACCAAGGATGCGCTGGTCCAGCGTCACCTCGCCCTCGTCGCGCCAGCCTGACAGGTCCACGAACCGCGCCGAGATCCCGGCCCGCTGCAGCATCAGCGTCGTCACGAAGGCGGAATGCGCCTCGCCCAGGCCCGAGAGCAGCTCTCGCGTCTGCAGCATGTGTTCGGACAGCCGGAAGTGGCCGTAGGAACACAGGCGCTGCAGGTCGATCAGGCAGTTCTTGGCGCCCAGCAGGCGATCGCGGACAAAGGCGTCGGCGCTGTCCACATCACCCGGATGGTCCAGAACGGCGCGGTGCGCCTCAAGCATGGCGGTGCTGGCGCGGTCCAGCGCGGCCAGCCAGCCGTGGTCGTCCTCGCTGCTGGCGAAGGCAGCATAGACGCCGGGTTCGCCGGATTTCTTGTGCTCCAGCAGCAGGTTGGTGATGCCACCGAAGGCCGAGACCACGAAGATGCGGCCATAGGGGTCCTGACGGTCGCCGATCAGCACCGTGTCGCGCAGTTCATGAACCCGCGACATCGAGGTGCCGCCGATCTTTTCGACGGTATGGGTCATGGCTCAGGCCGTTTCGGCAGCCGGTGCGTAGCTGCCGTCCTCTCGGTGAACCTCGGTGCCGGTCACGGGCGGATTGAAGCAGCAGGCCATGACCAGCGTTTCATCCGCGCGCAGCGTGTGCTTGTCATGCAGGTTCAGCGCATACATGACGCCGGGCGTGATCTGATGCGTCTCGCCGGTGGCCAGATCGGTGATCGACCCCTTGCCCGACATGCAATAGACGCTCTCGAAGTGGTTCTTGTAGTGGAACGTATGCTCCGAACCGGCCTCCAGCGTGGTGATGTGGAAGGAAAAGCCCATCCCGTCATCGGCCAGCAGCATCCGGACCGAGTTCCAGCGGGCGTCGGACACCGAACGGTCAGTGTCCTTGAGGTCGTGGAAATTGCGAACGATCATGTCGGTTACTCCGCAGCGATGTTGGTGGTTGCAAGGACGTCACGGGCCGCATCCAGCAGGATGTCGAAGCCCTTTTCAAGCACGTCTCTCGGCGTGGTCAGCGGCGCCAGGACCTTGACCACCTGATCCTCGTTGCCCGAGGTTTCGATGATGAGGCCGCCGTCGAAGGCGCGCTTGCAGATCGCGCCCGCCAGTTCGCCCGAGCCGACGTCGACGCCGCGCATCAGTCCGCGGCCCTTCAGGAACGCGCCCGGCACCATGTCGCGCAACTCGGTCAGCCGCGTCTCGATGATTTGGGCCTTCTCGGCCAGCTCGGCCTCGAAGGCCTTGTCCGACCAGAACTTCTCGACCGCGACGCGGGCCGTCACGAAGGCATGGGTGTTGCCGCGGAAGGTGCCGTTGTGTTCGGCGGGGCCGAAGACGTCGTGTTCGGGGCGCACCAGGACCATCGCCAGCGGCAGGCCGAAGCCCGACACGGATTTCGCCATCGGCACCAGGTCCGGGACTACGCCCATGTCCTCGAACGAGAAGAACTTGCCGGTGCGGCCGCAGCCTGCCTGGATGTCGTCCAGGATCAGCAGCGCACCGTGACGTTTGGCGATGTCGGCCACTGCCCGCACGAACTCGGCGGACGCGGCGTTCAGGCCGCCTTCGCCCTGCACGGTTTCCAGCATGATCGCGGCGGGGGCGTCGATGCCGCCCGAGGCGTCGGACAGCATCTGGTCCAGCAGCGCCGCGCTGTCGAGGCCCTCGGCATAGCCGTCGAAGGGCACGCGGGTCACGCCCTGCGTCTCCATCCCGGCGCCGCCGCGGTGATAGCCGTTGCCGGTCGCCGCCAGCGCGCCCATGGTCACGCCATGAAAGCCGTTGGTGAAGGCGATGACGTTGGTCCGGCCGGTCGACTTGCGGGCAATCTTCATTGCGGCCTCGACGGCGTTCGCGCCGGTCGGACCGGTGAACATGACGCGGTGGTCCATGCCGCGCGGCGCCAGGATGTGACGCTCGAACGCGTCGAGGAACGCGGCCTTGGTCGTGGTGTGCAGGTCAAGCCCGTGGGCGATCCCGTCACCGGCGATGTGCTCGATCAGCGCGGCCTTCATGTCGGGATCGTTGTGGCCATAGTTCAGCGACGAGCAGCCGGCGAGAAAGTCGATGTACTCGCGGCCCTCCGCGTCGGTGAGGATCGAGCCGCTGGCCTTCAAGAAGCTGGTGGGGAAGCTGCGGCAGTAGGAGCGCGCTTCGCTTTCGCGGCGCGTGTAGATGTCACGTGTCATGGAGACGTCCTTTCGTCTTCTGATGTCGGGGTGTCGGCGAAGAGGGGGTGGCGCGCCTCAGGCGGCGCGCAGCACCTCGGCCTCGTCGCGGGGCAGGCTGATCGTCACCATGTGCTCGGTGTCGTGCTGCCCGTCGAAGTGGACTTCCTTCTCGTAGTGGGGTTCGTCCGTGAGCTCGCCGCCGATGTCGCGGGCAAAGCTGCGGAACAGGCCCCAGGACGCGTCGTTGTCCTCGGTGATGGTGGTCTTGAGGTAGTCGGCGTCCGCGCATTCGTCACGGTTGGCGAGATGCGAGAGCATCTTCTTGCCAAGGCCGAGGCCGCGGGCCTTCGGGCTCACCGCCACCTGCCACACGAAGAAGGCGTCCTTGTTGGGGATCAGGTGACCCGAGATCCAGCCGACGACATCTCCGTCTAGCTCCGCCACCACACAGGTGTCTCGGAAGTGCTCGGCCTGCACGATATTGCAGTACATGGAGTTCTCGTCGAGCGGCTTGCACGCGCGCACCAGTTCCCAGATGGCGGCGCCATCGGTGGCCTCGGGCTTGCGGAGAAGAAGCGAATCCTTCCGGGTCGTGAAGCTGTCTTTCGGCATCGGGTCTTGTTCCCTTTCGGTTCCTTTGGTTGGTAAACTAGTCAAAGCGGGATAAAGTTTCAACAGCCTAAGCATTTTTTGACAGTTTCTCGCTGATCTTATGTTAAGAGGCTGTAATATAGCCAATATTTACGCATTCTTGAAAACCTTCAGTAAAGCACTATCCTTAGGAAAGCAAAGAAATCGCGGGAGATGCTTAGTCAGTTGAAGTATTTCCCGTTCCATGCAAACAAAGGCCCTTCACCCCTGAACCTATGAGGCGTTGGTCCGATGGATCGAACGGATGACAGCTTGATCGCCCTGCGGCGCATATTGCGAGCCACCGAGCTCTATGAACGTGACCTGGCCAACGCAGCCGGGGTGACGCCGGCCAAGCTGCGCGTCATGCAGATCGTTCATGCGCGCGGGGGCACGGCGACGCCCAAGGCGCTGGCCACCCAGATGGGGGTGACGCAGGCGACGATCACCGGGCT
>JAYZBS010000157.1:0-30290 GCA_036338635.1 Pseudomonadota bacterium | reverse complement strand
CCCGACGACCACGACTGCGCCACTTGCCGCGCGATCACGGGGGCGTCAGGCGCAGCCCTTCAGCCTTGGTGCCACTGGCGTCCGACCGGCCGGGCGCCTATGTCATCGCCATGGAAAAGATCAACCTGCCGGAACGTCCCTACCTGGCCGCCAAGGCGGCGGACCAGGGCTTCAGCTTCGCCAACATGCATGGCGAGCCCTATTGGGACGAATCCTCGGCCTATCGTCTGACGCTGACCCAGGTCGAGCGTGACCTGGAGGACCCCGCGACAGAGCTTCATGCGATGACGCGAGAGGCCGTGGACCGTATCGTTCGCGACGAGGCGCTGATGGAGCGGATGGGCATTCCGGCCGCGCATTTCAGCCTGATCGCCGACAGTTGGGCGCGCAACGAGCCCGAGATCTATGGCCGCATGGATCTAATCTATGACGGCAGCGGGCCTGCGAAGCTCTTGGAATATAACGCCGACACCCCAACCTCGCTTTACGAAAGCGCGGCCTTTCAATGGCAGTGGCTTGAAGATCAAATGGCCGCAGGTGTCCTGCCCCAGGGGGCGGACCAGTTCAACGGCATTCATGAGGCGCTGGTCGAGCGCTTCCGAGAGCTGTTCGCGCCCAAGACCGACATCCACTTCACCGCCACAGCCGACAATCCCGAGGACTATGCCACGGTCGAGCAGCTGGCCTGGGCCGCCCGCGAGGCCGGTCTGGGAGCGCATTTCAGCGATCTGGCGAAGCTCGGCGTCAGCCGGGAGGGGCAGTTCCTCGACGCCGAGGACCGTGTGATCGGCACGCTCTTCAAGCTCTATCCGTGGGAGGATCTGCTGGCCGACGACTATGCGCGCCACGTCGCGGGGTCGGGCTGCATGTTCCTGGAACCCGCCTGGAAGGCCGTCGTGTCGAACAAGGGTCTACTGCCCGTCCTATGGCAGATGTTCGAGGGGCACCCGAACCTGCTGCCGGCCTTCTTCGCAGACGATGTCGCGGATGCGCTGGTGGCAGGCGGGCGGCCGGTACCGGCGGTGGCCGACGCCTTCGACCGCGTCGCCGACCAGTTCCGCAAGGCGCATGTGGTGAAGCCGATCTTTTCGCGCGAGGGGGCGTCGATCAGCATCGTAGAGGACGGCGAGGTGACCGAGACCTCGCCCAATACGGAGTACGACCGGCATCCGCGGATCGTGCAGGGCTATCACCCGCTGCCGGTCTTCGACGGCTTCCGCCCGGTCATGGGCGCCTGGATCGTGGGGCAGGTCTGCGTGGGCCTGGGCATCCGCGAAGACCGGGGCCGCATCACGCAGGACCTGTCGCGCTTCAAGCCGCATTTCATTGCGGATTGATTCGCGCTAAGGAGGATCCCATGAGGACACGTTCCAGAACCGTCGCGCTGACCATCCTCGGCGCCGCCGCCTTCACCGTCGCCGGCTGCCGCGAAGAGCAGGTCGAGGCGCAGGCCTTTCCCGATCTGGCCAGCTGCCGGTCTGCGGCCGAACAGCAGGGCCTGTTTACGCCGGCTGAATGCGATCAGGCGTTCGCGCAGGCCGAAGAACTGCATGTCGAGGCCGCGCCCCGCTACGACAGCCTGGCCGTCTGCGAGGAGCAGCACGGCGAAGGCGCCTGCGGGTCCGAGGATCAGGTGGTCGACGGCGGCGGGTCCGGCAGCATCTTCATGCCGCTTCTGGCGGGATATCTGATCGGCAACATGCTGGGCCGCGCCGGCGGCGGGATGGCCGCTGCGCAGCCGCTCTACCGCAACGCCCAGGGCGGCTTCACCAATGCTGCGCGCACCACCAACTTCGGCAGCAACGCGGGTCGCGCGCAGATGAGCGCGCAGAACTTCGCCCGGCCGGCGGCGACCGCGGGCCAGGCGCCCATGTCGCGGGCCACCGCGACCTCTCGTGGCGGGTTCGGCGGCAGCCGCAGCTTCGGCGGCTAGTCCCGTCCACGCGCGGTGCTTGCGCGCGGCATCAGCCGGAAACCCAGGTCCATCGCGTGACCGCGCGGCGCCCCGCCGCCGGTCAGGCGGTCGCGGACCATGCGGACCGCCTGCCGCCCCATCGACAGCCGGTCAGTCGCCACCGAGGTCAGCGCCGGTTCGGCCGCCGACATCATCTCGTGGTCGTTGAAGCCGCATATGCCCAGCTCGGCGCCCACGCGGATGTTGCGCCGCTGCGCCTCGAACAGCACACCGATCGCCAGGTCGTCGTTGTTGCAGAGCACCGCATCCGTTCGCGGGCGCCGCGCCAGCAGGTCCGCGAACAGCCGGCAGCCCAGGCTGACGGAGGACGGCTCTGGCGTGGTGACCACGGCGTAGTCCGCTTGTCCGGCAGCGGCCAACCCGTCGCGAAATCCTGCCAGCCGGCGCTGGCTGCGCGGGTCCATCTGCGCCCCCAGGAAAGCCGGTGCGCGATAGCCTTGCGCCAACAGGTGTTCGACCCCCGCCCGCGCACCGTGATAATGCGACAGGCCGACCGCCAGGTCGATCGGCGGCGGCCCGACCTCCATGATCTGGACGACCGGGCAGGCCGCCCCGGACAGCAGCGCGCGTGCGGCGGGCGATTGGTCGTGCCCGGCCACGATCAGCCCGGTCGGCCGCTGCGACAGGAAGACCCGGATCAGCTGTTCTTCGGTCGTCGGCGAATAGCGCGTTGTCCCCAGCTGGACGCCCAGACTGCTGCCTTCGAGCCCCTCGTAGATGCCGCGCATCACATCGGCGAAGACGTTGTTGCTGACCGACGGGATGACCACCCCGATGACATCTGTCCGACCCGACGCCAGCGCCCGCGCCGCCGGATTCGGCACATAGCCCAGTTCGCGGATCGCCCGGTCTATCCTGGCCCGGGCCTCGGCCGAAACCTTGTCGGGATTGCGCAATGCGCGAGACACCGTGATAGGGCTGACATCGGCGGCCAGCGCGACCTCGGACAGGGTGATCCTGGGCTTATCGTTCATGATCTGGAAGATTACGCCTATTCGAGCGGCAAGGAAAAGGGGTTGACGAATGACAGCGCTGTCATTCATGCTTTGGGTAGGGAGGAAGATCGAATGAGGATCTTGCGGCCGATTCTGGTCATGGGCATCTGCGGCACGGGGAAATCGTCAGTGGCCCGCGGGCTGGCCAGTCGCATCGGCGGCAGCTTCATCGAGGCGGACCAGTATCACGACGCCAGCAGCGTCGCGCGGATGCGCGCGGGCCAGCCGCTGACCGACGACATGCGCTGGGGCTGGCTGGACCGGCTGGCGGATGCGGTTCGCAATGCCCCGCAGCGGGCTGTGCTGGCCTGTTCGGCCTTGGGGATGGCCCATCGCGACCGGCTGAGGGCCGGCGCTGGTGCGCTGGATATCATTTTTCTGCATGGCGACCGCGCCCTGATCGAGGCGCGGATGACCGCAAGGCAGGACCATTACATGCCGATCAGCCTAATCGACAGCCAGCTGGCGGCGCTGCAGCCGCCCGATCCGGCAGCCGAGGGGGCGCTGTGGATCGACGTCGCCCTGCCCCTGCCGGCCATCATCGACATCGCGGCCGACACCCTTGCGCCGCAAACGAAAACCACAGGAGGAGAAACCGAATGACACATCTGACCCGTCGCACCCTGCTGGCCGCGACCGCCGTCATGGCGCTGGCCGCACCGGGACTTGCGCAGGAACACAGCTTCCGTTTCCAGTCCTCGGATCCCGCGGGCAACCCGAACTTCGTGCTGCAGCAGGGCTGGGCCGAGGACGTGGCCGAAAAATCTGACGGCCGGATAAAGATTGACCTGCTGCCGGTTGAATCCATCGTCGCGCATAACGAAACTCAGGACGCCATCGCCACCGGGATTCTGGACGGGCATGTGACCGACCTGTCCTATTTCGCGGGCAAGGACCCCGCCTTCGGCCTGATGGGCAACCCGGTCGGCGCCTGGTCCGACCCCCAGCAGATGCTGGACTTCGTCGAGAACGGCGGCGGCAAGGAGCTGCTGAACGAGATCATGAACCCCTATGGCCTGCAGTTCATCGGTGCCACCACGCCGGGCCTGGAGGCGCTGGTCAGCGCCGTGCCGCTGGACGGCGTGGACGACCTGCAGGGCGTCAAGATCCGCGCCCCCGAGGGCCTGGTCCAGTCGGTCTTCGCGGCCGCCGGTGCCGCGCCCGTGAACCTGCCGGGGTCCGAGGTCTTCACCTCGCTGGACAAGAAGGTGATCGACGCGGCCGATTACAGCGTCTTTTCGACCAACCAGGCGCAGGGCCTGAACGAGATCGCGCCGCATCCGGTCTATCCGGGGTTCCATTCGCTGCCGCTGGTCGAAATCTCGATGAACAAGGACAAGTGGGACGCCCTGCCTGAGGATCTGCAGCAGGTCCTGACGCAGTCGGTCAAGGACTTCGCCCAGACCCAGACCGCCGCCCTGGCCGAGGCCGACGCCGCCGCCGTGGCAGAAGCCGAGGCGAGCGGGCAGATCACCGTCCACGACTGGCCCGACGAGGAGCGCGCCAAGTTCCGCACCATCGCCCAGGGCGAATGGGAAAAGGTCGCCGGCCAGTCGCCGGCCGCTCAGCGGGTCTATGACACGCTGACGGCCTATCTGACCGACAAGGGCCTGGTCCAGTAACGGCTGGTCGGGCGCCACGCGCGCCCGACCCCACCAGCGGGAGGAGCACGCATGGAAACCTCGGAAGCCGTCCCGAGAGAAGAGCACGAGGCCGTAGCCCAGTCGGGCGCCCTCGGGCGCTGGATCGACCGGGCAGCGATCATCCCCGCCCTGGGGCTGGTCGTCGCCATGCTGATCCTGATCCAAGAGGTCGTGCTGCGCTACGCCTTCGGCCGCCCGACCATCTGGGCGCACGAGACGACCGTGTTCCTCTGCGCGATCTCGTTCGTCTATGGGGGACTTTTGTGCACGGCGCGTGACAGGCACATCCGCGTGGTGCTGGTCTATGACGTGCTGCCGCCGGCGGCGCGGCGGGTGGCCGACATCCTGATCTCGGCGATCTGCGGCATTTCGGCGGCGGCCTTTGCATGGGCGGCTTGGCAGATGGTCAAGCGCGCGGCCTGGCGCCCCGACGGCAGCTTCCACCTTGAAACCTCGGGATCGGCCTGGAACCCGGCCTATCCTAGCGTCCTGAAGATCCTTCTGATGGTCGCGCTGGCGATCATGGCGCTGCAGTTCGTGGTCCTGACGATCAACTATGCCCGCAAGGGGGTCCGCTGATGGAGGTCTTCGGATCGCTGCAGTCCTTGGGCATCGAGGCCGGGACCGGCCTTCTGTTCGCGCTGCTGCTGGGGCTTCTGGTCACGGGCATTCCGCTGGCCTTCGTCACGCTGCTGGTGACGCTGATCTTCGCGCTTGGCTGGTTCGGGCCGAACGTCGTGCCGCTGATCACCAGCCGCGTCTATTCCTTCGTCTCCAGCTTCGTCTTCGTGTCGGTGCCGATGTTCGTGCTGATGGCTGCCATCCTGGACCGCAGCGGCATCGCGCGCGACCTCTTTGAAGCGATGCGCCTGATCGGCGGCCGCATCCGCGGCGGCGTGGCCGTCCAGACCATCTTCGTGGCCGTGATCCTGGCCGCCATGTCCGGCATCATCGGCGGAGAGGTCGTCCTGCTGGGACTGATCGCGCTGCCGCAGATGATGGCGCAGGGCTATGACCGCAAGCTGGCGATCGGCGTCGTCTGCGCGGGCGGCAGCCTGGGGACCATGGTTCCGCCCTCGATCGTGCTGATCATCTATGGCCTGACGGCCAATGTCTCCATTGGCGATCTGTTCACGGCGGCCTTCGTTCCGGGCTTCATGCTGGCACTGCTCTATGTCGGCTACGTCCTGGCCCGAGCCTGGCTGACGCCCGCTGACGTTCCCCCGGCCGTCACCGACCCCACCCCCCGGGCCGAGAAGATCCGCCTGCTGAAGGGCCTGCTCCTGCCGATCCTGGTCGTGATCATGGTTCTGGGGTCCATCTATGGCGGCATCGCCTCGGTGACCGAGGCCAGCGCCGTAGGCGTGGCGGGCGTGCTGATCTCGACCGTGCTGCGCGGCGAATTTACTTGGGGCCTGCTGCGCGGCGCGGCCATGCAGACGCTGCAGACCGTCGGGATGATCGTCTGGATCGGAATCGGCGCATCCGCCTTGGTGGGCGTCTTCAACCTGATGGGCGGCATCGACTTCGTGTCGAAGCTGATCACCGGCATCAGCGAAAACCCGACGGTCATCATCCTGTTCATGATGGCGATCCTGTTCGTCCTGGGCATGTTCCTTGATTGGGTCGGCATCGCACTGCTGACCATGCCGATCTTCGTGCCGATCATCATCAGCCTGGGATACGACCCCGTCTGGTTCGGGGTGCTGTTCGCCATGAACATGCAGGTCAGCTTCCTGTCGCCACCCTTCGGCCCGGCCGCCTTCTATCTGAAGTCGGTGACACCGCCCGAGATTTCCCTGGGCGAAATCTTCCGGGCGCTGCTGCCCTTCATCGGGCTCCAGATCTTGGCTGTCGCGCTGCTGATCATCTTCCCGGGCATCGCCCTCTATTGACGCGGGAACCAAGGCACGACCTGGTGCATTTCGTCCTTTGATTCCGGCTGTGTGCGACCGCCGGACAAGGGCACATGCCACCGCCACGGGACAGGAGAGATCACCATGAAAGCCATCACCCCCCTCGCCGCCATGCTGATCGGACTGGGCGCCGCGGCATCCGCGCAGGACATCACCGTGTCCTCGAAGATCGACACCGAAGGGGGGCTTTTCGGCAACATGATGCTGATCGCACTGCAGGATGCGGGCCTGCCGGTACAGGACCGCCTGCAGTTGGGTGGCACGCCGATCATGCGCGACGCGATCACCTCGGGGCAGATCGACATCTATCCGGAATACACCGCCAATGGCGCCTTCTTCTTCAACGAAGCCGACAGCGACGTCTGGAAGGACGCACAGGCCGGCTACGAACGCGTGGCCAAGCTGGACAAGGAACAGAACGACATCGTCTGGCTGCAGCCCGCGCCCGCGAACAACACTTGGGCCATAGCCGTCCGCCAGGACGTGGCCGAGGCGAACGACCTGACCACCATGACCGATTTCGGCGAATGGATCGCCGGCGGCGGCGACGTGAAGCTGGCCGCCTCGACCGAGTTCGTGACCTCGGCCGCGGCGCTGCCGGCATTCCAGGAGACCTATGGCTTCACGATGAGCCCTGACCAGCTGGTGCAGCTGTCGGGCGGCGACACGGCCGCGACCATCGCGGCGGCGGCGCAGCAGACCTCGGGCGTCAACGCGGCGATGGTCTATGGCACCGACGGCGGCATCGCGCCCGCGGGCCTGGTGGTCATGGAGGACGACAAGGGCGTCCAGCCGGTCTATCAGCCCGCCCCCATCGTCCGGTCCGAGGTGCTGGAGGCGCATCCCGAGATTCGCGACGTGCTGGCGCCCATCTTTGAATCCCTGGACCTCGAAACCCTGCAGGAACTGAACGGCCGCATCCAGATCGGCGGCGAACCCGCCGCGACCGTTGCCCGCGACCACCTGACCTCGGCCGGCTTCATCGACTGATGGGGCGGCTGGACCGGCCGGGGCTGCTCTTCGCGCTGATCGGGCTGGTAGGGCTGGCCCTGCCGCTGGTGCAGTTCAAGCCGAACCGCATCGTTTTGGGCGAGGGGGTGGCGCTGTGGTCCGCCCTGCCCTGGGGCCTGCCGCTGGCCCTGGTGCTGGCTGTGGTTCTGGTCGGCGGATGCTGGCAGATTGGTGCGGCCTGGCGGCTGGGGGCTGCGCTGGCGGCCCTTGTGGCGCTGGTGCTGGCGCTCGGCGCCTCGGCGGGTCACCTGACGCCCCCCGACAACACGCTGGCGCGGGTGTCGCCCGCCACCGGGTTCTGGCTGGCGACGTTGGCCTTTGCGCTGATGTTGGCCGACGCCATCACCCGGCTTCGGCCCAGCCTGGCGGTGCGCTGGCTGCTTCTGGGGCTGGCCATCGCTCTGGTCGTCGCAGTCCTTGCGTCGGGCATCGTGGACGGCATCTCCGTCATGCGCGAATACGAGGCACGCCGCGACATCTTCCTGAGAGAGGCGCGGGCGCATCTGTTGCTGGCCTTCGGCTCGCTCGGGCTGGCGCTCTTGGTCGGGCTGCCGCTTGGCGTCGCGCTCTATCAGGCGCGGGGGCTGCGGGGGCCGGTCCTGTCGGTGTTGAACATCCTCCAGACGGTGCCGTCGCTGGCGCTGTTCGGGATCATGATCCCGATCTTCGGCTGGATCGCGGCGAACGTGCCCGGCGCGGCGCAGGCGGGCGTGGCCGGGATCGGCGTCTTTCCCGCGCTGGTGGCGCTGTTTCTCTATTCCCTTCTGCCAGTGGTGTCGAACACGCTGACCGGCCTGAACGGCGTCAGCCCCGCGACCCGAGAGGCCGCGACGGGCCTCGGCCTGACGCGCGTGCAGGTCTTGGCCTCGGTCCTGGTGCCGCTGGCCCTGCCGGTGTTGCTGGCGGCGGTCAGGATCGTGCTGGTCCAGAACATCGGGCTGGCCGTCATCGCAGGCTTGATCGGCGGCGGCGGTTTCGGCACTTTCGTGTTCCAAGGGTTGAACCAGACGGCCATGGATCTTGTTCTTCTGGGGGCGTTGCCCACCATCGCCTTGGCCCTCGTGGCGGGCATTGCGCTGGATTTGCTGGTCGAGGCGACGTCGCGCCGCCCCAAAGGAGCCTGAGATGTCGGACATGATCGAAATCCGCAACCTGACCAAGCGCTATGACGGTGCAGTCGCCGTGGACGATGTCAGCTTCACGGTCGAGTCCGGGCAGATCGCCGCCCTCGTCGGCACCTCGGGGTCTGGCAAGACCACGCTGCTGCGCATGATCAACCGGCTGGTCGAACCGACCAGCGGCCAGGTCCTGATCGACGGGGAGGATTCGCACAGCCTGCCCGGATACCTGCTGCGCCGCCGCATCGGCTATGCGATCCAGGGACACGGGCTTTTCCCGCACCGCACTGTGGCCCAGAACATCGCCACGGTGCCGCGCCTGCTGGGTTGGAGCGCAGACCAGATCCGCGACCGCGTGGATGAGCTTCTGACCCTGTTCCAGCTGGACCCCGACGCCTTCCGCGACCGCATGCCGCACGAACTTTCGGGCGGTCAGCAGCAGCGCGTCGGCGTCGCACGGGCGCTGGCGGCCAAGCCCGACCTTCTGCTGATGGACGAACCCTTCGGCGCGTT
Organism: Pseudomonadota bacterium; assembly: GCA_036338635.1. Taxonomy (GTDB): domain Bacteria; phylum Pseudomonadota; class Alphaproteobacteria; order Rhodobacterales; family Rhodobacteraceae; genus Paracoccus. The sequence goes on along the minus strand of JAYZBS010000157.1, from coordinate 21,119 downwards.
GGACCCGGTGATCCGCGCCAAGGCGCAGGACGACCTGCGCCACATTCAGCGCCAGCTGGGCACGACGCTGATCCTGGTCACCCATGACATGGAAGAGGCCGTGACCCTGGGCGACCGCATCGCGGTGATGGACAAGGGCCGTCTGGTTCAATACGGCCCGCCGTCCGAGATTCTGACCGCCCCCGCCACGCCCTTCGTGCGCGACCTGATCGGGATGCGGGAACGTCCCTTCCACCTGTTGTCGCTGACCCCCGCCCATGCCATCGCGATCGAGGGCGAGGCCCCCGGCGCCCCTATCGCCCGCGACGCCAGCCTGCGCGAGGCGCTGGCCGAATGTCTCTGGTCCGGGCGGTCTGCCGTCCCGGTCGAAGGCGGCGGTATCGTCACGCTGGCGGCGCTTCAGGCCCATGCGGCGCCGACGGCGCGGGCGGCCGAATGATCGGACGCGTGCTGCTGGGCGCGGCCGTCCTGTTCCTGCTGGCCTTCCTGCTGACGCCCACCAGCTTTGCCTGGCTGTTCCAGCCCTTCACGCGCAACAACGCGCCGGCGATCTATACCCAGACGCCGCTGTGGTCGCTGACGCTGTCGCACCTGGCGCTGGTGGGGCTGGCGGTCGTGGCCTCGACCGTGATTGCGCTGGTGCTGGCAGTGCTGGTGACGCGGCCGGCGGGGCGTGAGTTCTTGCCACTGGCTCGCACGGTCACGGCGGTCGGGCAGACCTTCCCGCCGGTCGCAGTTCTGGCGCTGGCCGTGCCGATCATGGGGTTCGGCGCCGGTCCGACGCTGGTGGCGCTGTTCCTTTATGGGCTGCTGCCGGTCTTCGAAAATGCGCTGGCGGGTCTGACCGGCCAGCCGCCGCAGGTAGCCGAGGCGGCGCGCGGCATGGGCCTGACGCCAAGGCAGCGCCTGACGCAAGTCGACCTGCCGCTCGCCCTGCCGGTGATCCTGGGCGGCATGCGGCTGACGGCGGTGATTTCCCTGGGAACCGCGACCATCGGTTCGACCGTTGCAGCCAAGACCTTGGGCGAGGTGATCATCGCAGGACTTCTGTCGTCGAACACCGCCTTCGTCCTGCAGGGCGGAATGGTGGTCGGCATCATCGCCGTGCTGCTGCACGAAGGCTTCCAGTCGCTCGAACGGATGGCTGCGGCCCGGACCGGCCTGAACCGCTAGCGCCGCAGCGCCGCCGACAGCGCGCCGGTCGCCGGGGCGGCGTCGTCGAAGCGGATACCGGCTTCGATATGGCGCAGGTGTTCGTCCAGCAGCGCCAGCGCCCCAGTCTCATCCCGTGCGGCGATGGCGTCAGTGATACGGGCATGCTCGTCCTCGGCACACAACGTCGCAGCGCCGGTTCCATAGAGCCCGATGATCAGCGAGGATCGCATCGTCAGCTCGTCGAGATAACGGGCCAGGACGGGATTGCGGCCGATCCGCGCCAGCAGGATGTGGAACCCCCGCGAGAGCCGGATCGCCACGGGGCGGTTGTCACGCCCGCGCGCCGCGTCCTCCTCGGCCAGATGGGCGCGCAGGGCGGCGATGTCGTCGGGGGTCGCCTGCCGCACGGCGTTGCGGCAGATCGTGGTCTCGATGGCGCGGCGGGCCTGGAAGACGTCGCGCGCATCCTGCGGCGTGGGCGTGGCCACATACGCCCCACGATTGGGCAGGTGGTCGACCACCTGCCAACCCGTCAGCATCGACAGCGCGCGACGGACATGCAGCCGGTTGCAGCCGAAGATCTCGGACAGGGCCTGTTCACCCAGCTTGGTTCCCGCCGCCAACCGCTGGTCGGCGATGGCGTCAAGGATGCTGTCGACGATCAGGGCTTCCAAGGGCTTGTCCATGTCTTTCTCAATTGCACCTTGATCAGGCCTTCGCAACGCGATTTGGCCCACAATTTTTGCAGGAAATAAAGAATTGGATTGTTAACAATCCGTGTTACCAATGTTGCGACTCACGTTACGGAGAAGCGGATGAAACTGGTCGTCATCAACCCCAACTCGACCCGGTCGATGACCGACAAGATCGTCGCCTCGGCACGCGCCGTCGCAGCCCCCGGCACCGAAGTCGAGGGCCGGACCGCGGACGGCGCCCCCGCCAGCATCGAGGGCCATTTCGACGAGGTCATGTCCGCCGCCCACCTTCTGCGCGAGGTGCAGGAGGCACGCGACGCGGATGCCATCGTCGTCGCCTGCTTCGACGACCCCGCCATCGGCGCCTGCCGCGAGGTTGCCACCGGCCCCGTCATCGGCATCTGCGAAGCGGCCGTGAAGGCCGCCAGCATGATCGCCACGTCGTTTTCCATCGTCACCACCCTGCCCCGATCGGTCCCCGTGATCGAGGAGCTGGTGCGCAAATACGGGCTGGACCACCAGTGCCGCCGCGTCCGCTCGGCGGCAATCCCCGTCCTGGCGCTGGAAGAGCCCGGATCGAATGCACGGCAGCAGGTTCGTGCCGAAATCCTGCGCGCGATCGAGGAAGACCGCTGCGAAGCGGTGGTTCTGGGCTGCGCCGGCATGTCGGATCTGACCGAATGGCTGAGTGCCGAAACGGGCATCCCGGTCATCGACGGCGTGACCGTCGCCACGAAGCTGGCCGAGGCACTGGTCGGCGCCGGGCTGAAGACCTCCAAGATCGGGGCCTATGCGACCCCCAACCAAAAATAAGAAACACCGCCACCTTCAGACAGGGAGTCTGACATGACCTTCACGGAGACACCGGCCGGCCTTGCGCCGGGGGCGGCAGGGGCCGCCGACGACAAGAAGATGGGCGAGGAATCGCTTGCCCCCCAGCAGGTACGGATCATGGACCCCTGGTCCTATCTGTTCGCCTGGCTGGGCGGCTGCGTCAGCATCGGCACCTTCACGGTCGGGTCGGGCCTGGTCGGCACGCTGAACCTGCTGCAAACCGTGCTGGCCATTGCCATCGGCTGCACGGTCATCGGCGTGGCGCTGATGATCAACGGTCGTGCGGGGCACAAGTACGGCATCCCCTTCATGGTGCAGGCGCGGTCCGCCTATGGCTTCGGCGGCACGCGCCTGCCGGCGCTGGTGCGGTCGGTTCCCGCGATCGTCTGGTACGGGTTCCAAAGCTGGATCGGCGCTGGCGCCCTGAACCTCGTCAGCGAGACGATGTTCGGCTATTCCAACATCTGGATGTTCTTCATCGGCTTCCAGTTTCTTCAGATCGGCCTGTCGGTGCTGGGCTTCCACGGCATCAAGTGGCTGGAGAACATCGGCGCCGTCTTCATCATCGGTGCGCTGGTCTACATGTTCTTCAGCGTGATCGGCCGCTATGGCGATGCGATCAGCACCAACCTGCTACAGGCCGAGGGCACCTGGGGTGCGCCGTTCTGGGGCGCGACGATGCTGTTCCTCGGCGTCTATTCGACGATGATGCTGAACGTGTCGGACTATTCGCGCGAACTGAAGCATCAGGTCGGGCCGGGCAAGCAGGTCGCGATCTATGCGAACTCGATCCTGCCGGCGACGCTGTTCATGGGCCTGATCGGGCTGATGGTGTCCAGCGCGACCGGAGAGGTCGACCCGATCCGCGTCTTCGCCAGTGCCGTGGACAACAAGATCCTGCTGGTCGTCACGCTGCTGTTCATCGCCTTCGCGCAGGTGACGACGAACATCCTCAACAACGTGGTGCCTCCGGCCTATGCGATGATGGACGTCTTCAAGCTGCCCTTCAAGGCAGCCGCCGTCATCGTGGGCCTTCTGGCCTTCGCAACTTTTCCCTGGCTGCTGGTGCGCGACGAATCCGCGGCGGGGCTGGGGATCTTCATCCAGACCTACAGCGCCTTCCTCGGGCCGATCTTCGCGATCCTGGTCGTCGACTACTATGTGATTCGCCGCCAGACGCTGAACCTGGAGCATCTTTACGACAGCGACGGCCCCTATCGCGGGGTCAATCCCGCCGCGCTGATCGCGACAGTGATCGGCGTGGTCGCCGCGCTGTGGTTCTCGGCCATCAGCTGGTATGCAAGCCTGATCCCGGCGGGCGTCAGCTACTGGCTGCTGATGCAGTACATGCCGGCCGCCCGCCGCTTCCGCAACTGACCTGCCCGCCCCTGCCCGCGCGGGGGCCGGCCATTCATGCCGTGACGGGCTGAACGTTCCAGATGTCGCGCATATAGCCGCGGATCGTCCGGTCGGACGAGAAGAACCCCGACCGCGCAATGTTCAGCGCCGCCATCCGGTCCCAGTCTGCGGGATCGGCGAAGGCGCGGTCCACCTGACGCTGCATCGCGAAATAGGCGTCGAAATCGGATGCCACCAGGAACGGGTCGTCGTTCCACGTCCGGTCCAGCAGCGAGTAATAGCTGTCGGCCCGGCCGAACCGCCCTTCGGCGATCAGCTGCAGTGCGACCTGCAGATCCTCGCTGGCCTCGATGGCGGCGCGGGCGTGGCCGGGGCGGGCTTTCTCGGCCGCGGCCTCCTCGGCGGTCAGGCCAAACAGGAAGAAGTTCTCGGGGCCGACAAGCTCTCGGATCTCGACATTGGCGCCGTCCAGCGTGCCGATGGTCAGCGCGCCGTTCATGGTGAACTTCATGTTGCCGGTGCCCGACGCCTCTTTTCCGGCGGTGCTGATCTGCTCGGACAGGTCGGCGGCGGGGATCAGGTCCTCGGCCATCGAGACGTTATAGTTCGGCGGATAGGCGATCTGAAGGTATTTCGAGGTGACCGGATCGCTGTTGATCGTCGCCGCCACGTCGTTGATCAGGTGGATCACCGATTTCGCCAGCCAGTATCCCGGTGCGGCCTTTCCCCCGAAGATCTTGACCCGCGGCGTCCAGTTGCCGTTCGGGTCGTCGTGGATGCGGTGCCACAGGGCGATCGCCTCGAGGATGTTCAGCAGCTGGCGCTTGTATTCGTGCATGCGCTTGATCTGGACGTCGAAGATCGCGTCAGGGTCGGCCTTCACGCCCAGATCGGTCAGCAGGCCGTTCGACAGCCAGACCTTGTTGGCGCGCTTGGCCGCGCGCAGGCTGTCTCGGAAGCCTGCGTCCTGGGCATGGTCCTCAAGCCCCTTCAACTGGTCCAGGTCGCCCGTCCAGCCGTTGCCGATGGTGTCATCAAGCAGGCGCGCCAGCGACGGGTTCGACATGCGCAACCAGCGCCGGGGCGTGACGCCGTTCGTCTGGTTGACGATCCGGTCGGGATGCAGCTTGTGCAGGTCTGCAAAGACCGTGTCCCTGACCAGGTCTGTATGCAGCGCCGAGACGCCATTCACCCGCCCGGCCATGATGAAGGCCAGTTCGCCCATGTGCACCTGGTCGTTGTGGACGATGCCGACATGTGACGGACGGCCCGTCGCATCGCGATGATCGTCGTCGATCATCTGGATGATCTGCATGTGGCGCGGCAGGATGCGTCCCATCAGCCAGGTGGACCACCGCTCCAACGCCTCGGGCAGCAGGGTGTGGTTGGTATAGTTCAGCGTTGCGCGTGCCAGGTCGCGGGCGCGCTCGAACGGCAGGCCATGGTCGTCCATCAGCAGGCGGATCAGCTCGGGTCCCGCGATGGCCGGGTGCGTGTCGTTCAGCTGGATCGCGACCTTCTGCGGCAGCAGGCTGAGGTCGTCATGCTCGGCCAGGAAGCGGCGCAGGATGTCCTGCAGCGCCGCCGAGGTCAGGAAGTATTCCTGCTTCAGGCGCAGCTCCTTCCCGGATTCGGTGGTGTCGTCGGGATAAAGGACCCGCGACAGCGTGCGGGCCAGCGCCTCTGGCTCGGCGGCGGCGGCATAATCGCCTGCATTGAAGCGCGGCAGGTCCAGAAGCGTGGTCGGATGCGCGCCCCACAGGCGCAGGCTGTTGGCCCAGTCCCCGCCCCAACCGATCACCGGCGTATCATAGGCGCGCGCGATGACGCTTTCTCCCGGATGCCAGACCGCGCGGCCGTCGACGATCTCTACATGCCCCTTGAAGCCGATCCGATAGCTGTAGTCGATGCGAACGAATTCCCAAGGGTGCGGCTGGTTCAGCCAGTCCTCGGGGCGTTCGACCTGCTGGCCGTTCTCGAAGCTCTGGCGGAAGAGGCCATGCTCGTAACGGATACCATATCCATAGGCGGGGCAGTGCAACGACGACAGAGACTCCATGAAGCAGGCGGCCAGTCGGCCCAGGCCGCCGTTGCCCAGCGCCGCGTCGGGTTCGTTGTCAAGGATCTCCTGCTCGTCCAGGCCAAGCTCGGTCAGTGCCTCGGCCATGGCGGGTTCCAGCTGCAGGTTGATGATCGCATCCCCTAGGATGCGGCCGATCAGGAACTCCATCGACAGATAATATACGCGCTTGGCACCGTGATCCCGTGCCGCGCGAATGGCGCCGACCCAGGGACCGACCATCAGGTCGCGCACGGTATAGCTGACGGCCAGCCGCCAGTCGAAGACGGTTGCGAACTCTGGCCCCCGGCCCTGGGTGTGGGTCAGGTGGAACAGGATTTTCTCGCGCAGGTCCTGCGCCGAAGGTGCTTGGGTCAATGTCGGCCTCATGGGCTGGAAAACGTCATGACAGCAAGGCGGCGGGGCGCTGTTGGCGGCCCCCGGACGCGACGGTATTGCCGCCCTTGAAAAATCCACCGAATACGCTGGCCCTGTTGCCAGCGTTCGGCGGCGTTTGGAAGTCAAACATTGGTGCGACCGCGAAATCATCCTGCGGTTGTGGCATTGCGGCCCAAGATCGCGGCAGCCGGCTTTCAGGGCAATGGACACAGCACGAAGGCTACCACGCTTTCCGCCGACACCGGCTCGACCGATATGGTGGGGAAATCCATGTCGCCGTCAGCGGCGCTGTCCAGGCGGCGGTGCCACTGTCCGTCGGCCGCGTCCGGCAGCCGGACCCGTGCATCGGGGCCGTTGTTGAAGACGACGAAGACCGCCCCCGGCAGCGCCGCATAGGGCGGCGTGCCCCGCGCCATGCGCATTTCGGCCGCTAGCAGCCGGCGGTCGGGGTCGTTCCAGTCCTCGGGCGTCATGGGCTGGCCGTCCTCGCGGCGCCAGAACAGATCGGGCAGCCCGTCCTCTTCGCGCGGCTGGCTGTGCAGGAAGCGCTTCTGCCGCAGGATCGGGTGCGCCTGCCGGAAAGCGATCGCCCGTCGCACGAAGTTCAGGAACACCGGGTCGATCCCGTCCCAGTCCACCCAGCCGATCGGGTTGTCCTGGGCATAGGCGTTGTTGTTGCCGCCTTGGGAATTGCCCAGCTCGTCACCGGCCAGCAACATCGGCGTGCCCTGAGACAGCAGCAGCGTGGCGATCAGGTTGCGGCGGCGGCGGTTGCGGCGGGCGGTGATCGCGGGGTCTTTGCTCGGCCCCTCGACGCCCATGTTGTCCGACAGGTTGTGGTTGTGGCCGTCGCGGTTCTCTTCCCCGTTCGCCTCGTTGTGCTTGTCGTTGAAGGTGACAGTGTCCATCAGCGTGAAGCCGTCGTGGGCCGCCACGAAGTTCACCGAGCTGCTGGCCGCCCGCCCGTCATGGTCAAAGCGCGCGGCCGACCCGGCGATGCGCTTGGCCAGCTTGCCGACACGCCCGGCATCGCCCCGCCAGAAGCCGCGCACCTGGTCGCGGAAGCGGTCGTTCCATTCCGCGAAAGGCGCCGGATAGCTGCCCAGCTGATAGCCGCCCGGCCCGATGTCCCAAGGCTCGGCGATCAGCTTGACGCGGTTCAGGACCGGGTCTTGCCGGACGGCGCGGAAGAACGGCCCGTCGCGATCGAAAATGCTGCGCGTACGCCCCAGGACCGAGCACAGGTCGAAGCGGAAGCCGTCCACATGCATCACCTGCACCCAGTAACGCAGGCTGTCCATGACCAGACGCAGCGCGAAGGGGCTGTCCAGGTTCAGGATGTTCCCCGTCCCCGCGTGGTTGACATAGAAGCGCCGGTCTTCCTCAAGGCAGTAATAGGCAACGTTGTCCAGGCCGCGGAACGACAGGGTCGGGCCAAGCTCGTTCCCTTCGGCGGTGTGGTTGTAGACGACGTCCAGGATCACCTCGATCCCGGCCTTGTGGAAGCGGGCGACCATCTGCTGGAATTCCGCGATGTCGGCGTTGCGCAGATAGCGCGGGTCGGGCGCGAAGAACCCATAGGACATATAGCCCCAATAGTTCGTCAGCCCCCGGTCGGTCAGGAAGCGGTCGTCGGCGAAGGCATGGACGGGCAGCAGCTCAACCGCGGTGATGCCCAGGTTGACCAGGTGGTCCAGCACCGGCTCGGACGCCATCGCTGCAAAGCTGCCGCGCCCGTCGATGTCGGGGCGCCCGGCAGTCAACCCCTTCACATGCGCCTCATAGATCACCGTTTCGGTCATCGGGCGGTAAAGGGGCCGGTCGTCGTTCCAGGTAAAGGACGGATCGACCACGACCGATTTCGGCATGTGATGCGCGCTGTCGCGGCGGTCGAATGACAGGTCGGCGTCCGCATGCCCCGCGCGGTAACCGTAAAGCGCGTCATGCGCGGCAGGCTTGCCCGTCAGCCGCTTCGCATAGGGGTCGATCAGCAGCTTGTTGGGGTTGAAGCGGTGACCCTCGGCGGGACGATAGGGACCGTGGACGCGGTAGCCGTATTTCTGCCCAGGCCGCAGACCTTCCAGATAGCCGTGCCAGACATGGCCCTCGCGCTCGGGCAGGTCGATGCGGGTTTCGCGGTTCCTGTCGTCGAACAGGCACAGCACGACGCGTTCGCCATGCTGCGAGAACACGGCGAAATTCACGCCGGCACCGTCGAAACTAGCACCCAACGGCGTCGGGTGCCCTGCGGAAATGCTGTAGCGGTCGGTCATTCAGGTTCGGTCAGGTCTGCATAAAGCTGGGCATAGGCGCGGGCCGACTGCGCCCATCCCACGGGTTGCGCCATGGCGTTCTTTTGCAACTGGAACCATGTTTCGGGGTCCCTGTAAAGGCTGCCCAGCCGCGCCAGAGCGTTGCACAGCGCCTCGGCCGTCACCGGAGAGAACTGCACCCCCGTCGCCACGCCCTGCGCCAGCGCGGCGGGCGAGGCGTTGATGACGGTGTCCGCCAAGCCCCCTGTCAGCGCCACCACCGGGATCGTGCCATAGCGCAGCCCGTACATCTGGGTCAGGCCGCAGGGCTCGAACCGGGACGGCACCAGGATGGCATCGCCCCCCGCGATCAGGCGGCGAGAGAACGGCTCGTCATAGCCGATGCGGACCGAGACGTTGGGGTTCGTCGCGGCCTGGCGGAACGCATGCTCCAGCCCCGGATCGCCCGATCCCAGCACCGCCAGCTGCCCGCCTTGGTCCAGGATGTCGGGCAGGATCTGCAGCACCAGATCCAGTCCCTTCTGGTGCGTCATACGCGAGACGATGACGTAAAGCGGCCCCTCGGCCCGGGGCATCCCCAGTTCCGCCTGCAGCGCGGCCTTGGCGGCAGCCTTGCCCGCGGGGCTGTCATAGCGGGTGATGGCCGGGTCGGTCGCGGGGTTCCACGCGCTGTCGTCGATGCCGTTAAGGATGCCGTGCAGCGCCTGACGGCGGTGCTGCATGACGCCTTCCAGCCCCATGCCGAATTCCGGGGTCATCAGCTCCTCGGCATAGCTAGGGGACACGGTCGTCAGCGCATCCGCCTCCATCAGCCCCGCCTTCAGCGCCGAAATCGAGCCCCAGAACTCGTAGCCCTCGGTATGGAAGCGCCAAGGGTCCAGCCGCAGCGACTGCAGCCGACCAGGATCGGTCGAACCGTTGAAGGCGATGTTGTGGATGGTCAGCACCGTCTTCGTCCGGCCGCCCATCTGGCGCAGGTATTCAGTCATCAGCCCGGCCTGCCAGTCATGGCCGTGCAGCACCTGCGGATGCCAGCCTTCTGCCCCATGGGTCGCGACATGCGCGCCGACCCAGGACAAGGCCGCGAAGCGTTCGGGGTTGTCGGGCCAGTCGCGCCCGTGGGCGTCGATATAGGGCCCGCCCGGCCGCGCGAACAGGTGCGGCGCGTCTATCGCCAGCAGGTCCAGGCCCTCGGCATGCCCCTGGACCAGGCGCGCGCCGCCACCAAAGAGGTCGTCGAACCAGCCGACCTGCTGCGCGTCGGGCAAAGCCGCCATGATTGCCGGATAGCCGGGCAGCAGGGTGCGCATCCGTACCCCCTGCTCCGCCAGAGCGCCGGGCAGCGCGCCCACGACATCGGCAAGCCCCCCGGTCTTGACCAGCGGTGCGCATTCCGAAGCGACCGACAGGACCTGCATCACAGCGACGCCGCCCGGCGGTCCAGCATGTCCTGCGTGATCAGGGTGACGCCTTTCTCGCTGACGCGGAACCACTTGGCGTCGTCCTGCCGATCCTCGCCCACGACCAGACCTTCGGGAATGACGACGCGGGAATCGATCACCACGTTGCGCAGCCGCGCATGGCGTTGCACGGTGACATGCGGCAGCACGACCGCATGGTCCAGGATGGCATAGCTGTTCGTGTGCACCTTGGTGAACAATAGCGAGTTGCGGATTTCGGTCCCTGAGATGATGCAGCCCCCCGACACCATCGAGGACAGCGCGATCCCGCGGCGGTCCTTCTCGTTGTGGATGAACTTGGCCGGCGGCGTGCTTTCGGAATAGGTCCAGATCGGCCAGTCGTTGTCCCACAGGTCCAGTTCGGGCGTGAAGTCCGTCAGGTCGATGTTCGCACTCCAGAAGGCGTCGATGGTGCCCACGTCCTTCCAATAGGCCGGGCCGCCGTCCTTGCGGACGCAGGAATCGTCGAAGCGGTGCGACATCGCCTTGCCGTTCCTGACGAGCTCGGGGATCAGGTCGGTGCCGAAGTCGTGGCTGGACTCCGGGTCCTGCGCGTCGCGCAGCAGCAGGTCGCGCAGGAACGGCCAGCTGAAGACATAGATGCCCATGGATGCCAGGGCCTTGTCGGGATGTCCCGGCATGGCCGGCGGATCAGCGGGCTTCTCCAGGAATGACAGGATGCGGCCCTTGTCGTCGACATCCATGACGCCGAAGGCGCTGGCCTCTTCCCGGGGGACGGTCAGGCAGCCCACGGTCACGTCGGCGCCGCTGTCCAAATGCTCGCAGAGCATGATCTCGTAATCCATCTTGTAGATGTGATCGCCCGCCAGGATGATGACATAGTCGACGTCGTAATTGTCCACGATGTCGATGTTCTGCGTCACCGCGTCGGCCGTCCCGCGATACCAGTGTTCGCCGGCGACGCGCTGGCTGGCGGGCAGGATGTCCAGGAATTCGTTGCGTTCGGCGCGGAAGAAGTTCCATCCGCGATGGCAGTGCCGGATCAGGCTGTGCGCCTTGTATTGGGTGGCCACCGCGATCTTGCGGATGCCCGAGTTCATCGCGTTCGACAGGGCGAAATCGACGATCCGCGCCTTGCCGCCGAAATGGACCGCCGGCTTGACGCGCCGGTCTGTCAGTTCTTTCAGCCGGCTGCCGCGGCCCCCCGCCAGAACGAAGGCCATGGCCCGCCGTGTCACACGCTGCGTTTCCGCCATATCGTTATCCTCCCCCTTGTAACCCTTGTCCTCTTAACGACGGCGCCCCCTGCCGCGACGCCACCGTGCGGAAAAATTTCCACCACAACCCCCACCTTAGCGTCGCAGGGTGGCCTCGCAATGCCTGTCGTGGCCACTGCTCCTTTGCCATCCCCCGCCGCCCGTGGTTGACTGGCGGCGAATCCCTGCAGCGGAAAGGTGACGGAATGGCGGAATGGTGGCGCGATGCGGTGATCTATCAGATCTATCCCCGCAGCTTTCAGGACAGCGACGGCGACGGCATCGGCGATCTGGCGGGCATCACCCGCCGGCTGGATCACGTGGCGGCCCTTGGGGCGGATGCCATCTGGCTGTCGCCGATCTTCACCTCGCCCATGAAGGACATGGGCTATGACGTCAGCGACTATACCGGCATCGACCCGCTGTTCGGTACGATCGAGCATTTCGATGCCCTGGTCGACCGCGCGCACCAACTGGGGCTGAAGGTGATCATCGACCAGGTCATCAGCCATTCCAGCGACAAGCACCCGTGGTTCGCCGAAAGCCGCGCCGACCGCACCAACCCCAAGGCCGACTGGTACGTCTGGGCCGACCCCAACCCCGACGGCACGCCGCCGAACAACTGGCTGGCCGTCTTCGGCGGCCACGCGTGGGAGTGGGAGCCCCGCCGGCGCCAATACTACCTGCACAACTTCCTGATCCAGCAACCCGACCTGAACCTGTGGAACCCGGCGGTGCAGGACGCGCTTCTGGACACGATGCGCTTCTGGTTGGAACGCGGCGTTGACGGCTTCCGCCTGGACACGGTGAATTACTATTTCCACGACGCGCAGCTGCGGAACAATCCGCCCAACACCGAATACGACGGTCCCGACGTCTATGCCTGGCAGCGCCACGTCAATTCCCGCAACCAGCCCGAAAATATTGCGTTCCTCAAGCGCATGCGCGCGCTCACCGACGAATACGACGGCCGGATGATGGTCGGAGAGGTTGGCGACAACGGCAAGACCGCCCTGGACATCATGGCGGAATACACCGCCGGCGATGACCGGCTGCACATGTGCTACAGCTTCGAGATGCTCAGCCGCAGCTTCTCGGCGCAGCATTTCCGCGACACGATCCGCGTGCTGCAGCAGAATGCACCCGACGCCCATGCCTGCTGGTCCTTCTCGAACCACGACGTCGTGCGTCACGTCAGCCGGTGGGCCGACCACGCCTGCGACGGTGACGCGCTGGCGCGCCTTTCGGCGGCGATGCTGCTGTCCTTTCCCGGGACCATCTGCCTCTATCAGGGCGAGGAATTGGGCCAGACCGAGACCCAGCTGGTCTTCGAGGAACTGACCGACCCCCCCGCCCTTCGCTATTGGCCCGAGATCAAGGGCCGCGACGGCTGCCGCACCCCGATGGTCTGGGACGCGACCCAGCCGAATGCGGGCTTCTCGGACGGTCAGCCCTGGCTGCCGGTCAAGGACCCGCAGGCCGCCCGCGCCGTGGCCGGGCAGCAGGGCCGGAACGACAGCGTGCTGGCGACGTATCGTGCGATCCTGGCCTTCCGCAAATCGCGGGGTCCGCTCCGCTTGGGCTGCACGACGTTCCTCGACCTGCCCGAACCGGTGCTGGCCTTTCACCGCACGCATGAGGACCGGACGCTGACCTGCGCCTTCAACCTGTCCGATCATCCGCAGGTGCTGCAGGTCCAGGAAGGCACTGTGCTCGAAGGGCCATCGCAGGCCCGGCTGGATGGCGACCGCCTGTCCCTGCCCGCCAAGGGATACGCCTGGCTGGACGGCGCGGTCACCCTGGCCGCCTGATCCGCACCGGCGCGGGCGTCACTCCTAGGGCCGGCGCCAGACGAACAGCGCCAGCCCCAGATAGACGCCCGCACCACCAAACAGCACGGCCCAGAACGGGTTCCCGGTCCATAGCTCGACCGCGGCCCACAGCAACGGCATGGCGACGCTCAGCACGCGCACCCAGAGCGGTCTGAAGAACGGGGCGTTTGGATCGACAAGCATGATAAGGTCTCGCAGTTCGGGGATCAGGAGTCCGGCGCGGCGCCGGCAGGGGGGGTCCGGGGGGACGGCCCCCCGGCGGTCGCGGGACGCAAAAGACCGCGCTGCCAAGGGGGCGCCTCGGCGAATGCGGCCGCGACATGGTCGATCAACGCGCGGGTCTTGCGCGGCATCGGCCGCACCGGCGGCCAGACCGCGCTGATCGGCAACGGTCGCTGCGGCAGGTCGGGCAGCACCTGTACCAGCCGGCCATCGCGCAGTGCGTCATGCACGATGAACAACGGCAGAAGCGCCAGCCCCAGGCCGCCGATGGCCATATCGCGCATCGCCTCGCCGTTGTTGGCAGTGATCCGCCCGGGTCGCGGCGGCTCGATGGCCGGGCCGAAGGGCCAGACCTCGCCCATGCGGGCATGCAGGTATCCGATCGCCTCGTGCCGGGCCAGGTCGGCAGGCGTCCCGATCCCGCCATGCTGGGACAGGTAATCCGGGCTGGCAACCAGGACACGCGGATCCTCGCACAGCCGCCGCGCCATCAGGCTGCTGTCCTTCAGATGCCCGATCCGCAGCCCCAGATCGAACCCCGCCCGCCCCAGGTCCGTCTGCCGATCGTCATAGTCCAGCACGATCTCCAGCCCCGGATGAGCGCGCGCGAAGCCTGCGATCACAGGCCCCAGATGCCTGATGCCAAAGCTCATCGGCGCAGCGATGGCCAACCTGCCGCGCAGCTCGGCTTCGGCCGTCACGCTTTCGGTCGCGGCAACCAGTTCGGCCAACGCCGGGCGCAGACGGTCGGCCAGCGCCAGGGCGCTGTCGGTGGGCGCGATCCGCCCCGCGTGCCGGGTGAACAGCGCCACGCCCAGCTCGGCCTCGAAATCACTGATCCGCTTGCTGATTACCGACTTCGACAGGTCGTCCCGCGCCGCCGCGGCCGAAATGCTGCCGGCATCCAGAACCGCAAGAAAGGTGCGAATGTCAGACAGCGTCCAGTTCATCCCGACACCATAGCGCCCGCCCCTGCGTTCGCAAGAACCGAACGCCGCGTTGCGAAGCGCCCGCCTGCCGCGAACGCTCGGCTTGCCCCATATTGGACCCGAGCAAGGAAAGGAGCCACCCATGCAACTGACCGGAATCCATCACCTGACCGCCATCACCGCCGATGCGCCAAGCAACAACCGCTTCTACACCAAGACGCTCGGCCTGCGACGTGTCAAGAAGACCGTGAACCAGGACGACACATCGGCCTATCACCTGTTCTTCGCCGACGGCGCCGGCACGCCCGGGACCGACATCACCTTCTTCGACTGGCCCGCCGCCCGCGAACGCCGCGGCACCAACGCCATCACCGGCACCGGCCTGCGCGTGGCCGAAGACAGCCTCGACTGGTGGGCCGGGCGGCTGGCCGACATGGGCGTCTCGACCGGCAAGGTCGGCACGCTCGACGGTCGCCCCGGCCTCGATGTCGAGGACCCAGAAGGCCAGCGCCTGCGCCTCGTGGCCGCGCCCACCCCGGCCGGCCAGCCGTGGGATGAAAGTCCCGTGCCGGCCGAACATCAGATCCAGGGCCTCGGGCCGATCACCATCTCGGTTCCTGCCCTGGCCCCGACAGAGGCGCTGCTGACCCAGGTGATGAACATGCGTCGAGCCCGCGACTATGCCAGCCCCGACGGCCACGGCCAAGTCCACGTGTTCGAGATGGGCGACGGCGGCGCGGCGGCGGAACTGCATGTCGCGGTCCAGCCTGACCTTCCCCGGGCGCGGCAGGGCGCCGGCGGCGTTCACCACGTCGCCTTCCGCGTCCCCGACACGGCCGCGCTGAGCGAATGGACCGGCCGGGTCGGCCAGTTCCGCGTCGCCAGCTCCGGCGAGGTCGAGCGCTATTACTTCCGTTCGCTCTATTTCCGCGAACCTGGCGGGAACCTGTTCGAACTGGCGACAGATGGTCCGGGCTTCGACGTGGACGAGCCGCGCGACAGCATGGGCCAGGGCCTGTCCTTGCCGCCCTTTCTGGAAGGCCGCCGTGCGCAGATCGAGGCCGGCCTGAAGCCCCTGGCGTGACGGAGGTTCGCATGACCACGATCCTTGGGCTGTCGGGCAGCCTGCGCCGGACGTCCTTCAACTCGGGCCTGCTGCGTGCCGCGCAGCAGGTTGCCCCCGATAGCGTGACCCTGACCATCGGAAGCATCCGCGAGGTCCCGCTCTATGACGGCGACCTTGAAACAGCCGAGGGCATTCCATCCGTCGTCAAGTCGCTTGTCGATCAGCTTGCGGCGGCGGACGGGCTGCTTCTGGCAACGCCTGAATACAACAACGGCGTGCCAGGCGTTCTCAAGAACACCATCGACTGGATGTCGCGCGGCGACGGGCTGAAGGTCTTCAAGGGCAAGCCGGTCGCGGTGATCGGCGCCTCTCCCGGCAGTTTCGGCACGGCCCATGCGCAGTCGCATTGGCTGCCGGTGCTGCGGATGCTGAACACCCGCCCCTGGTTCGAGGGGCGGCTGATGGTGTCGCGCGCAGGCAGCCTCTTCGACGACCAGGGCGAACTGACCGACGACGGGACCCGCCACAGGCTGGCCGACTTCGTCGCAGGCTTCGCGGCCAGCCTGACCGCGCGGAGGGTCCAATGACACAGGGCGCGATCGACCATGTCGTGCTGACCGTGCGCGACTTGCCCGGAACGGCCACATTCTACGAAAGGTCCATCGGCCTTGAGCCCCTGGGCGGGGACGGCAGCGTGCGCCGCCTTGGCGCGGGCGGGCGCGTGCTGATCGAGCTGCGCGGCGACCCAGCCGTCCGCCCGCGCGACCCGCGCCAGGCGGGGCTTTTCCACGTCGCGATCCTGCTGCCCACGCGGGCGGACCTTGCGTCATGGCTGCGCCACGCCGCCGAAGCCGGGCTGCGCCTGACGGGCGCGTCGGATCACGGCGTGTCCGAGGCGATCTATCTTGATGACCCCGAGGGGAACGGCATCGAGATCTATCGCGACCGGCCGGCCGACAGCTGGACCCGCCATGGCGACCGGATAGAGATGACGACGGCACGGCTGGACCTTGCCGCGCTGGCGACAGCGGCTGGAACGCCGTGGCATGGCGCTCCCGACGGCACAATCATCGGGCATGTCCACCTGCAGGTGGGCAATGTCGATCAGGCCGATACCTTCCTGACAGGCGATCTGGGCCTGACCCGCACCTTCGACGGTCCGGGTGCGGCCTGGTACGGCTGGAACGGCTATCACCACCATCTGGCAGCGAACATCTGGAACAGCCACGGAGCGGGCCCACGTCCCACCGGCATGGCCGGGCTGGAGGAAGTCGTCCTGCACGGCCTGCCAAAGGAAACGGTAAAAAAGTTCGATCCGTGGGGGAACAAGTTCACCCAGACGGGGTTGTAGGCCGTGTTCGAATTTCGAGAGTATGTCCCCGCCGCCGAGGCCTCGGCGGCGGGGCTTTTTCATTCACTGATCCGCCGCAGCCAAGCCTGGGCGCGAGCTAGGTCATCTGCCCCGATCTCGTGCCCTGCCGGGACGACCTGCGCGTGCAGATCCGCGCCGCTGGCCACAAGCCAGTCGTTCAGCGCCGGCGCATGGACGCCATAGGGATCGCGCGCGCCCTGCAACGTCAGCACCGACACGCCCGACAGGTCTGCCGCCGGCTGCGGCTCCAGAACCGCCATCGGCCGCATCAGGATTGCGCGCCGGATCAGCCCCGGATGCAGCGCCATCACCGCCCCGGCGAAGTTCGCGCCATTCGAATATCCCAGAACCGTCAACCGGTCGGCGTCGATGCCATAGGCCGCAAGGCCCCCGTCCCAGAAGGCCGCGAAGGCCGCCGCCTCGGACCGGATGTCGGCCTGGTCGAAGCTGGTCATCGACAGGCGACGGAAGAACCGCGCTACGCCTTCCTCGGTCGACCGCCCGCGCACGCCCATCAGCGTCGCGCGCGGCGCGATACGATGGGCCAGCGGCATCAGGTCGGTTTCCGACCCGCCGGTGCCGTGCAGCAGCAGGAGGGTCGATCCGTCAGCATCCTCGGGTGCATGGATGCGGTGGATGAAGGGCAAATCGCGCATGGGTCTCCTTTCCTCGCCGGGCCGGGCGAATTGCGGCAGGTGCAGCCGCAGGTCGGTGTCGTCATCGACATGCGGCGGGACCTTCAGAGTCCGGCCGAGGGCATCTGGCGCCTCGTCCACGGCCATGCCGGGGCCGTCGGTCGCCAGTTCGATCAGCGTGTTCGCCGGTTCGCGCACATAGAGCGACGTAAAATACAGCCGGTCATGCGCGGTCACATCCGTCAGCGCATCGCGATGCGCGGCAATCGCGTCCACGTCCGGCATCCGCAGCGCGACATGGTCGATGATCCCGGTGCCCGGAATGCCCGGCACGAAGCCGCCAGCGTCGCGGATGTCCAGCACGTCACTGTCCGACACCATCCGCGTCACCCCGCCTTCCGCCGCATCTGTGCGATAGCCGAAGCGGGACAGGAAGGACGCCGTGGCGGCGGGGTCGCCCGACCAGATGGTCACCCCGGCCAGCCGCGCGGGGGCGGCAGGCCAGCCGCCGTCGGGGATGTCGGTGCCGACCAGCTTGACGATGATCCCGTCCGGGTCCTTCAAGCGCAGGACAGGGGCGCCGAACTCACGCACCGGCCCCTCGACCCGCAGGCCGCGCTGCATGGCGCGGGTCAGCCAGTCGCCGATGCGGGCACGCGGGATCGCCAGCGCGATCTCGGCTATCTGGCCATGGCCCACCCGGCCCGGTGCCCCGTCCTGCCAGACGAGGAAGCTGACCAGCGAGCCGGGGCTGCCAGCAGCATCGCCATAGAACAGGTGCAGTTGCCGGGCATCCTCGAAGCCCGCGGTCTGCTTGACCAGCGACAGGCCCAGAAAGCCCATCCAGAAGTCGACATTCGCCTGCACGTCATGGGTGACGGCGGTCACGTGATGAAGTCCTGATACCATCGCGGATCTCCTTTCCGGCTCAACATGCGTCCGCCGGGCCCCCCGCGCCATCGTCCGGCGCACCAACCCGGCGTTCGACGTGGCCGAACGGATCGCCCCTTGCCCGTTCGCCGGATTGCGCCCACCGTCAGACCAGCAGAAACGGAGCATGCCATGACCAAGACACCGCAGGACGTGTTGGAATTCTGGTTCTCGGACCAGATGAAGCCCAACTGGTTCGCCAAGTCCGACGAAATCGACGCCCGCATCCGCGACGACTTCGCCACCACCTATCAGGCGGCCCATGACGGCCGGCTGGAGCACTGGATGCGGGATGCCGACAGCGCGCTGGCGCTGGTGATCGTGCTGGACCAGTTCCCGCGCAACATCCATCGCGGCGACGCGCGCAGCTTCGAATCGAACGACATCGCCCTGCGCCACGCCCGCGCCGCCCTAGATCAGGGCTTCGATCAAAAGCAGACGCCCGACCGGCGGCAGTTCTTCTATCTGCCCTTCATGCACAGCGAGGATCTGGCCGACCAGGAACGCTCGGTCGCGCTCTACGAGGCGCTTGGCGACGACAATTCGCTGCGCTTCGCCCGCGACCACCGCGACATCGTCGCCCGCTTCGGCCGCTTTCCGCATCGTAACGCCGTGCTCGGCCGCGACAGCACCCCCGAGGAGGCCGAGTTCCTGAAGACGCATTCCGGCTTCTGATCTTGCGGGCGGCGGACGCGCCGCCTAGCCTTCGGGCATGGACCAGCTGCCCTGCTTCTATGCACCCGACACCGCCGCCCACGACCCGCAGTTCTGGATGCTGCGCGGGGTGCCGATGCGGAACAAGGAAAGCGCCGAACGCGCCAAGCGCCTGCTGGCGGGCGTCGCGGCGGCGGGCCTGACGGTCGGCGACCCCCCGATGACCGACCGCGCGGCTATGCATGCCGTCCACACGCCCCGCTATCTGCGATTCCTGGAAACCGCATGGCAGGAATGGCAGTCCGCCCCCGGCGCCGGACCCGAGGTCGTGGCGAACCTGCATCCGCAGAAGGCCACGCAGACCTATCCGTCGGGCATCACCGGCCGGGCGGGCTGGCAGATGGCCGACACTGGCTGTCCGCTTGGCCGGGACACCCATGCCGCCGCGCTGCGGGGCGTGGATACGGCCCTGGCCGCGACCGATGCGGTCATGCGGGGGGCGCGGGCGGCCTATGCGCTCTGTCGGCCACCGGGTCACCATGCCGATGCCGACACGGCGGCGGGGCATTGCTTCCTGAACAACTCGGCCATTGCCGCGCAGGCCCTGCTGTCCCGGCACGACCGCGTCGCCGTGCTGGACATCGACGTCCACCACGGCAACGGCACCCAGGACATCTTCTATGACCGCGCCGACGTGCTGACGGTGTCGGTTCATGCCGATCCCGATGCGTTCTATCCCTTCTATCTGGGCCACGCGCACGAGATCGGGCGCGGCGCGGGCCAAGGCTTCAACCTGAACCTGCCGCTGCCACTGGGCTCTGGCGACGCGCCTTGGCTGCAGGCCATCGACCGCGCGCTGCAGCGCATCCGCGACTTCGCGCCCGGTGCCCTGGTGCTGGCCCTGGGTCTGGATGCGCATGAGAACGATCCCTTCAAGGGACTGTGCGTGACCACGCCCGCCTTCGGCGACGCTGCCCGGATGATCCGCGCCCTGAACCTGCCCACCGTGATCGTGCAAGAGGGCGGCTATCTGTCCGAGGATCTGACCCTGAACATCGCCAGCCACCTTCGGGGCTGGATCGGAACGCCTTGACTGGCCTATAGCGGGCACCGAACCAGAAGGGGCACCATGCGGATCTGCGTCATCAATACGGGCGGCACCATCGCCAGCGTCGGCCAACCGCTGGCGCCGATGCCGTCCGACCGCTTCGCCGCCGCCGTGACCGAGCTGCTGGGGCCGGCGCTGGCCGCGGCATCGCCGGGCGACCGGCTGCACCTGGACAGCGGCCTGCGGTTTCCGGGCGGCGGGCTTCTGGACAGCACCGACCTGCGGCCGTCCGACTGGTGCCGCATCGCCCGCCGGGTGCTGGAGCTTCATGCCGATCACGACGCTTTCGTGATCCTGCACGGCACCGACACGATGGATTACACCGGCGCGGCGCTGCCCATGCTGCTGAACGTCTTCGACGGGATGGGCATGGCGCGCGCAGCGCTGTCGAAGCCGGTGATCCTGACGGGTTCTCAGCTGCCGCTGTTTCGCGACACGCCGCAGGGGCTGGTTCTGAACGCGGGCAGCGACGGCTTTGCGAACCTGGGCGGGGCGCTGCAGGCCGCGCGCCTGCGCCTGCCCGAGGTCGCGATCTTCTTCGACGGCAAGCTGCTGCGCGGCAACCGGGCGCTGAAGGTGTCCTCGACACGGTTCGCCGGGTTCGACAGCCCGCACCTGCCGCCGCTGGCCGAGATCGGCATCGGTGCGCATCACGGGCCGGCCGACCCGCTTGGCGGACCTGCCGCGCCGGAGCTGGCGCTGGACGATCCCGCCGCCCGCGCGCTGGCGCTGGCGCAGTTGGACGCGGTGCAGTCCTGCATCGACGACCAGCGCATCGCCCAGATCCCGGTGGTGCCGTCGAACCACGGCGCGTTCCGGCCGCTGCTGGCGCGGATGATCCAGGACGCGCTGGACGGCGGCGCGACTGGCCTGCTGCTGGAAGGCTTCGGCGAAGGCAACATCCCCGCGGGCGACGGCGC
>JAYZBS010000156.1:0-5003 GCA_036338635.1 Pseudomonadota bacterium | reverse complement strand
GCCCACCCCCTGCGCGGGGTAGAAGGCGGTGAGGGCGAATGGGATTATGACGTGCCCATGCTGCCCGGCGACCATGTCACCGACGATGCAGGCACGGGGTTCGTGCATACCGCGCCCAGCCACGGAGACGACGACTATCAGTTGGGCCTGCGCTTCAAGCTGCCGATGACCTACAATGTCGAGCCTGACGGCAGCTATCGCCGCGACCTGCCGCTGTTCGGTGGAGAGGCCATCGTGGCCCCCGACGGCAAGGACGGGCCGGCCAATGTCAGCGTGATCAAGCAGCTGGCTTGGGCGGGTGCCCTGCTGGCCAAGGGCAAGATCAAGCACAGCTACCCGCACAGCTGGCGGTCCAAGGCGCCGCTGATCTATCGCAACACGCCCCAGTGGTTCGCGGCCATCGACAAGCCGCTGGACGACGGCATGGGCACCTATGGCGACACGATCCGCACGCGGGCGCTGACCTCGATCGACAAGCTGGTCAAGTGGTGGCCGCAGAGCGGGCGCAACCGCATCCATTCGATGGTGGAAAACCGTCCCGACTGGGTGCTGTCGCGCCAGCGGGCCTGGGGCGTGCCGCTGACCTGCTTCGTGAAGAAGGGGGCCAGGCCCACCGACCCGGACTTCCTGTTGCGGAACGACGCCGTGAACGACCGGATCGTCGCGGCCTTCGAGACCGAAGGGGCCGATGTCTGGTATGCCGCGAGCTTCAAGGAGAGGATGCT
The DNA here is from genome assembly GCA_036338635.1 of Pseudomonadota bacterium. Taxonomy (GTDB): domain Bacteria; phylum Pseudomonadota; class Alphaproteobacteria; order Rhodobacterales; family Rhodobacteraceae; genus Paracoccus. The sequence goes on along the minus strand of JAYZBS010000156.1, from coordinate 4,278 downwards.
GAACGGCATCGCCGACCCTGACGCCTATGACCAGGTCATGGACGTGCTGGACGTGTGGTTCGACAGCGGCTCGACCCACAGCTTTGTTCTGCGCGACCGCGAGGACGGGGCCGCTGACGGGATCGCCGACGTCTACATGGAAGGCACCGACCAGCATCGCGGCTGGTTCCAGTCCTCACTGCTGCAGGCCAGCGCGACGAAGGGCCGCGCGCCCTATCGCAATGTGGTCACGCACGGTTTCACGCTGGACGAGAAGGGCATGAAGATGTCCAAGTCGCTGGGCAACACGATCGTCCCGGCCGAGGTCATCAAGCAGTACGGCGCCGACATCCTGCGGCTGTGGGTGGCGCAGGCGGACTATACCGCCGACCAGCGCATCGGCCCCGAGATCCTGAAGGGCACGGCCGACAGCTATCGCCGCCTGCGCAACACGCTGCGCTTCCTGCTGGGCGCGCTGAGCGGCTTCGACGAAAGCGAACGCCTGGACCATGCCCAGATGCCCGAGCTGGAGCAGTGGGTGCTGCACCGCCTGGCGCAGCTGGATCACCAGGTCCGCAAGGGCTATGCCCAGTTCGACTTCCAGGGTGTGTTCCAGATGCTGTTCCAGTTCTGCACCGTCGAGCTGTCGGCCTTCTATTTCGACATCCGCAAGGACGCGCTTTACTGCGATGCGGCGGACAGCCCGCGGCGGCGCGCGGCGCGGACGGTGCTGGACATCCTCTATCACCGACTGGTCACCTGGCTGGCGCCGATCCTGCCGTTCACAACCGAGGACGTGTGGCTGTCGCGCTTCCCGTCCGAGGACGACAGCGTGCACTTGCACGACTTCCCGACGACGCCCGCGGACTGGCTGAACGAGCCTCTGGCGGCGAAGTGGGACCAGGTCCGCCGCGCCCGCCGGGTCGTCACCGCGGCGCTTGAGCTGAAGCGCACCGACAAGACCATCGGCGCCAGCCTCGAGGCTGCCCCGGTCGTCCATGTCGAGGATACCGGCATGCTTGATGCGCTGAAATCGGTCGCCTTCGCGGATGTCTGCATCACCTCGGACCTGTCGCTGACCCATGATCCGGCCCCGCAAGAAGCGTTTCGCCTGGCCGAGGCGCCTGGGATCGGCGTCGTCTTTGAAACTGCCGACGGACAGAAGTGCCAGCGGTGCTGGAAGATCCTGCCGGACGTCGGCGCGCACCCCCATCCGGGCGTGTGTGCGCGCTGCGACGACGTGCTGGGATGAGCGACGCCGACCTGCGCAGGGCGATCCTTGCGCAGGTCGATTGCTTGCGGCCGAATACCACCTGCTGCCCCAGCCAGATCGCGCGGAACCTGGCGCCGGATTGGCGGCCGCTGATGGCGCCCCTGCGTGCCGAGGCGCTTTCGCTGGCGGCGGAAGGGCGCATCCGCGTTCTGCAGGGCGGAAGGGACGCAGGGCCGGCCCCGCGAGGGCCGGTGCGTCTGGCGCGGTCCTAGATCAGACCAGCCACCAGCCGCGGGCCTTCAACTGGTTGCGGATCTGCTTTTCGGTCGCCGGTGCCGGGCGGCCCGAGAAGATCGGGCGCACCTTCTGGCGCCCCTTTTCCTGATAGATCAGCTTTTTGGCTGGCTCCCACTCGCGCAGCACACGCTTGATCTGCTTGTCGGCAACGGCGGTCTCCAGCCGTTGTATGGCGGCGTCGTCCTGTCGCGCATAGAGCAGGGGTAGCTTGCGATAGTGGCAGGTGACGTCGCCATCCAGGCCGTCCAGCTCGGGACCGGGCCGACCGCCGCCGAAGCTGTGGATCAGGGGCGGCAGTACGATCTGGTCCAGCCAGGGGTCGAAGACCTGGCAGGCCAGCTCATCATGCGGATCGTCGCGAATCGCCAGCGCCCATTCAAGGAAGCGGCGGCCGAACTCCGCTGGATCGGCGCCGAAGAACCAGCCCGCATTGAAGTATAGGTATCGCTCCCAGTGCTCGTCCGGCTGCGAGAGGTCGAGGGTCGGGGCGAAGTCCAGTCCGAAACGGTCATAGATCGACTTCCAGATCCCGCCGAAGCCCGGCCCGTAGAGCGGCGGCTTGGGCCATGTCCCCTCGCGACGCATCGAGGCCGAAGGGCGGTCGAAGTCGAACGGCATGCGGTCCAGGGGGCCGGTCACCAGCGTGTCGGTGTCGAAGAACAGGAATGGCTGGCCGGCGGGCAGCAGCGACAGCGCCTCGATCTTGTTGCCCTGCGGATAGGAGGCGCCGAAATGCCGGGCAACGAACGGCGTGATCTGGCCCCCGAGGCCGGCCAGCAGATCGCGGCAGGGGTCGCTGATCCGGGTCTCGTGACCGGACCACGCCCCCTCTGGCAGGGGTTCTGCAATGATGACCGGGGCCGTCCAGTCGGGCGCTGCGGCGCGGAGGGTGGCCAGGAAGATCACCGCCTCGAATTGAAGGCGTCCAGCCTGCGCCACGATCAGAAGGTTCGGCTGCGGATTGCTGCGCTGTGACACCTGACCTCCGCGCGTTTCGACCTGGCGGATGATATGCGCCTTGGGCGGGCAGCAAAACCCAAGATCGACACAGGAGCCAAGTCTGCAACCCGGGGTTTTGCCTGCATCACCATGTCCTCGGGGGAGAAGTGGTGGGCGATCCTGCCACCTCCCCTATGTTTACGCATGTATCTATTTGTAAACACTCCTCTTTGAATCAATGCATTGACGTACGAACTCGTAAACGCTGGTCGCCACCGCTAGCCAGCTTGCGCTACGCTCAAGATGGGTAGAGGGTGCGTGCAATATGGGAAAAATGGTGGCGGAACTCTCCCCCATCCAAGTCCGCAGATTGCAGCACGAGGGGACTAAGGCGGCGTAACGCGGTTCACGCGGTGGGCGTTGTAGTCGGTCTGTATCTACAAATCACCCGTCCGGCGCGCGAAGGTGAATACTGCGCGCTGCAATCGGCGGGAAGCGCCGAGATCTTGGCTTGGGCAGCTTCCCGGATGTTGGCCTTGGCGAAGCGCGTGAACGGGCGCGCGAGGCCAAGAATCATGTCTGGCCGGGGGTGGACCCAATCGAGAAACGGAAGGCGGCACGGGCTGCGCTGGCGGCTTCGTGGGCCGGTCGCCCGATGTTGCGGACGCCTCCGATAAATATGCCGCCGCGAAGCTGGAGAACTCGGGTCCAATGCGGAACGAAGCCGCTGGCGCTCCTCCATCGAGCGGTATGCATTGCCGCCCATCTGCAAAACACTAGTCGGAAATTTGCAGGTGCAGGATATGCTGCGGGTGCTGCAAGCGATCTGGCAGGACAAGACGGAAACAGCTACCCGCGTCAGCGCGCGGATTGAGGCAATCCTTTCTTGGGCGACTGTGGCCGGGCATCGGACGGGTGACAACCTGGCCCGGTGGCGCGGTAATCTGGATACGCTGCTGCCGAAACCGTCGGTCATCGCAGACAAGGACAATCATCCGCCAGTGGCGCTGGATGATGCGGCGCTGGCGATCATCGACGCCATGCCGCGCCGGGCCGACTCGCTTTCTGGCTTTCCGCCTCGCCTGCCGGTTAGTTGTCGTACATGAGGCTTTCCGAAAGTAATGCGGGATATCCAAGCACGAGCGGAGAAGGTGGCGCTGGAGGCCAAGATTGATCCGGAGGGAACCGGTTGCGCAATTCACGGTCGGGGCGTCCAGCGGTGCCACACGGGCTGCGAAGCACGTTTCGTGACTGGGCGGCGGGGCGGACGGAAGGCTGAAATTGCGCTGGCCCACAAGGTAGGCAGCGAGGTCGAACGAGCATACCGGAGAGGTGATATGGTAGAGAAGCGCCGCGCGATGATGACGGATTAAGCAAAGTTCCTGGGGGCGGCATGAGGTCAAGTGAGTTTCAGGCCGCAGTGGACACGGCGCGCGAGGCTCTAGGCGGCATCGATACATTGCCAACTCGTGTGTGTGTTCTAGCCTCCAGAGCCATTGATTTCACTCTCTTAGCGTGATGCAGGCCTCGCGAGGAGACTTGGATTGATGAGCAACCTGTTCTGGATGACGGAAGCGCAGATGGCGCGCCTTCGCCCCTATCTTCCCAAGAGCCATGGCCGCCCAGGCGTTGATGATCTGCGGGTGCTGAGCGGCATTATCTTTATCAGCGGCAATGGCTTGCGATGGGGCGATGCGCCGAGGGTATATGGAGGCGTTGTTACAGAACGGCGGCCTGAGGTGTGAGTGGCCCTTTCCCGTCGGTGCTCAGGCCATGCGGACGACCTCGGCTGTGCCGAGCGCGTTGAAGCGATCGACAAGGGCGACCCGGATGTGGATTTCGGCGGATCG
>JAYZBS010000155.1:0-19111 GCA_036338635.1 Pseudomonadota bacterium | reverse complement strand
TCTGTTTGACGACCGGACCGACAAGATGCTGGACATATCCGCAGACTGGTGTGCCGTCACCGGCGAATGCGACTGTAAGGTGATGGCCCACATGCGCGGGGGGCAGGTCGCCGCCGTGACGGTCGAGGACGGCAGCAACATTTCGATGTGCCGCAGCGCAGCCACTGCGATCCTTGGCGACGCAGTCATTCGCCAGATCGAGAAGCCACGGATGTTGCCCAAGAGCGCCTGACGACTGGCCAAGCGCCGAAGTTCGTGGTCGTGCGTCCTCCATGATCTGCGGGAGATGGAGGTCGCAGGCACCTCGCCGCGATCGGCGCGGGGGTGGATCCCGAAGCTGCTGTTGAACGAAGGGGGCTGTTGCATGCCTCCTTTGTACAGCATCGGATAGGTCTCGGCCGAGGCACCTGTGCCAAGCGGGCGCGATCGCCCTACCTTTGTACACATCAAGGCGGCATAGACCTTGGCGAAAACCCCCCGGCCCGCCGCCGCCGTCGCTGCGACGCAGACAGAAGGCGTCGCAGGTGGTAAATTATCCTCCAGAGGCCGACCGTACTCCGCAACAGCGGCACCCGCACCGTAGAAGGCAAGTGCCGCCGTAGCAGGAACTATTTGCGGTCGTCGTCGCTTAGGGCGTCCTTGATCTTGCCGACGCCCTTCTGGACCTTCCCTTCGGCCTGATCAGCCTGGCCGCTGCGTTCGGTCTCCTTGTCGCCGGTCGCTTTGCCGATGGTCTCCTTGGCTGAACCGATGACGTCCTTCGCATGACCCTTGGTGCGATCTTCGCTCATGTCATTCTCCTGTGTCTGAGAAGTTTGCTTAACTTGATCGGCGGGATTTTGTTCCCACCCGGTCATGGACAGAGAATGATGTCCGAACACCCGTATCTACGTGAACCGGTCGCCGGGATGACCGACGACAAGTCAACGATCAAGAGGCGAGGCATACCGGATCAACCGCTCGGACAGGCCAGCTTGCAGGACCCGATCGCCAATCTCCTCCAAGAACATCTCGCTCCGAAGGCGCCTGTCGAGGTCAGGCTCGATCGACGGGTTTTCTCCTGAAATGAAGCCTGTCCACGGCCCGCCGGTTGGCGCCTAACCCCCCATGACCGGAACCCGCCACCGCGGATCCTCAGAGAATTACCTCCATGACGGTCTGTGGAAGTTCTTTGGCCAGATAGTGCACACCGATGAAACGCGACGCCAGCGTCAATGAAGACAGCAAAAATTTGCACGGAATGCACCATCTTGCCTGCTTCGCGCGTTGATGGATGGGACCTGCCCGACCGCGCCCTGTTCGGGGCACCGTACACGCTCATGCAAAGGCAACTGATCGCTCATGATATCACCCTTGAATGGCATCCGCCCCCGGTTGTTGTCGATAGCCACAGCCGTCCCGCCGAATGTCCTGCACCAGGACGATATTTTGACGGAGTCGCGAGCTTTGCTGGAAGACCGGTTTCCGCAGTTCGACCGTCTTGCCCCGGCCTTCAGCAATGCCGGAATAGACCGGCGTCATTCCGTCGTTCCGCTGGACTGGTTTCGACATACGCATGGCTGGGTTGACCGCACCCAAGCTTTCGCCGACGGGGCGACGCTGCTGTTCCGTAACGCGGCTGGACGCGCACTGGACCAGGCTGGACTGCGCGCGGATCAGGTCGACATCGTCGTCACGGTGTCCTCGACCGGGATCGTAACTCCGACGCTGGAGGCGTTGGTGGCGACGCAGATGGGGTTTCGCAGCGACGTGATGCGGGTGCCGGTCTTCGGCCTCGGTTGCGCGGGCGGCGTCTCGGGCCTGTCGATCGCCGCCGATCTGTCCGTGGCACGCCCCGGAGCGGTCGTCCTGATGGTCGCGGTCGAAACCTGCACGGTCCTGTTCCGCCTGGACCGGCTGGCCAAGGCCGACATCATCGCAACGGCCCTGTTCGGTGACGGCGCGGCGGCGATCGTCCTGCGATCCGGACAGGCGGACGATGCGGCAAGGCCTGCTATCGGGCAGGGACGCCAGCACATGTGGCCCGACACCCTGGGCATCATGGGCTGGACAGTCGAGGAAACCGGCCTCGGCGTCATCTTCGACCGCTCGATCCCGGCCTTCGCCGAGGCGGAGCTGCGCGGTGCGCTTGACAATCTAATGCCGGATCGCCGCGTCGATCGTCATGTCTGCCACCCCGGCGGAGCCAAGGTCATCACTGCGCTGGAAACATCACTCTCGCTGGCACCCGGCGCGCTGGATGTCGAACGGCAGGTGCTGGCACAGAACGGCAACATGTCGGCCCCGACCGTCCTCTTCGTGCTGGAGCAGGCCCTGCGGGAGGGTGCGGCCGGATCGCTTTTGGCCATGGCGCTCGGTCCGGGGTTCACCCTCTCGGTCCTGCCGATCGAGGTCGCATGACGATGTCCGATTCCTTCCCCGCGCTGGCGTTCATCGCCTTTCTTCTGCTGCAGCGTGGCGCCGAACTGGTGCTGGCGCGGTACAACACCCGCCGCTTGCTGGCCCGCGGGGCCGTCGAACACGGGGCCGGGCATTACCCCCTTGTCGTGCTGCTCCATGCCACGTGGCTTCTGGCGATCGCGATGCTCGGCTGGTCCAACCTGGTGCATCTGGGGTGGTTGGCCGCCTTCGCAGTGCTGCAGCTTCTGCGGGTCTGGGTTCTGGCCAGCCTCGGCCCGCGCTGGACCACGCGCATCATCGTGCTGGACGAACCTTTGGTGGCGCGCGGTCCCTACCGCTGGTTGCCCCATCCGAATTACGCCGTCGTCATCGCCGAGATCATCGTCGCCCCGATGGTCCTTGGCCTGTGGCAGGTCGCGGGGATCTTCACCCTTTTGAACGCTGCCGTCTTGACCATCCGGATTCGCGCCGAAGGACGTGCGTTGGGGCTCGACAAGGCGAAAGACTGACTTCTCCGCCAGACTGCCACTGCCATTTTCGGATTTCAGATCCAGACGGGGCAGCAACTGCGATCTTCAGCGGCCGAACCCATGATAGGCTCGGCCTCTGCATCGGTCAACCGAAGGCACGCTGAACATCAAGCTGCAGGGCGCAGCGTCGGTGGGAAACTTCCGGCGCCCATCAGCAGCGCCAGTCGCGCCCGCGCAGCCTTGTAATGACACCATAAAGAAGGTCCGTCCGTTCAGTGGCGCGCCGGATAGAGGCGCTTGTTGGTCTCATCTGCGTATCGCCGCAGACAGTAATGTTCATTGAGCGTCCCAAGGAGGCTCATGTCGGCGCCGACGACGGCAAGCGTGTCCGCCTCGTTGCGGGCGAATGCGTTGATCGCGTCGCGCGCCGTCTGTTCTGGGCGCAGCCAGGCGGACTTATAGCGGGCAAGGCTTCCGACCCGTTCCTTCGGATCATGCTCATCCGAATGCAGGTCGGTCAGGTGGCACATGCCCGCATAGGCCGTCCTTTCGTCAAGCAGAGGGACCGCCCTGGTCGCCCCGAGCGGAAAGCGCCGACGTGCCTCGGCGATCGTGGCGCTGGTCGACAGCGTGCCCGACGGGCGCCGCATGAGGCGTCCGACCGTCAGATCGCGGATCCAGCCCACGTCCGTGGCCGACCGGATGCTCTCACCCCTCAGGTGGAAGCGCCAGGTCGAGAAGCTGAAGCCGAAGAACTGGCGCACGATCGAAGTCGACAAGAGGGCCGAAAAGAGCACGGCGAGGGCAAGCGGCAGGCTCTGGGTCATCTCGAGGGCGAGGAAACTCATGGCCATGGGGGCACCGATGACGGACGTGGCCAGAGCGCACATCCCGACGACCGCGAAGACCACGATCGGGATCTCGAGCCCGAACGCCAGCATCCAACAGATCGCGAAGGCCTTGCCCAGACACGCGCCGAGCAGAAGCGACGCGAAGAACAGCCCGCCACGGAAACCCGAACCGAGCGAGATGACCGACGCGATCATCTTCAGGCCAAAAAGCCCGAGCAATGCCCAGACCGTCATGTTGGTCCCGACCACGACATTCATTGCGCCATGCCCCGAAGAAAGGACCTGCGGCGAGATCAAGGCCAGAGACCCTACGGCAAGGCCGCCGATCATCGGCTGCATCCAGCCGGGGATCGCGCTCTTGCCGAAGAGCTGCTCCGTCAGCGTAACCGAGCGCATGATGGCAATGCCGACGCCGGCGGCGAGTACGGCCAGCAGGGCGACGGGAAGATAACCCTCCATCGGGATATGGCCCGCGAAGTAGAGGCTGGGCCCATGGCCGTCGCTGATCAGCCGCGCGACCGCGGTGGCCGCCATCGAGGCCGCGAGCACCGGCAGAAGCGACGCAACGGTATAGGTCGCCAGCACCAGTTCGAAGGCATAGAACGCGCCCGCCAATGGCGCATCGAAGGCAGCGGCGATCGCGCCACCGGCTCCGGCGGCGACAAGCTGGCGCAGATCCTCGCGGCGCAGGCGCAGTCGCTGCCCAAGCCAGGACGCCCCGCCAGAGGCGGCCTGCGTATAGGCGGCCTCCATCCCGACCGACCCACCAAAGCCGCTGGAGAGGATCGTCTGCGCCGTGATGTAAAGGCTGCCCGGCACCGCGATCTTGCCGCCACCCACGGCATTCGCCTCGATCGGGTCGGCCACCCGGCGGAACCATCGTCGTCCGACCAGATAGCTCAGTCCCACCAGGACGCCGCCGGCAAGCGGCCCCCCGAATGCGCGCAGCGGGTCGATCTGGGCCGCGCCGCTGACCTCGGTCGTCGCGCCGAAGATCCAGAAGCCCATCAGGTGGATGAGTTCCTGCATCGCGACCACCGCCAGCCCCGAAAGGGCACCGACGATGGCCGCAAGCGCGGTATATGCGATTTCGTTGCGCCGGATCAGCGTTCGCAGCCGGAAAGGCGAAAGAAAACGGCGCAGAGCCGATCGCCTGCGAAGGGGGCGCAAGCGAGCGGCCATCGCTCAGGCCTGGATGTAGGCTTGGTAGAGGTCGTTCATCCTGGCCGTCTGAGGTCCGGGCTTGCCCGAGCCGATGGCCCGGCCGTCGATCATCGCAACCGGGGTGATCCCGCCAAGCGTCCCGGTGACGAAAGCCTCGTCGGCCGAGTAGACCTCGGACAGGGTGAAGGGGGCCTCCCGCACGGTAAGTCCTGCCTCTCTCCAGACCTTGATGGCCTTCTTGCGCGTGATGCCATTGAAGCAGGTCAGGCCGTCCGAGGTCCAGAGTTCCTCACCGCGGATGATGAAGAAGTTCGTCGAATTGCACGAGGCGACGAAGCCGCGATCGTCGAGCATCAGCGCCTCGTCCGCCCCCATGTTGATCGCCTGGATCAGTGCCTGGATGAAGTTCAGGCGGCTGTGGGAGTTCAGGCGAAGGTCGAAGACGTCGGGGGTCGAGCAGCGGATGGTCGAGGTCATCAGCTTGAGGCCGCGGGTCTTCAGGTCGGGGTTCGGCTGCTTCCATTCTGCCACGATGACGATGGTGGCGCCGCCAAGGATGAAGCGCGGGTCCTGGTTCGGCGTGGACTTGCGCCCGCGAGAGATCATCATGCGGATGTGGACGCCGTCCTCCATCTTGTTGTGGCGCAGGACCTTCCAGATCTCCTCGATCAGGCCGGCCTTGTCATGCCCGATGTCCAGCTGAATGGATCGCGCACCTTCGAACAGCCGGTCGATATGTTCGTCGACCGCCAGAAGCTTGCCGTTGATCAGCCGGATGCCTTCCCAGACCCCGTCGCCAAGCACGAAGCCCGCGTCGAAGATCGAGACCTTGGCTTCGTCCCGGCTGAAGAATTCGCCGTTCACATAGATCTCCACGCCGTCGTTGCGCGGATCTTTTACATAGCTCTGCGAGGATGAGCTGCTGAGGGGTGTCATGGTCTTACCTTGATGTCAGGATTGTTCAGAATGCGAATTCGCCGAAGCGGCGCAGAAAGTCCTGCGTGCGCGCCTGCCTGGGGTTCTTCAGAACCTCGTCGGGCGTACCGACCTCGTGGAAGACGCCATCGGCCAGGAAGATCACCTTCGTGGCGAAGTGATAGGCAAAGCCCAGCTCATGGGTCACAAGAAGCATCGTGCGTCCCTCTTCGGCCAGCTGCTTGATGACGCGCAGCACCTCGCCCACCAGTTCGGGGTCGAGCGAGGATGTCGGTTCGTCGAACAGCAGGATCTCGGGCTGCATTGACAGTGCCCTGGCGATGGCGACACGCTGCTGCTGACCGCCGGACAGGCGCCCGGGCCAGGCGTCGTGCTTTTCCGAAAGGCCGACCTTGGCAAGTTCCGCCTCGGCCACGCCGCGCGCCTCGGGCCGGGACATCCGCTTCACCGTCACCAGCCCCTCCATCACGTTGTCGATGACGCTCATGTGCGGAAAGAGGTTGAACTGCTGGAACACCATCCCAAGCCGTTCGCGGACCTGGCAGAGCTGCTTTTCTGGATAGGTGACGGTGCCCTTCCTCTCGACGCCGATGCGGGTGCCGTCGAGCCAGACTTCGCCCTCGCTCAGCGTCTCCATGAAGTTCAGGCAGCGCAGGAAGGTCGACTTGCCCGAACCCGAGCCGCCGATGATCGCCACACGCTCGCCAGGTTCGACGGTGAAGTCGATGCCCCTGAGGACGTGGTGATCGCCGAACCGCTTGTGCAGGCCCTTCGTTTCCAGAATGGGTTTCCCAGCCATTGAGGTTCCTTTCCGCGTCAGTTGGACCGCGCCAGGTGCTTTTCGAGACGCCCGGCAAGGAAGGTGCCAGGGTAGATGAGGACGAAGTAGATGAAGGCGACGGCCGTCAGGATCTCGAAGGGCCGGTAGTAGGTCGAAGAGAGCAGGCGGCCCTGATACATCAGCTCGTGCACCGAGATGACCGAGGCCAGCGACGACATCTTCGCCACTTCGATCGTCCGGTTGGTGAAGGCCGGCAGCATGCGCTTGACCACCTGCGGCAGGATCACCCGGCGCATGGCCTGCGCCCGCGTCATGCCGATCGCCAGAGCGCCTTCCATCTGCCCGCGGTGGATCGACCTGATGCCGCCGCGGAAGATCTCCGAGGCATAGGCGGACGTGTTCAGCGTCAACCCCAGCAGCGCCGCCGCATAGGGGCTGAGCTGCACGCCGACGAGGATCGGGAAGGCGTAGAAGAACCAGATCAACTGGATCAGTACCGGCGTGTCGCGAAACAGCTCGACATAGACAAGGCTGGCGCCACGGACCACCTTGCTGCCGGCAAGCCGCGCCTGTGCCAGCAGGAAGCCCCCCGCCAGCCCGATGACGATCGACGGGATCCATATCTGGATGGTGACCCAAAGGCCGCGCATCAGGACGATCCAGTTGTCGGTGACGATGCTGAAGTCGGGAACATAGTTCATCGCTTCGCTTTCACTGATAGGCCGTCAGCCGGTTTTCGGCCAGGCGGGCAAGCTGGCTGGCGGTGACCAGCAGCACGAGATACATCAGCGCGATGGTCGTATAGACCTCGAGCGGGCGGAAGGTTTCGGCATTCACCATCATCGCCTGATAAAGCAGGTCGGCGTAGGCGAGCGTCGAGGCCAGGGCGGTCGTCTTCAGCAGCTCGAAGCTGCGCTCGATGAATGGCGGCACCATGCGGGCGATGGCCTGAGGAACGATGATCCGGCGCATCAGCGCGGAATGGGTCATGCCAAGCGCCCGTCCGCCTTCCCACTGGCCACGCTCGATCGAGACGATGCCGCCCCGGAACACCTCGGCATAGAAGGCGCCGGACTGCGTCGACAGTGCCAGCACTGCCGCGACATAAGGGTTCAGGCTGATGGCCAGCATGACCGGCAGGGCGTAGAAGAACCAGAAGAAGTGAACGATGGGTGGCGTGTTGCGATAGAACTCGATGAAGACAAGCGCGGGGACATTCAGCCACCTGCGCGACGACAGGCGCATCATCGCAAGGACAAGCCCCACGATAACGCCCAGCACGATCGAGACGGCGGCGATCTTGACGGTGTTGAGCAGCCCCAGTGCGAGCATGTCGAAACGCTCCAGCACCGGGCCGAAGTCCCAGGCATAGTCCATGTGACGGCTCTCGTTAGGTCGAAATGGGCGCGGACCTGCCGGCGGGGGCCGGTCCGCGCAGGGCCTTACCAGTCTTCCTTGATCAGGCCGGGAATGCCGGTCGCATCGATGCCCTTGCTGGCCAGATATTCGTCGAACAGCTCGTCCGGCACGCCTGCGGCATAGAGATCGGCAAAGGTGGCGTTCACCCAGTCGAGGAATTCGGTGCTGTCCTCCTGGCGCAGGCCAGCCGAGGTGGCGACCGGGTTCACCGGCTCGGGCAGCAGCACCTCGCCCATCTTCAGTCGCGCGTACTGCACGACCAGCGCCGGGTGGAACTGCACGACCGCATCGACCCGGCCAGCGGCGAAGGCGGCGATGGCCTCGTCATTGGTCGAGAACCGGTTGATCTGCGCCTCGTCCATCATCTCGGTGATGTTTCGGTCGAGCGAGGTGCCGAGCGTGACGCCGATGCGCATATCGGGCGTGTCGAGATCGTCCCAGTTCGTCGCCTCCGAGCCCTCTTTCACCAGCGCGCCCATCGCATAATAGAACAGCGGGTTCTCCGGAAACGCCAGGGCGTTCCTGCGCTCTTCGGTGGGGTCCAGCACGAACATGATGTCGAACTGGTTGGCCTGCAGCCCGGCCACGGCATTGGCCCAGGATGTCTCGACAGGGACCATCTCGACACCCAGCTCGTCGGCCATGCGCCGGCCCATGGCGACCCCGACGCCGGTCCATTCCTCGGACATCGGGTCCTTGTAGAACCACGGCTCGGCCGAAGCGACGCCGATGCGCAGCGCGCCGGATTCCTTGACCTGCGCCATCGTGCCGCCAGATTGCGCATGAGCCATTGGCGCCATGGCGAGTGCCGCCGCGGTGGCGAGGATGAGAGAACGTCTGTTCATGTCTTGCTCCTGTTGGACGCGGCCGTTCCCGCCTCGACCGAGGCGACGAAGGCCATGGTTTTATCAAGTCCGCGACGCATATGGTCGTGGATCTCGTCTTTCATCCTCGCGCAGCAGCTCCCAAGCGCGAGGCGGACATAGTCGTCGTGGCTTTCCCGCTTGGGTCCCGCGATCCCGTGGGCGCGGTGATGCGCGGCCCAGTAGAGTTGAAGGCGGGCGCGGACCCCGCTCCAAGTCGACAGCAGGATGCCGTTGCCGCAGGTTTCGTAGGCAAGGCCGTGCAGATCAAGCTCGGCGTCGATCGACCGGATGTCGTCGCCGGCATCGATCGCCTCGAGCAGCGCCTGATGCCGTGCCGTCAACGCCTGGCAGAACGCTTCATCCCGCCGATTCCAGATCTGCTCGAAGGCGAAAATCTCGAGGCAGATCCGCATGGAGTAGATGTCTTCGATATCCGCGGAGGTCAGCTGCAGCACGCGCGTGCCCGTGTAGGGGACGGTGACCAGCAGGCCCTCATCCATCAGATGCCGCATCGCTTCGCGCATCGGGCCGCGACTAACGCCGAACCTGACGGCCAGCGCTGTTTCGGTTACCGCCATCCCAGGCACGAACTCGCCGGAGAGTATCGCACGGCGGAGAAGGCTGCCCAGTTGAGCGCCCATCGTCTCGCGTCTGATCGTGCTGGACATCAGGGAACCCTGCAAGCCTCAAAGATGTAGATTGTCTACAATATGATGTGGGTCGCAGAAAGCTTTTTATCGCGGATTGTGCGCCAAATCGCTTTAAGCCAAGTTTTTCGGCATCTGGCATTGGTGCAAGTCAGGCGCACGGGTCTTTTCGCTGCTCACTTTGGGCACATGCGTTCGGACACGGGGGGAACGCTCTGATCAGGCTTGCCGGGTGAATGTCAACGTCGGACTGAGAGCCTTCCTCGCTGCTGCTTGCCCGACTGATCCGGCCGTCGGCAATGCCCGCCTGGGCCAATTCAAGCCCGCACCGTTTTGCATCTCCGATCGCGTCCGCAACGTCATGGCGGACGTTCCATGCGTCATGGATCGAGCGGCTGTGTGGTTAGAACAGAGTTGCACCTGATTGCCGCGATCGGGATCTCTGCGCTGACGCGTCAAGAGGCCACTGTCTCTGGAACAAGTGGATCCTCGGATGTCTGGACCCGCATATCGAAGCATCGGAAAGAAGAAGAAAGGCGGCGCTGGCCAGCCTGCCACCAACCGGCATACAAAGGATTTGTCTGTAGAAGTTGCCACACGATTGCAGATCAACCCGCGCATGCCCTTTTGCTGGTCAATTGCGATCCCTAGGACCGGGATGGCCTCTCACTAAGCACTGCTGGGCCGGGTGTCGGCGGGGAACGGATTGTGCCGCTTCAGCGTTCGACATGGCAACATCTGCCCGAGGTCATGATGATCCGCCCAGTCTGCACCCTGTTCGTTCCGGCATTGCTGCTGGCCCTTGCCGGACCCGTTACGGCACAGCAGAGCAGTACCAGCGCCGCGCCGGAATGCCCCGAGCCGGCGACGACGGCGCAGCCCGCCGACGCTCCGAAGCCCTCGGATGACTCGACGGCGCCGGAAAATACTGGGACCACCGGCTGGAGCGGTGGCACTGGCGGCTCGCAGTTGGGCACGAATACGCAGGGTGCTGTACCAGTATCGCCCACTTGGCAGCCGCCGACGGCGCGCGGCCTCGACCTTGCAGGGAAGCCCGAGCCGTTGAACGAATGCTGACGGAAGTGGCGGAAGGGAATGGGAGTCGAACCCACCCGGGACAGGCTCGCTGCCCCAACCGGATTTGAAGTCCGGCCAAACCACCGGGTTTGTTGCCCTTCCCGAGGCGCTTCGACCCAACGCTAACCGATGAGTTGCACCTCCGCAATCAGCGCTGCGTCTAATCAGGTGTTTGGTTCATTCCACCGGGGTCATGTCACAAGGCGACTTCCTCAGCAAACCGCCGGCTAAGCAAGGCTATCCCGCCGATCGCCCTGATTGCGGCACGCGCGTCCACTGTTGCCAATATTCAGTGCAGCTTGACGGCCGATGCACTGTCGCCTGAACGCCAGTCTTTTCCCGCACGAGGCATAGCGCTGGCCTCGCCACGATGACCGTCCAGGCCGCATCTTCTGCAACGCCGCAGCAGCCTGAGCAATTTGGGGAGGAACAGCTCTGTCAGCCAGGGGATCACTTTGCATGGCAACCGCGACAGGAAGGTTGAAAGTGAGCCCCCACCAACAGCTACTCGTCGACCAACGCGCTTCGCTCAGCACCGAGATAACTGAAGGCTGAGTTTGAATCAGGGCTGAGATCCATATCACTGTGATGCCCGTAGAGGTCAGGCGTGCTCAGATCGCCTGAACCCGCAGGCGGCGACACCGATACGTCGAACAGCTTCGTCGGAAGACACTGGCCTCAAGCCCCGACCGCTGAAGGCTATGCCGGACAGCCCAACAGCTATCCGACACATTTCTCAAGCTAGGATCAAAACTCGACTAGTCGGGGACGGGCGGCCGATGATCCGGCCCGCGCCTGCCTGGGTCGCGGGGCGAGGTCGTCGGCGGACATCGCCTTGGGCTGTGGCTCCGGCATATGCCGGTCCGGGACGCCGCCGAACTTGAAGGTCCGGATCTCGCGCGACAGTTCCTCAGCCTGTTGGCGCAACGAGATCGATGCCGCGGTCGCCTCTTCGGCCACCGCGGCATTCTGCTGGGTGACCTGGTCCAGCTGATTGACGCCCGTGTTGATTTCCGAGAGCCCGATCGACTGCTCACTGACAGCGACTGAGATCCCGGCGATCTGCTCAGAAACCGAGGCAGCCTTCTGCAGGATCTGGTCCAGGCTCTGACCGGTGCGACCGACCAAAGTCGATCCTGTCCTGACCTGCTCGGCGCTTTCAGAAATGAGCGTCCGCACTTCGCGCGCAGATTCTGCAGCACGCTGCGCCAGGCCGCGGACCTCGGAGGCGACGACCGCAAAGCCGCGACCTGCGTCCCCGGCCCGCGCGGCCTCGACGCCGGCGTTCAGCGCCAGAAGATTGGTTTGGAAGGCAATGTCGTCGATGACGTCGATGATCCGGGAAATCTGCTCGGACGAGCGCTCAATTCGCTTCATCGCATCTACCGCATCGCGCACGACTGTGGCGCTGTCCTGAGCGATGCTGCGGTTCTGGCTGCTGGCCTCTTCGGCTTCGCGGGCGCGTTCGGCGGTCTGGCGAAGGCTCTCGTTCATCTCGTTCAGGGCTGCGGCGGACTGCTCCAGCGTAGCGGCCTGGGTTTCGGCCCGGCTTGAGATATCGCCGGCGGCATTGCTGATCTCGTCCGCGCTGCCGCGAACCTGCTCAGCGACGCCGGCGATCCGCTGGATCGTGCCCGACAGCCTGGCTGCCACGCTGTTGAAGGACTGGCGGAGCGAATCATAGGCTGCGGGGAAGGGATCGTGTTCCGGGCTGGGAATGTGATGGGTCATGTCGCCCGCAGCCAACCGCTGCAGCCCGTCGCCGATCTTGCTGACGACATGGGCCTGACTTTCCGCCTCGGCCTGTGCGGCCGCGCCTCGGCGGTGTTGTCGCGGAACACCGCGACGGCCGAGGCCATTGCGCCGATCTCATCACCGCGGTTCGCGTGGGGGATCGGGGTGTCAAGCTTGCCGTCCGCCAGCCGCTTCATGGCCAGGGTCATCGCCTCGATGGGGCGCGAGACTGCCTTGGCGCCCAGCCACAGCAGGACCAGTGCCGCCGCCAGTACCGCGGCGGCCAGAATGATCGTCATGTTCCGCGTTTCCGCGACATGCGCCATCACGGTCGCCCGCGGCACCGTCATCACCAGCGTCCAGGCGCCGTCGACGCCGTCGAAGTTCACTTTGCTGGTCATCAGAAGCATGTCTTCGCCGCCCATCGAGACGTAGCGCGGTGCGTCGTCGCCAGCGACCCAACCTTGTTCATCCTGGGACAGCGTCTGACCAAGCCGGGCCGGATCGGAATGCGCGATCCAGGTTCCGGCAGCGCTGATCAACCCAATCTGGCCGTCGCCGAAGGGCCGCAACTGCGCGATCCGGTCCGCCATGCCCTGGATCAGCATGTCACCGGTCATGACGCCGATCTGCCGGCCGTTGTTGCGGATGACGCTGCTCAGCGTGATCATCTGAGCATCTTCGCCGTTGACGGGATATGCATAGGGCGGTGTGATGGTCGACCCGCCTTCTTCCAGCGGCCGCAGGTACCACTGCAGCTTGTCTGCCGGCCGCGACATGTCCAGAACGTCCAGCGCGACCGTCCCATTGCCGTCGCGATAGTACCAAGGCGTGAAACGTCCCCTGGGGTCAGAGAAGGACTGGCCGATCCAGTCGCGGTCGCTGCCGACGCCGTTGGGCTCCAGGGTCAGGGCGACGCCCAGAAGCCTGTCGTCCGTCATCAGCACCTTCTGGGCGATTTGCGCCAGCACGGCGCGGTCGCTGCCGGCGGCCAAGGCGCCCTCAACCGCGGCGACGCCCGCATCGACGATGCCGAGGATGCCGTTCACCTCCTGCTCGACGGTGACGTTGTATTCCCTCAGATAGGCCCGCGCCCGCGCCTCGGCTTCCTCGAGCGAAGCGCGGCTCATGAGTGTGAGGGTCAGCGCGCTGACGACGATCACCGCACAGCTTGTCAGCGCCGCCGAGGCGAGCGCAAGCTTTGTCCGGATGGATATGGACCCGATCTGCATATTCGTTCTCCAAACTTATGTTGTCGTCGGAGCTAGCAGAAACTTCTTTCGGGTCCGTTACCGCGGGTGCCTGGGCAGGGCTTCAAAACATGCGTCTTTTCCAAGTCGGAACCGAAAGGGCCGTGGGCTGGTTGCGTCAGTCAGCCGCAATCGCGGCCGGAACCTGTCGCCAACGGAGGATACGTCATGCCGGCGAAGTCTAAGGCACAGCAGAAAGCCGCGGGGGCCGCGTTGGCCGCCAAGCGCGGCGACATGAAGAAAAGCGACCTTAAGGGCGCCTCGAAAAGCATGGAGAAGTCCATGTCCGAAAAAGAGCTGCACGACATGGCTGCGACCAAGCGCAAGGGCAAGCCACAGCACAAGTCGGACAGCTGATCGCTGAACCCGCAAGCAGGGCCAAGGCGGGCTCAGGTCAGCGCGACCAGGTGGTTGTCCCAAGCAGGACCGTCCGTCGACAGCAGCCGAAGGCCCGCCTGGTCGCCCGACCACATCACGCCGCTTCCGTCGGTCAGCAGAAAACCCGTGCCCTGCGGCGCCGCCCCGCAGA
This sequence comes from Pseudomonadota bacterium, assembly GCA_036338635.1. Taxonomy (GTDB): domain Bacteria; phylum Pseudomonadota; class Alphaproteobacteria; order Rhodobacterales; family Rhodobacteraceae; genus Paracoccus. Next base: position 4,987 of record JAYZBS010000155.1, on the reverse strand, counting down.
TATCGGCGCGTGCGTGGGTCGCCAGATGCGCCCCGTCGGCGTCATGGATCATGACGACCCCGCCGCGCGGCGAGGTGATGGCGATCAAGCCGTTCGAGGCCATCGCGATCGATCCGGCATAACCGCGCATCCGCATCGCCTCGGCGGGGCGGGGCGGGCAGAGCACTGGCGCCTGCCCTGGCTGCCACAGGCCCAGCAGGGGAACGGCCTCGGCGGGATCACCCTCCCATTGCATGGCAAAGGCGACGCGACCGTCGCGGCCAAGAGCCAGGTGCCTGATCGAGTTCCGCGACAGCTCCGGCGGAAGCTCGGCCAGATGTGCGATGCGCCCGTCGGCCGTCAGATGGGCCAGGTTCGGTCGCATGCTGTCGACGTTCAGCTTGCTGCGATCGGTCGGGTCGGTGGCGATGCCGCCATTCGCCACGATCAGCGACCCGTCATCCCGCCGCTTTAGGTCGTGCGGACCGATGCCGCCAGAGGCCCATTCGCCGATACGGCGAAAGCCGGCGGTGTCCCAGATCCCGATGCGCCCCGCCGAGCCTTCGGCGACCACCTCGGACGTGAACAGCGTCCAGCCATCGGCTGAAAAGACGCCGTGGCCGTTGAACTGGCGGCCCTCGGGCGGCGACAGCCGGTGCCTGACCGAGCCGTCCAGGCAGTCGAGCACCAGTGCGAAGGTCCCCGGCCGCCTTGCAAAGGCAACCGCCAGCGGGCGCTGCGGATGCGCGGCCGCCGCATGACCGCGACCGGGCAGATCGATCGCGAACAGGCTTTGCCCCGCTGATGACAGCCCGTGAAGCACGAAACGCTCACCCTGCTTCCCGGCCGCCAGGCAGGCCGGCGCGCCGACATCCGCCCAGCAGGGCACCGGAAGCGTCAGGGCGGCCAAGCCCGCCAGAAAGCCGCGCCGCGTCGCCATCAGTCACCGTCCATCGCGTTGAAGCCCGTCGTGACGCCAAGCGCCGGGCCAAGCTCGGCGACGGCTTCTTGCTGCGCGGCATCGACCGCCTGCTGCAGGATCTCGACCTTCAGGCGTCCCTGAGGATTCGCGGTTCCGGCGAGGACCGGGTCGGTCAGGGCCTCGGCCAGTCCGATTGCCCGGTCCAGCGCAGCCAGCGTCCGTGGCGCCTCACCGGACAGGGCGGCGACCATCTCTCGGATCGCCTCCAGCGACAGCGTCACGTTGCGCAGGCTGCGTCCCGACGCAATGGCCTCGGCCCGTTCGGGGCGCGGCCGGTCAAAGCTGCCCAGTGGACGCCCCAGGCGCTGGTCCTTGATGTATTCAAGCCCCGTCACGACCTGCGTGAACAGCAGTTGGCGCGCTTCGGCCTGCGACAGGAAGCGCGTGTTCTTGGGCTCTCCCGCGGACAGAAGCAACGGGCCGAAACCGTCGGCCCAGCCATCGCGCAGCTCGTCCGCCAGCCGGGCAAGGTCACTGGCGGTAGCGCGGATCAGCTGGCAGGTGTCCGCGGGCCATGGCTGCGGCGGATAAAGAAGCCGTTCCAACCCGGTCAGGCCCCGGGCCGCCACCGACTGCTGGGCGAAACTGTCGGGCTGCAGCCGCGAGGCGTCGCCTTGCAGCAGGTCGCGCTGCGCCCGTTCCCCCATTGCCTTGGGGTCCGGCCAGAACGAGATCGCCAGCCCGCGTCCCTCTTCCTCGATCGGGCCGACGCGGATGTGCTGGATGCCCATCCAGCCATCATAGGCGGACTGGAACGCCGGAACGAGGTCTTGTGCGTCGCAGCTTTCATTGGCCGCGTCGGCCAAGTCCTCTGCCGCCTGCGCGAAGGCTTGGTGGCGCGGCAGGATGTGGTCGCCCACGACCTCGGCGACATCGGCCACCGCCGCCGAGGCGGACAGTGAGGCGATCAGGAACAGAAATCGGAACATCAAAGGCTCTCCAGAAAGGCCAGCACGGCGTCGCGGTCGATGGCAGACAGGGCGATGACGCCATCGCGGGCGCGCGTGGCCTCTCCACCGTGCCACAGCAGCGCCTCGAGCAGGTTGCGGGCGCGGCCGTCGTGCAGGAACTCGGTATGACCGCTGACGGCCTTGGTGTGGCCGATCCCCCATAGCGGCGGCGTGCGCCATTCGCGCCCCGTGGCCCGACCCTCGGGGCGGTTGTCGGCCAGGTCTTCGCCCATGTCGTGCAGCAGAAGGTCCGTATAGGGCCAGATCAGCTGGAAGCTCTGCTCGGGCTGGTCCTGCAGGCGGTGGGTGACGTGCTTCGGCGTGTGGCAATCCGCGCAGCCAAGCTCGTGGAACACCGCCTTGCCCCGTAGCACCTGCGGATCGTCGACGTCCCGGCGCTCCGGCACGGCCAGGTTGCGGGCGTAGAAGGCGACAAGGTCCAGGCTCTGGCCATCGACCTCAAGCCCCTCGCGGATGCCGGGCTCCTGGCCAACGGGGGCCGCCAGGCAGGCGGCCTGCGCGGCCGTGCAGTCGCCATGCGGGTGCGGGCGCAGCGGGTTCGACAGGCCCATGTCGCCAGCGAAAGCCTCGGCCGACTGGTCGAGAACCGTGGGATTGCCGGCCTTCAGGCCGAAGCGCCCCAGCATCGGCACGCCGAGATGAGTGGACATGACGATCTGCGCCCGACCCGAGATGCCGTCGCCATCGGTGTCGCCGGGATCGGCCCGTGACAGGATCTCGGCCGCCGGGATCGCCTCGAGGAGGCCCAGCCCGATCATCTGCGGCGCGATGCGCGGCGACAGCATCGCATCCGCCGCCAGCGGCCCGTCCGCAAGGTCGCTGATGTCGTAATGCGGCACCCTCAGTGACACGACCGCCCCATCCGAGAGCGTCACGGGACGCTCGTCATAGCTCACTTCCAGCTTGCCCTCGGCCTTCAGGCCGAAGGTGGCGAAATCCTGCAGTTGGCCACCATAGTTCGGCTCGGGGCTGGTCGACAGCCATTCCTCGATGCCGTCGGGCGCGTCGCCACCGGGCACCGACAGCCGCAGGAACATCGACACGCGCGCATCGTTGGGTCCCGTCGGCACATGGCCGCGCCCATCCTTCAGGTGGCAGTCCTGGCAACCCCGCGCGTTGTAGATCGGCCCCAGCCCGTCCGAGGCCAGGGTCGACGACGGCGAGGCGACCCAGGTCTTGCGGAAGAGGGCATTGCCCAGCTTGAAGTCCATCTCTCGCGCGAAGGGCATGTTGGCCGACGCTTGGCTGAAGGCATCGGCGCTGTCGCGCGCGCGGGTGGTGGCGGCGCCGCCCGGATTGGCCTCGAACGGCTCGGCCCGGTCGAAATCGGTGGGTGGCGCCAGGATCGCCCTGATCCGTTCGGTCTCCTCGGGCGTGCGGGGGATCACGTCCAGGTGCCGGTCGTCCAAGCTCTGGCCCAGGGCTGGCGCGGCCAGCAGCGCCAGCAGTGCCAGCGCCCGTGCCGTTCGTCCGGAAAATCGCCCTGCCGTGGTCATGGCGCCCTTACTGGAACACCGCCGTCGGGTTGTCGAGGCTGTCAGACCCCGCGACCGTCAGATCGGAGAGGCCCAGGACCCCGACCGCCCGCTCGATCGAGGCCGTCTGCGTCACCAGCGCATCCACGGCGCCCATGATCAGGGCCTCACCCTCGGCATTCCCGGCCTGCAGCATCTGGTCATAGGCCATGCCCCCCTCGGCGGCGGTCTTGATCTCCATCAGCTTGCCGACCGAGGCGTCCAGTTCCGCGCGCAGCTGCCGGTCCACCTCGGGGTCCTTCGCCGCCACGAGATCCGCCAGCGAGGGGCCGGTCAGCACTGTCCCGTCAATGCGGGAATAGGTGCCCAGATAGACGTTCCGGATGCCCAGCCCATCGTAATAGTGGCTGTTGTGGGTGTTGTCGGAAAAGCAGTCATGCTCTTCCTCGGGGTCGTTCAGCATCAGGCCCAGCTTCATGCGCTCGCCCGCCTGCTCGCCATAGGACAGGCTGCCCATGCCGGTCAGCATCGCCAGAAGGCCCGCCTGCGGATCGGCGGTGACGGCCTCGCGCCCCTCGCCACCCTCGGACCAGGCCGCGACCATCTCCTCGAGGTCGCTGACCAGCAGGTCGGTCGCAGCTTGCAGATAGGCCGCGCGGCGGTCGCAATTCCCGCCGGTGCAGCCCTCGCCCTGCACGAAATCGGTATGGGGCCGCTGACCCGCGCCGGGGCCCGTCCCGTTCAGGTCCTGCCCCCACAGCAGGAACTCGATGGCATGATAGCCAGAAGCGACGTTCGCCTCGACGCCGTCGGCCTCGTGCAGGGTGTCCGAGATCAGCTCGGGCACGATCTTCGTCGCGTCGATTTCCGTGCCCGACAGGGTAAAGCGCGGCGTGGCGATGACGTTCAGCCCCGCCAGGTCGTTCTCCTCGTTCTGGGCCGAGCCGTCGGCAACATAGTCGATCAGCCCCTCGTCCAGCGGCCATGCATTGACGCGGCCTTCCCAGTCATCGACCACCGGGTTGCCGAAGCGGAACACCTCGGTCTGCTGATAGGGAACGCGCGCCGCCAGCCACGCCTTGCGCGCGGCGGTCAACGTGTCGTCCGAGGGCGAGGCGACAAGCGCGCCAACGGCGGCCCGCAGATCACGTGCCGCCTGAAGGCTGTCGGCATACTCGGCCTGGGCCATGTCGGCATAGTGCTGCACGACCGCAGCGGGATCGGCGGCCAGCGCAGGCGTGGCGACCAGCGCCGTGGACAGAAGGACAGAGGCAAGACGCCGTTTCATCGCAGATCCCCATCGTGACGTGTCGTGGTGGCCTGCGGGCGCAGCACCCGCGGCCGAAGAACTCTGGGCTTTGTCTAGCGCGTCCGCACCTTGCCTGTATAGTTGATTCTTTTTCTCGGGGGCTAGGTCATGTTGACGAATGACCTAGCCAGGAGGCGTTGTTACAGAACGGCGGCCTGAGGTGTGAGTGGCCCTTTCCCGTCGGTGCTCAGGCCATGCGGACGACCTCGGCTGTGCCGAGCGCGTTGAAGCGATCGACAAGGGCGACCCGGATGTGGATTTCGGCGGATCG
>JAYZBS010000154.1:0-7575 GCA_036338635.1 Pseudomonadota bacterium | reverse complement strand
CGGATTTCCGTGCGCGTCCAGCTGTCCTTCGCTTCGAGGATATCCAGCGCCCGACGCTCGGTCGGGGGCAGCTTGCGGGCAGCCGACTGGGCGCGCGCCTCGGGCGCGGTGCCGTTGGCGCCCAGGATCTCCAGCGGGTCGCTGACCCCATGACGTGCCCACTTGTCCTCCTGCGCCGACTTGCCGAACGGCTTGGTCGGACGTTCCCAGACGGTGGCGTTGTCGATGAACTGCTGGAACTCCTCCTCGGACTGGCCTTGGAAATAGTTCCAGTTCGCATTGTACTCGCGCACGTGTTCCTTGCAGAACCAGAAATAGTCATCAAGATTGCGCGGATTCTTGGGTGCGCGGTACTGGCCGGGCTCGTTGCAGCCCTCGCGCTCGCAGATGCGGGTCGATGTCTCGAAGGCGCCGGACATCCCGCGCCGCCCCTTGGTCTTGCGCTTCTTGTCCTTGGCGGCGGAAATGTCGAAACCGAACGGGTCGTTCTTGCTCATGGAGGGGCACCTTTGCGACTCGGAGGCGGCAGTTTAGGGTATTTGGCGGCACATGAAAGACCTTGACGAAAGGATGACCGGATGATCGCCGACAAGATGCGGACAAGACTGATCGCGCTGCAGCCCACCGCGCTGGAGATTCGCGACGACAGCGAAAGCCACCGCGGGCATGCCGGCTTTCGCGATGGCGGAGAGAGCCATTTCCATATCCGCATCGCCTCGCCCGCGTTCAAGGGGATGTCGCGGCTGCAGCGGCATCGCCTGGTCCATGCCACGCTTGGCGACATCGTGCCGCAGATCCATGCGCTGTCGCTGGAGCTTTCGGAAAGCTGAGCCGTTAGCGCCGTCACCCTTGCCGCCCCCTGCCCCGCCCCCTAAGACACCGTTGAAGGCAAGGAGAGAGGGACCAGCCACATGACCGCGCCCAAGGATTTCAACGACCGGATGCTGTCACTGGGCCTGGCCCGCGTCAGCGAGGCCGCAGCCCATGCCTCGGCCCGCCTGATCGGCCGCGGCGACGAGAAGGCCGCCGACCAGGCCGCCGTCAACGCCATGCGCGACCAGCTGAACATGCTGGACATCAAGGGCGTCGTCGTCATTGGCGAAGGTGAGCGTGACGAGGCGCCGATGCTGTTCATCGGCGAGGAGGTCGGCACCGGCGAAGGCCCCGACGTCGACATCGCGCTGGACCCGCTGGAGGGGACCACGCTGACCGCCAAGGACATGCCGAACGCGCTGACCGTCATCGCCATGGCGCCACGCGGGACGCTGCTGCACGCGCCAGACGTCTACATGGACAAGCTGGCGATTGGTCCGGGCTATCCGACCGACGTGATCAGTCTGGACATGACCCCGGCCGAACGGGTCCATGCCTTGGCCAAGGCTCGTGGCGTGTCCTCTGGCGACATCACGGTCTGCATCCTCGAGCGTCCGCGCCATGAGGACATGATCGCAGAGGTTCGCGAAACCGGCGCCGCGATCCGCCTGATCACCGATGGCGACGTGGCCGGCGTGATCCACACGGCCGAGGCCGAACTGACCGGCATCGACATGTACATGGGATCGGGCGGCGCGCCCGAGGGCGTCCTGGCGGCGTCGGCGCTGAAATGCATGGGCGGCCAGATGTGGGGCCGGCTGCTGTTCCGCAACGACGACGAAAAGGGCCGCGCCCGCAAGGCCGGGATCACCGACCTGGACCGGATCTATGCCCGCGACGATCTGGTGACGGCCGACGTTATCTTCGCGGCGACCGGGGTGACCAACGGGTCGATCGTGGCAGGGGTCAAGCGCGAGCCCGGCTATTTGACGACCGAGACGATCCTGATGCGGTCCAAGACCGGATCTGTGCGGCGGATGATCTATCGCAACCCGATCAAGTGAGGTATGGGGGCGCTGCCCCCCGTCCCGCTCCGGGACTCTCCCGGGATGGCTGGACAAGGAAGAAGAGGCAGAGTGGCGTTTCTGGGAATCGACAGCTCGCTGACGGGGCGGCGCTGGATCGGCCCGGATGCGGCGCTCGAGCGGCGGGCCGAGGGCCTGGCGCAGCAGGCGGCGCTGCCGCTGCCGGTGGCGCGGGTACTGGCCGAGCGCGCGATTGAGCCCTCCGAAGCGGCGGGCTTCCTGACACCCAGGCTGCGCGACCTGCTGCCGGACCCCCTGCTGCTGCGCGACATGGGCGCGGCGGCCGAGCGCCTGGTGCAGGCGGCCGTCGCGGGGCAGCGGATCGCGATCTTTGCCGATTATGACGTCGACGGCGGATCCTCGGCGGCGCTGCTGATCGACTGGCTGCACCAGATGGGCCGGCAGGCGACGCTCTATATTCCGGACCGCATCGACGAGGGCTATGGGCCGAACGTGCCCGCGATGGAGGCGCTGGCCCAAGACCACGACCTGATCGTCTGCGTCGACTGCGGCACGCTGAGCCATGACGCGCTGGCGGCCGCCCGGGGTTGCGACGTTGTCGTGCTGGATCACCATCTGGGCGGCGAGACGCTGCCGCCGGCGCTGGCCGTCGTAAACCCGAACCGCGCTGACGAGGATGGCAGCCTGGGCCACCTATGCGCGGCCGGCGTGGTCTTCCTGACCTTGGTACAGGCCGGGCGGCTGTTGCGGGCCAAGGGGCTGCCGGAACCCGACCTGATGGCGATGATGGACCTGGTGGCGCTGGCGACCGTCGCCGATGTGGCACCGCTGGTCGGTGTGAACCGTGCCTTCGTCCGGCAAGGGCTGGCCGTCATGGCGCGGCGGCAGCGCACCGGCCTGGTGGCGTTGTCTGACGTCGCGCGACTGGACGGACCGCCGGCAGCTTTTCACCTGGGCTTCCTGCTGGGCCCGCGGATCAACGCCGGCGGCCGCGTCGGGCGGGCCGATTTGGGCGCGCTCTGCCTCTCCTGCCGCGATCCGCGACAAGCGGCGGATCTGGCCCGGCAGCTGGACGACCTGAACCGCGACCGCCGCGCCATCGAGGCTGCGGTGCGGCTGGAGGCGCTGGCGCAGGTCGAGGCGCGCGGGAGCGCTCAGCTGTCATGGGCGGCCGGCGCCGGCTGGCATCCAGGCGTCGTCGGCATCGTCGCGGCCCGCTTGAAAGAGGCGACGGACCTTCCATCGGTCGTCATCGGAATTGACGGCGGAATCGGAAAGGGCAGCGCCCGTTCGGTTCCGGGCGTCGATCTGGGCCGCGCGATCCAGCGGCTGGCGCGTGAGGGGCTGCTTTTGAAGGGCGGCGGTCACGAAATGGCCGCCGGGCTGACCGTCGAGGAGGCGAAGATCGCCCCCGCGATGGAGCGTCTGGCCGAACTGATCGGCCGCGACCTGGCCGGGCGCAGCGGAACGCGCGACCTGCGCATCTCGGGGCTGCTGGAAGGCTCGGGTGCCACGCCGCAGATGTATCGGATGCTTGAGGATGCGGGCCCCTATGGGCAGGCCGCCCCCGCCCCGCGCTTCGCCTTCGCCGACCAGCTGATCGACAGCGCAGCCACGATGGGCGATCGGCACCTGCGCCTGTCCTTCCGCAGCCCCGGCGCACCGGCGCTGGAGGCGGTGGCATGGGGCGCGATGGACGGGCCTCTGGGACCGGGCCTGATCGGCGCAAAGGGGCGGCGTTTCCATCTGGCCGGCAAGCTGGAGCTGTCCACCTGGGGCGGCCGCGAACGCCTGCGACTGCGCCTGGACGACGCCGCAGCGGTCTGACGCAACCCGCGGCCCCTGCCGGGGGTTCTGGTCAGTGCGCAATGCGGCCGCTAACCTGACCATCAAGGAGGACCCGATGAACCTGACCTGGCTTGGCCATTCCGGCTTTCGGCTTGAAATCGAGAATGCCGTGATCCTGATCGATCCCTGGATGACAGGCAACCCCGCCTTCCCCGACGGCGCGCGCGAGGACGCGATCAGGGGCGCGACGCACATCCTTCTGACTCACGGACATGGCGACCACAGCGGCGACACGCTTTCGATCGCCAAGGAGCTGAAGATCCCGGTCGTCGGCATCTTCGACCTGATCAGTTTCTGGCAGGAATCGGAAGGCATCGAGGGCACGGGCTTCAACAAGGGCGGGACCGTCGATCTGGGCGGCGCGCAGGTGACGATGGTCAACGCCTCGCATTCCAGTTCCATCAACGGCCCTCAGGGGCCGATCTATGCAGGCCACGAATCTGGCTACATGATTGCGGGCGAGGGGCGGGTGATCTACGTCTCGGGCGACACCGACATCATGGCGGACATGGAGTGGATGGGCGACCTTCACAAGCCGGACATCGGCATCCTGTGCGCGGGCGGCCACTTCACCATGGACATGACCCGTGCGGCCTATGCGGCCAAGCGCTATTTCAACTTCAAGACCGTCATTCCCTGCCACTACAAGACCTTCCCCGCGCTGGAACAGGATGCGGGCGCACTGGCCGCGGGCCTGCCGGGCGTGCAGGTCATCGAACCCGAGATCATGAAGGCCATCGCACTGTGAGCTTCCAGACCTTCGAAGACCCCGCCGGCGGCGGCGACCACGCGGCCCGGCTTGAGGCCCTGAGGGGCGTGATGCGCGATCAGGACCTCTCGGCCGTCATCGTGCCCCGCGCCGATGTCCACCAGGGTGAATATGTGGCCGAGGCAGACGCAAGGTTGGCTTGGCTGACCGGCTTCACCGGCAGCGCGGGCTTTGCCATCGCGACGCTGGACCGGGCTGGCGTCTTCGTTGACGGCCGGTATCGGGTGCAGGTCCGCGGCCAGATCGACCTGCGCCACTTCACCCCGGTCGATTGGCCAGAAAAGCGCCCGTCGGACTGGCTGCGAGAGGCGCTGCCGCAGGGCGGGCGCGTCGGCTTCGATCCGTGGCTGCACACGCGGAGAGAGATCGAGACCATGGAGGCCGCCCTGCAAGGCAGTTCGATCGCGCTGATCGCGCTGGAGAGCAACCCGGTCGATGCCATCTGGCCAGATCGCCCCGCCCCCCCGGTCGGGGCCGCGCGCATCCATCCGACCGAGCTTGCCGGGGAAACCTCTGCCCAGAAACGGTCCCGGCTGGCTGCCGAACTGAAGGCGGCGGGCCAGGCGGCGGCGCTGATGACCCTGCCGGATTCGATCTCATGGCTGCTGAACATCCGTGGCAGCGATCTGCCAAAGAACCCGGTGGTCCAGTCCTTTGCCGTGCTGTCTGACAGCGGCCACCTGGCGCTGTTCGCCGATCCCGCCAAGTTCGACGACGACCTGCGCGCGCATCTGGGCAACGAGGTCAGCATCCTGCCGCACGATTCGCTCTCCGCTGCGCTGATCGACCTGGAAGGTCCGGTCCGCCTGGATCCGGGCAGTGCGCCCGAAGCGGCGTTCCGCATCCTGGACGACGCCGGGACCGATGTGGTGCGCGGACCCGACCCCGCGATCCTGCCCAAGGCCCGGAAGAATGCGGCCGAACTGGCCGGCATGCGCGCTGCCCATCATCGCGACGGGCTCGCGATGGTGCGGCTGCTGGCTTGGCTGGACGCGCAGGACCCGGCGTCGCTGACCGAGATCGACGTCGTCCGCCGCCTCGAGGATCTGCGCCGCGAGGCCGGTATCCTCGACATCAGCTTCGATACGATCATGGGCGCGGGCCCGAACGGCGCCATCGTCCATTACCGCGTCACCGAGATGACGAACCGCCGCCTGTCGAGCGGAGAGCTTCTGCTGATCGATTCCGGGGGGCAGTATGCCGACGGCACAACCGACATCACCCGCACGGTGGCGGTTGGCCAGGTCAGGTCCGAGGCCGTCCAGCCATTTACCGCTGTCCTACGCGGAATGATCGCTCTCAGCCGGGCGCGCTTTCCGAAGGGCGTCGCCGGCGCGCACCTGGATGCTCTGGCGCGGCAGTTCCTGTGGCAGCAGGGCCTCGATTTCGACCACGGCACCGGCCACGGCGTGGGCGCGGCGCTCTGCGTTCACGAAGGCCCCGTGCGGATCAGCCGCGCCAGCGACATGGCGCTCGAGCCGGGGATGATCCTGTCGAACGAGCCCGGGTACTACCGCGAGGGCAGCTTCGGCATCCGGATCGAGAACCTGGTCGTCGTCGCAGAGGCCGACGCGGAACCCGGCCGGCAGATGCTGGGCTTCCAGACGCTGACGCTCTGTCCCATTGATCGCCGCCTGATCGACCGGGCCGCCCTTTCCGCGGATGAGGTGGCGTGGGTCGACGACTATCACGCCTGGGTGCGGCAGGAACTGCGCGACCACCTGGACCCGGCCGAACAGGCGTGGCTCGACGCCGCGACCGCTCCCTTGGGCTAAGGTTCCGCGCGCCGACCGGGGGGTGCGGGGGGGCAGGCAGCCCCCCGCCGTCGCGGCACGAAATTCCTGGTGCCGGGTCAGAGGTTGTTCAGAATCCGTGTAGCCTCGTCCCGGCATGGCGTCAGTGCGCTGCGGTCTTCGCCTGGATAGAAGCGGGCACGAACCGCCGTCGGCATCGGCGCCGGCGCGTCGATGACAACGCGCGGTCCTGTCTGCACCGTCTCAGCATGCCAACTGCGGGCCAGGGCGATCTGCGCGGCCTTGGTGGCGCCATAGGCCCCGAAGAACTTCTGCCCGCCGCGCGCATCATCAAAGAACAGGGCCGTTCCATCTCCCAGGCGTAGCAAAGGCTCCAGCAGGGCGATCAGTCCGCGCGTGACCTCGACATTCGTCAGCATCGACTTGGACCAGTCGCGCCCCTCGATCTGCGGCGCCGGGGCCAGCGGCGCGGCATGGACCGCGCAATGCGCCCAAAGGGCAAGCCCACCCCATCGGGCATGGATCGCCTGAACCATCTGCTGCATCGCGGCCGGATCGGTCACATCCATCGGAGCCAGAGTGGCCTGTCCGCCACCGGCCCGGATCCTGTCATCCAGCTCTTCCAGCGCGCCGACCGTGCGGGCGACCGCCATCACGTGGAAACCTCGCCGCGCAAGCCCTTCGGCCAGCGCCGCCCCCAGCCCTCGGGAAGCCCCCGTCACCAGCGCCAGCCGCGGCGCCCCTGCCTGATCATGGTCATTCATACCGGCTCACTTGCCACCGCGCCGCCCGCCTTTCAAGTGGCGTTCCATGGGACACAGACAGGCAAAAGCCCTGCCACCGTCAGGCGGCAGGGCTTCATGTCGCAGGTCCCGTCGATCAGCGGTCGCTCACATCCATATAGTCGCGCTTGTCGCTGCCCACATAAAGCTGGCGCGGACGACCGATCTTGTTCTGCGGATCGCCGATCATTTCTTTCCACTGGGCGATCCAGCCGACCGTGCGCGACAGCGCGAAGATCGGCGTGAACATCGAGGTCGGGAAGCCCATCGCCTCGAGGATGATGCCCGAATAGAAGTCGACGTTCGGATAGAGCTTCTTCGAGACGAAATAGTCGTCTTCCAGCGCGATGCGCTCCAGCTCCTTGGCGACCTGCAGGGTTGGGTTGTCTGCCACGCCCAGCAGATCCAGAACCTCGTCGGCAGATTCCTTCATGACCTTCGCCCGCGGGTCGAAGTTCTTGTAGACGCGGTGACCGAAGCCCATCAGGCGGAACGGATCGTCCTTGTCCTTGGCACGGGCGATGAATTCCGGGATGCGGTCCACGGTGCCGATCTGACGCAGC
>JAYZBS010000153.1:0-2236 GCA_036338635.1 Pseudomonadota bacterium | reverse complement strand
TTCGGGGCCGGCGCCATGGGGGTGAACCTCTTCTTCGCGTCGCTCATCGGGTCATGGATGGGCTTACCCGTCCTGACGCCCTGGCAATCCGCCGCCGGGGGGCTGGTCATCGGCTTGCCCGCGACCTACGCCTTCGCCTGTCACATCGTGCGACTGATGGAGAAAGCCGAAAGCTGATGACCGGATGGACGGAATACACGCTCGCACTGGCGATCTTCGTCGCCAGCCACTTTCTGCCGCGCATCGGCGGCCTGCGCGACGGGCTGATCGGCGCGGTCGGGCGGCGCGTGTATTTCACGGCCTACGGGCTGCTGTCCCTCGCCCTGCTCGTCTGGGTCATCGTCGCCGCGGGTCGTGCGCCGTATGTCGAGCTCTGGTCACAGGCGCCCTGGACCAGATGGGTCCCCAACATCGCCCTCCCGCTCGCCACCGTTCTGGTCACCTGCGGCTTCGGCCTGCGAAACCCCTTCACGCTCGGGGGGAAGCGCGACACCATCGTCGATCCCGACCTTCCGGGTTTCGCAGCCATTACCCGGCACCCGCTGTTCCTCGCCCTGGCGCTTTGGGCCGGGGCGCATCTCGTGCCGAATGGTGACCTCGCCCACGTCATCCTCTTCGGCAGCTTCAGCTTCATGGCCCTCGCCGCCATCCCCGCTTTCGACGCGAAAGCCCGCCGTTCATTCGGCGCCGAAGCCACGGCATTCTTCTCCGCCACAGCTACATTCTCTCTACTCCCCCTGACCGACCGAGCCTGGCTCCACGACAACGCGCGTCCGCTGACAATCCGGGCCATCATCGGCCTGCTGATCTGGGTCGCCGCCCTTCACCTGCATGGATCCTTGATCGGCGCATCGCCCTTTCCGTTCTGAACTTGATCCTGCGCAACGTTCACGACCCGGAAAAGGCACATACGAAGCGTATGAAACAGATCGACCGCCTCAGATCCCTCGGCCTCTTCGACGCCCGGGTGCCCCGCTACACCTCCTATCCCACCGCCCCGGTCTTTTCGCCCGAGGTCGGTGCCGCTCACCAGGTCAAAGCGCTCGCCGCGCTGAACCCGGACGAACCCGTCTCGGTCTACCTCCACATACCCTTCTGCGAGCGGCTGTGCTGGTTCTGCGCCTGCCGCACGCAGGGCACAAAGACCCTTTCCCCCGTTGAAAGCTACATCGGCACGCTGGAGCAGGAGTTGGCGCTGCTGAAGCCGATCCTGCCGCAGGGGCTGCGCATGGGGCGGATGCACTGGGGCGGCGGCACGCCGACGATCCTGCCGCCACATCTGATCCACCGGCTGGCTAGAGCCGTGCGCGCGGTGATCCCCCCGACAGAGGACCACGAATTCTCGGTCGAGATCGACCCGACGCTGGTCGACCGCGACAAGATCGCCGCCCTGGCCCAGGAAGGCATGAACCGCGCCTCGCTTGGCATTCAGGATTTTGACCCGATGGTGCAGAAGGCCATCGGTCGGATGCAGCCCCATGACGTGACCCGCGCCTGTGTCGAGGATCTGCGCGCGGCTGGCATCACCTCGCTCAATGCGGATCTGGTCTATGGGCTGCCGCATCAGGACATTGCCCGGCTGGACGACACGATCTCCAAGGTGCTGGCGCTGGATCCCGACCGCGTGGCGCTCTTCGGCTATGCCCATGTGCCCTGGGTCGCCAAGCGCCAGCAGCTGATCGACGAGGCCGCCCTGCCAGGCGAAACCGACCGTCATGGGCTGGCCGTGCACGCCGCCGCACGCCTGATCGGTGCGGGCCTAAGCGCCATCGGCATCGATCATTTCGCCAAACCCGCCGACAATCTGGCCCGCGCCGCGCAAAGCGGCCATCTTCGGCGCAACTTCCAGGGCTATACGGATGACACCTGCCCGACGCTGATCGGGCTGGGGGCGTCGTCGATTTCGCGCCTGCCCACGGGATACGTGCAGAACGCGCCCGCCACCGCCGCCTATTTGCAGCGGATCCAGGCCGGAGAGCTGCCGGGCACCCGTGGCCACATGATGCAGGGCGACGACCTGCTGCGCGGCCGCGCGATCGAGATGCTGATGTGCGACTTCCGCCTCGACCGCGCCGCCCTGCGTCAGGCATTCGGCGCCCAGGCCGCCACGCTGGACGCCACCCTGGCCACCCTTGCCGCGCGCTATGGCGACCTGGTGACACTGGACGAGGCCGCACTGACGATCCGCCCCGAGGGCCGCCCCCTGACGCGCATCATCGCCAGCGCCTTCGACGCC
>JAYZBS010000152.1:0-31890 GCA_036338635.1 Pseudomonadota bacterium | reverse complement strand
GGTGCTGCGGCTTGTGCGAGGCCTGTCGGCGTGCCAGATCGGCAGCGAAAGGATTTAACCTATGCCCGATCTGCCTGTCATCCGACTGCGTCCGAAGGCCAAGCCGCAGGCGATCCGCCACGGCTTTCCCTGGGTTTTCGCAGACGAGGCCGTTTTGGACCGCCGCACTCGCGCCCTGCCGCCCGGCGGCATGGCCTTGCTGGAGGACGCCGAACGGCAGCCCTTGGGCGTCGTGACGGTGAACCCGAATTCGAAGATCATCGGGCGGATGATGGACCGGGATGCCGGTGCCGTCGTGGATCGCGCCTGGATCGAGAACCGCTTGGCCCGCGCCCAGAAAATGCGCGCCAGGCTCTATGCTGCGCCGTTCTACCGCCTGGTCCACGCCGAGGCCGATGGCCTGCCGGGCCTGGTAATCGACCGCTTCGGCGATGTGGCCGTGATGCAGCCGAACGCGGCCTGGGCGGACGCGATGGCCGACGATATCGCTGACGCTCTGGTCAACGTCGCAGGCGTGACAACGGTCATCCTGAACGGTCAGGGCCGCGCCCGAGGGTTGGAGGGCCTGCCCGAGCGGATGGAGGTTCTGCGGGGCAGTGCGCCAGATGCGCCGGTGCAGGTGGAAATGAACGGGGCGATCTATCTGGCCGACCTGATGGGCGGGCAGAAGACAGGGCTGTTCTTCGACCAGCGCCCGAACCACGCATTCGCGCAGCGGCTGGTGCAGGGCGGCACCGTTCTTGATGTCTTCAGCCATGTCGGCGGCTTCGGACTGGCCGCGCTTGCGGCGGGCGCGGTGCAGGCGACCTGCGTGGACGGCAGCGCCGCCGCTCTGAAGCTGGCAGAGGGCGGCGCCGATGCGATGGGCGCCAGCGACCGGCTGGAGGTCGTGCAGTCCGACGCCTTCAAGGCGATGGAGCAACTGGCCGAGCAGGGCCGCCGCTTCGATGTCGTCATCTGCGACCCGCCCGCCTTTGCGCCCGCCAAACCGGCGCTGGAGGCCGGGCTGAGAGCCTATGAACGGGTGGCAAAGACCGCCGCGCCGCTGGTCGCGCCGGGCGGCTATCTGGTCCTTTGCAGCTGCAGCCATGCCGCAGACCTGACGGCGTTCCGCAATGTCAGCGCGCGCGGCATCGGGCGCGGCGGACGGCGCGGGGTGCTGATCCACACGGGTCAGGCCGGGCCTGACCATCCGACCCTGCCGCAGTTGGCCGAGACGGGCTATCTGAAGTCGCTGTTCTTCCGGCTGGACTGATGCGGGCCGTCCTGGACGCCAATGTTCTTTTCCCGACGATCCTGCGCGAGATCCTGACCGATCTAACCGCTGCCGGTCTTTCTGACGCGGTGTGGTCCGACCGGATCATCGAGGAATGGCGCCGGGCCGCCGCCCAGCTGAGTCCCGAGCAGGAGGCGGTGGCCGGGGCCGAGATCGCGATGCTGCGACGGCGCTTTCCTCAGGCTGCAGTGCGCTCGGACGGGCAGGCGGCTATCGATCTGCCGTTTCCCGACCCCGCTGACCGGCACGTGGTCGAGGCCGCGCTGGCTGCGGGTGCCGAGCTGATCGTGACCGCGAACCTGCGTGATTTTCCTCAGCGACTGATGGCTGGTATCGGGCTGCGCGCGATCCACCCCGATGCGTTCCTGCTGGATCTTCGCGACCAAGATCCGGCAGCCGTCGATCGGGCGCTGGCCGATGCGCAGCAGAAGGCCGCGTTGTCGGGCGGGCAGATGTCTATGCAGCAGATGTTGAAGCGTTGCCGCCTTCCTAGGCTAGGCAAGGTCGTCAGAGGTTGAAGCGCATTGCTGTTAACGCTAACAAGAGATATGGCGGACGCTAACCGCAAGGAGGACAGCATGGTCTCGCGTGTCATTCCGGTCGATGACTTCGACCTCGTGATCTTCGGCGCCACGGGCGATCTGGCCCATCGCAAGATCCTGCCGGGCCTGTTCCGGCGGTTCGAGGCGGGGCAGATCCCACCGACCAGCCGCATCATCGGCGCCGCCCGCACCGAGCAGAGCGACGATGACTTCCGCGCCGAAACCGCAAGGGCAATTTGCGAACATACCAGCGTACGCAAGGAACATCCGCAGCTGGCCGAGTTTCTGGGGCTGTTGGGCTATGTCTCGATCGACGCCAAGGGTGATGGCGGGTGGCAGGAACTGAAGGACCGAATGCGGCCGGGCGCGGTTCATGCCTTCTACTTCTCGGTCGCGCCATCGCTCTTTGGTGATATCGCCGAGCGTCTGGCAAGCCACGGCATCGCCGACAACGACAGCCGCATCGTGGTCGAAAAACCCTTCGGACGCGACCGCGCCAGCGCCCGCGCGCTGAACGCCACGCTGGCGCAGCATTTCGATGAACATCAGATCTATCGGATCGACCATTACCTGGGCAAGGAAACCGTCCAGAACCTGATGGCCGTCCGCTTCGCCAACGTCCTGTTCGAACCCCTGTGGAATGCGCAGTTCATCGACCACGTGCAGATCACGGTGGCCGAGACCGTGGGCGTCGCCGGGCGCGGCAGCTATTACGACAAGTCCGGAGCGATCCGCGACATGGTCCAGAACCACATGATGCAGCTTCTGTGCCTCATCGCGATGGAGCCGCCCTATCACTTCGATCCCGACGCCGTCAGGGACGAGAAGCTGAAGGTCATCCGGGCGCTGGAGCCGGTGGCGCCTGCCGATATCGTGCGGGGCCAATACCAGGCCGACGGCACCGACAGCGGCTATCTGGAGGATGCCGAAAACCCGGATTCGCGCACCGAGAGCTATGTCGCGATGAAGGTGCGCATCTCGAACTGGCGCTGGCAGGGGACGCCCTTCTACCTGCGCACCGGAAAGAAGCTGCGCGCCCGCACCAGCGAGATCGCGATTACCTTCAAGGAACCGCCGCATTCGATCTTCGACGACAGCGGTGTGCCCAAGGCCAACGAGCTGGTGATCCGGCTGCAGCCGAACGAGGGCATGAACATGAAGGTGATGATCAAGGAGCCCGGTCCCGGCGGCATGCGCCTGGTGCAGGTGCCGCTGGACATGTCTTTCGCCGACGCTCTCGGCCCCGAGGGTGCCGACATGCCGGATGCATATGAGCGGCTGATCATGGACGTCATCCGCGGCAACCAGACCCTGTTCATGCGCGGCGACGAGGTCGAGGCCGCCTGGGCCTGGACCGATCCGATCATCGACGCGTGGGAGGACGGCAAGCGCCGCCCGGAACCCTACGACGCCGGATCTTCGGGGCCGGACGAAGCGTTGCGGCTGATGCATCGCGACAACCGTCGCTGGAGGGAGATCAGGGCATGACCGTCGAACTGAAGGAATATCCTGACCGCGAGATGCTGGCGCTGTCGCTGGCCGACCGTATCGCCTCGCAGCTGGCGCAGCATCTGCGGAGCAACGACAGCGCCACGCTCTGCGTGCCCGGAGGCACTTCGCCCGCGCCGGTGTTCGAAACCCTCAGCGGGGCCGATATCGAGTGGGACCGCGTCACCGTGGTTTTGGGTGACGAACGTTGGGTGGACGGCGATCACAAGCGGTCGAACTCGCGCCTGCTGCGGCGTCACCTGCTGAAGGACAAGGCGGCGGCGGCCAGCTATATCGATCTCTATACCGGTGATGCCTCGCCCGATCTGGCAGTCGACGGTCTGGCGCAGCGGCTGGCCCCGCACCTGCCGCTGACCGTGGTGCTTCTGGGGATGGGCAACGATATGCACACAGCCAGCCTCTTTCCCGGCGCCGACCACCTGCAGGCCGCGATGGCGCCGGACGCGCCACCGGTGATGGCCATCCGTGCCGAGGGCGCCGAAGAGCCGCGCATCACCCTGACGCGGCCGGTGCTGTCCGACGCCATCAACCTGCATGTGCTGATCATGGGCCCCGAAAAGCGCGACGCGCTTGAGCGTGCGCAGCACATGGACCCCCTGCAGGCGCCAATCCGCGCCTTTCTTGACGATGCAACCGTCCACTGGGCCGAATGAGGGATTCCTACCGCATGTCCGACATCTGGAACCGTTTGTCCGCGCATCGCAAGGCACAGGGCGATCGGCGCATCGACGCGCTGTTTGCCGACGACGCCGACCGTGCCGCCGCCTGTACGACCCGTGCCGACGGGCTGGTCTTCGACTGGTCCAAGACGATGATCGACAAGGACGCACGTGACCTGCTGATAAAGCTGGCAGGCGATGCGGGCGTCGAGGCCCGGCGCGACGCGATGTTCGCAGGCGAGAGGATCAACGAAACCGAGGGCCGCGCGGTCCTGCATACGGCGCTGCGCAACCTGTCTGGCAGCGTGACGGTGGACGGTCAGGACGTCATGCCCGCGGTTCGCAAAACCCATGCCCGCATGTCAGACTTCGCGCGGAAGGTCCGCGACGGCAGCTTCACGGGGCAGGGCGGTCGGATCACGGACGTCGTCAACATCGGTATCGGCGGATCGGACCTTGGCCCCTATATGGCGGTGCTGGCGCTGGCGCCCTATCACGACGGGCCGCGGACACATTTCGTCAGCAACGTCGATGGCGCGGACATCGCGGACACGCTGAAGGGTCTGGACCCGGCGACGACGCTGGTGATCGTGGCGTCGAAAACCTTCACGACCATCGAGACGATGACAAATGCCCGCACCGCGCGCGACTGGATGGCCGGGTCGGTGAAGGACCCGGCGTCGCAATTCGTGGCCCTCTCCTCGGCCGTGAAGATGACTGCGGATTTCGGGATCGACGGCACGCGCGTCTTCGGGTTCGAGGATTGGGTCGGGGGCCGCTATTCGGTCTGGGGGCCGATCGGCCTGTCGCTGATGCTGGCCATAGGGCCCGCCCGTTTCGACGAGTTTTTGGCAGGCGGCGCGGCGATGGACGCCCATTTCCGCACCGCGCCGCTGCAGGCCAACCTGCCCGCCATGCTGGCGCTGGTCGGGATCTGGCATCACCAGGTCTGCGGGTATCCCACCCGCGCGGTGCTGCCCTATGATAACCGCCTGCTGCGCCTGCCGGCCTATCTGCAGCAACTCGAGATGGAATCGAACGGAAAGCGCGTCGCTATGGACGGCAGTGACCTGACCATCGCCTCGGGCCCCGTGGTGTGGGGAGAGCCGGGGACGAACGGCCAGCACGCTTTCTATCAGCTGATCCACCAAGGCACGACGCCCGTGCCATGCGAATTCATCCTGGCCGCAAAGGGTCATGAGCCCGACTTGGCGCATCACCACATCCTGCTGGCCGCGAACTGTCTTGCGCAGTCCGAGGCGCTGATGCGCGGCCGCAGCCTGGATGAGGCCCGGGCGCTGATGCAGGCAAAGGGGCTTGGGGGGCCCGAGCTTGAACGCCAGGCGCGGCATCGCGTGTTCCCCGGCAATCGCCCCTCGACCACGCTGCTGATGGAACAGCTGACACCGTTCGTGCTGGGCCAGATCGTCGCGCTCTATGAACACCGGGTGTTTGTCGAGGGTGTGATCCTTGGCATCAACAGCTTCGACCAATGGGGGGTGGAGCTTGGCAAGGAACTGGCGCTGAAGGTCGAGCCGCTGCTGAAAGGCCAAGCGTCCGGTGGGCACGACGCCTCGACCGAGGCGCTGGCCGCCGAGATCCGCGCCCTTCGCGGGTGAAGGGTGCCCCCGGCGGGGCGCTGCAAGATGTTTGCATCCGGGAAACCCGCGGCGGGCTGTGCCGCGGGTTTTCCTTGCTGTCGCGACGCTGTAGGGTCCCGCCCAGCATCGAAAGGTCTGATCATGGCGTTCTTCTCCAAACTGCGCGAGCGGCTGACGCGGTCTTCGTCCAAGATCGGGGCGGGGCTGGACGATATCGTGGGCGAGGCGCCCGAGGCTCCGCCGGCACCTCCGGCCGAGATGCCGGCACCGGTGGCGACGCCCCATCCCCAGCCGGTCCAGCCGGGACTGGTCGGTCGACTTTTCGGTCGTGGTGAAAAGGCCGAAGAGCCGCGCCGCGCGCTGGACGACGACATGCTGGAAGAGCTGGAGGACATGCTGGTCCAGGCCGATCTGGGCGTCGACACGGCGCTGCGCGTCACCGCCAACATCGCCGAGGGCCGAATGGGGCGAAGGGTGTCGTCGACCGAGCTGAAGGAATTGCTGGCTGCAGAGATCGCCCGGATCATGGCATCGGTGGCGCGCCCGCTGCCGCTTTATCCGAAAAAGCCGCAGGTCGTCCTGGTCGTCGGCGTCAACGGGGCGGGGAAGACCACGACGATCGGCAAGCTGGCCAGCCAGTTCCGTGCGGCCGGCAAGTCGGTCGTCATTGCGGCCGGCGACACATTTAGGGCGGCGGCCGTCGAACAGCTGCAGGTCTGGGGGCAGCGCGCTGGTGTGCCGGTCATGGTCGCACCGCAGGGCAGCGACCCCGCCAGTCTTGCTTGGGACGCGATGGTCCGGGCCGAGGCCGAGGGTGCAGACCTGCTGATGATCGACACCGCAGGCCGCCTGCAGAACCGCCAGGACCTCATGGAGGAACTTGCCAAGATCGTCCGCGTGATCCGCAAGCGCGACCCCGAGGCGCCGCACAACACCCTGCTGGTGCTGGACGCCACTACCGGCCAAAATGCGCTGAACCAGGTCGAGACGTTCCGAAAGCTGGCTGATGTGTCGGGTCTGGTGATGACCAAGCTTGACGGCACGGCGCGCGGCGGCGTCCTTGTGGCGCTCGCCGACAAGTTCGGCCTGCCGATCCATGCCATCGGCGTCGGTGAACAGATCGACGATCTTGATGCGTTCGAGCCCGAGGACTTCGCGCGGGCGCTGGTCGGCCTCTAGGGCGGCGCAGCGCCTGAAGTCGCGGCACTCCCTTGAAGCCGGAACGACGCCTGATGCTCGATATCCGGCTTGGTCGCGCCACAGCCGCACCGGCGTCAGGGCCAGAAAAAAAAGTGGTCCGTCACAGCAGGCGGGTTCCTGCGATCGCAAACCTCTGCCCTGAAGGCGAAGGCAGGTACTGCAGTCATTCTCTCGACGGTCTCACAACAAGAATGACATCGGCATATCGTTGCCTCGAATGCCCCGCAGCAGGCCGTCTCGTCCGTTCGAATATCCAAGGACGGACGAGACGGGAGGCGATGAACCCGAGCTTCGCTGTGGAGGGCGTAGAGGCACATCCTCCAAGAAGAGGGCGTCCTGATGGGCTTGTAAGCTTTCGGCCTGCGCCACGTTCAACATCGCCGGCCGGACGGCGGCGCGCCGCCTGCCTCAGACCTCTTCGATGCGCAGCTCGACCGGGTCGCTGACCAGGACACCGGTGCGGGGCAAAGCCTCGATGGCAAAGTCGATGGCTTCGGGCGTGGTCTTGTGCGTCACGACCAAGACAGGCACGCTGGCTGGGCTGTGCTGGCCGTATTGGCGCATGCGATCGATCGAGATGCCTGCGTCACCCAGGACGGTTGCAACCTTGGCCAAGGCGCCCGGCTTGTCCTGCAACTCCAGGCGCATGTAGTAGGCGGCCGGAACGGCCGTGCGGGCGGGTTGCGCCGCGACCAGCACCCCGGCGGGTTCACCGAAAACGGGCAGGCGGACGCCACGGGCGATCTCGACGATGTCTGACAGAACCGCGCTGGCTGTCGGACCCTCGCCAGCGCCCGCCCCACGCAGGACGATCTGGCCGACGCTGTCGCCCTCGATCACCACCATGTTGGTGCCGCCGACCAACTGGCCGAGCGGGCTGTCGGCTGGCACAAGGCAGGGCGACATGCGCTGCTCCAGCCCCCGGGCGGTCATTTGCGCCACGCCCAGCAGCTTGATACGATAGCCCATGTCGGCGGCGCGGCGGATGTCGTCGATGCTGACGCGTTCGATCCCCTCGATCTCGACCGCGTCGAAGTTCACCTGCGTGCCGAAGGCGATCGAGGACAGGATGGCCAGCTTGTGGCCCGCATCGATCCCGCCCACGTCCAGCGTCGGGTCCGCTTCCAGATAGCCCAGCTGGCGGGCCTCCTCGAAGACGGCCTCATAGGGCAGGCCCGCGCTTTCCATCCGCGTCAGGATATAGTTGCAGGTGCCGTTCATGACGCCCATGACGCGGCTGACGCGGTTGCCAGCCAGGGATTCGGTCATCGACTTGATGACCGGGATGCCGCCCGCCACCGCAGCCTCGAACCGGATCACGCGGCCCAGGCCCTCGGCCAGTTCGGCCAAGGACTGCCCGTGCATGGCCAGAAGCGCCTTGTTCGCGGTGACGACATCCTTGCCGGATCGCAGCGCGGCCTCGATGCTGTCGCGGGCGATGCCGGCGTCGCCGCCCACCAGCTCGATGAAGACGTCCACGTCGTCGGCCGTCGCCACCGCCATCGGATCGGCCTCCCAACGATAGGCGGAGAGGTCGGCATCGCGGTTCTTCATCCGGTCGCGCGCCGACACCGCGGTGATGGTCACCGCACGTCCCGACCGGCGCGCCAGAAGGTCAGCATGTTTCTGGACAATCTTGACGACACCGATCCCGACGGTGCCAAGCCCGGCGATGCCGAGGCGGAGGGGGGACGACATGGGTTCCTCTCATCCTTGATTTCGCGGGTGTTAGCGCGGCTGAGCGGCTGTTGCAACGCGTGAAAGGCCCGGCACCATCCGGCGATGCGGCAGGCACGGAGCCCGTCGATCATACCGTCGGCCGATCCGCTCGAGAGGGGGGCAGCGCCGCCGACGGGTGCCGTCATTCCGGATCGTCATGTCCCGCCCACCGGCCCTCGATGCCCGTCGCACGCATGATGCGGACGATGCGGCGCGCGGCGGCCAGGGTCCTGTCGCGGATCTGCAGCACGTCCTGCGCCGTCAGTTCGCCCGGATAGCTTTCGCCGCGCGTGTTCACGAAGGTCGGGTGCCATCCACCGGGCATCTCGCCGGGGCGCCAGGACGCGTGGCAGAGAAGGTTGCGCAGCCGGCGCAGCCGCGGCAGCTCTTGCGCCAGAGGGGCAAGATCGGGTGTTTCGGCCCGGCGTGCGGTCGCAAGGAAGCTGTCGATCAGCGTGCCGAGCGAGTCGTCGGCGATATCCTCGACCCGCTGCAGCCAAGCCTGCAGGGCCAGGTCGCTGGCGTCCGTCCCCAGACCCTTGCGGGTCAGCGAGAAGATGGCCCGTTTCAGCGCCTCTTCAAGAAAGCCGAAGCTTGCGACGGCGTGGCCCAGGGCGGCGGCCATGTCATCGGGCAGGCGGTCCGGCGCTTGCGGCAGGGGCACCGGTCATTCCCGCCACAGCTGCGCCACCCAGGATGTCGGGCGAACATAGTGGCGCAGATGCTTGACGAAGCCTTCGCGCCGATCGCCGGTGAAGGCCGCGCGCAGGTGCTCCAGCGGCGGACGCGCCTTGTCGGCCTCGTCCCAACGGCCGGCGATGGCGTCCGGCGGGTTCAGGCTGCCCGGGAACATGACGATGCGCGTGCCGCGGGGGATGCGGGCCTCCCGGATATAATTCAGGGGAAAGACGGGGACGCAGTGGAAGCGGAAATGGGCCAGCCAGCCGCGCGGCCAGAACTTGACCCCACCCGGTGCGTTGCGCGTGACGAAGCGCTGTTCATAGCGATACTTGTCGGCTACGCCCTGCGGGTCGGCGGCGAAGATCTGCTGCAGCGGGGCCAGCTTGCCCACGCGCATGCGATAGACCGATGTCTGGCCCATCTTTTCAAGCGGCGTGTTGGGATTGCGCCCCAGGATCGTGTCGTCGGGATCACCGAAGGTGAAGAACGCGTCCAGGTTGCCGGTGACAATAACGTCGAGGTCCAGAAACAGCACGACCCCGGTGACGTCGCCCAGATCGCCCCACAACCGCGACTTCGGCCATTTGCCGCGCGTGCGCTGCGGCGCGTCATAGGTGAAGGCGGGCAGCGGCCTGACGGCGACGTCGGGATGCAGCCCCGCGCCATCATCGGTGAAGCAGAACAGGCGGAATGGCGGCGTGATGTTGCGGGCGATCATCGCGTGCAGGCGGTTCACGTATTCCGGCCCGAACTTCGTCCCCCACTTGATGCAAATGATCTGCTTGAGATTGCCGTCGCGTCCGTCGCTCATTCCGTATCCCCCGCCTTTCGGTTCAGCTTTCCCACCTTGGCCGCGCCGAGGCAATGACCGATCACCCCCGTCCGAGCAATTCGCGGAATGTCGCGACCGCCTCGGCGCCCGACCCCGGGGTTGGCGCCAAAGGCTCGGTGTCGTCGAACAGCCGTTTGCGATGGGGAAACCAGCGCTCGCGCAGCCGCTCGTTCGATGCAAGACAATCTGCGCGGATACTGGCGCGCTGCCCTGGCGGGATAAGGTCGCCGCGACCTGCGAAGCGCATGCCGTGGCGGCGCATCAGTTCTCGGTTGGTGCGGCGCACGTCCTCGGCCTGATCGAGGGTCGCGTAATGGCGCACCAGATCGGCACAGGGCGAGACGTTGGCCCGTAGGCCGGCTGCGTCTGCCGGGGCCACATCTTGCCGGCTGATGGCAGTCAGTAGTGCCCTGATGCTGTCTGGCCGTGGCGCCGGGGGCTTCCTCGACATAGATCGCCGGGATGACGGCAACGTGCGGGAAGGTGCCGGCCCAATCCTGCAGCAGTCGCTCATAGTCCAGAAGCGGCCGGACATAGTGATTCAGGAAACCTTGCATGTCCTGCGCCCGGCTGCCGTTCCACTTGACCCACTGCTTCACCAGCGCCTCTGCGAACAGGTCCTGCCGGCGCAGCCAGATCAGAACGCCGATGCGGTGCCCGTCGAACGCCTCGATCAAGGGACGCGCCAGGCGCGCGGGGTGGCACGAGAAATCCTCGGACGAGATCAGCGCGTCACCCGCCGCCGCCTTATGCAGGCGCGTGACGAAGCCCGAGATGATGCGGTCCGCCTTGGCCGGATCGCGGACCAGCGCGCGCACAAGTCCGCCGCTGGCCGGCTGGCCCCGGCCGGGACGCAGGTAGAGAAGTCCCTGCGAAAGCAGGTCCTCCTCGGATGCGGCCAGCCAGTCCTGCACCGCAGAGGTGCCGGTCTTCTGCATCCCGACATGCAGCCAGACCCGCGCCATCGTTCAGCGGCGCGCGGTGCGGATCAGGTTCAGGATGTCGGCGGCGGCCGTCGGGATGTTCGTGCCCGGCCCGAAGATCGCCTTGACGCCTGCCGACTTCAGGAAGTCGTAGTCCTGCTGTGGGATCACGCCACCACAGATCACGATGATGTCGCCAGCGCCTTGCGCCTTCAGGGCCTCGATCAGCTTGGGCGCCAGCGTCCTGTGTCCGGCTGCCTGGCTGGAGATGCCGACCACGTGGACGTCATTGTCGATGGCATCCTGTGCGGCCTCCTCGGGGGTCTGGAACAGCGGGCCCACGTCGACATCGAAGCCGATGTCGGCAAAGGCCGTGGCGATCACCTTGGCGCCGCGGTCATGGCCGTCCTGGCCCATCTTGACGACCAGCATGCGCGGGCGGCGACCCTCTTCCTCGGCGAAGGTTTCGACGTCCTTCTGGATTTGGGCAAAGCCTTCGTCGCCCTCGTAGGCGGCGCCATAGACGCCGGCCAGGGTCCTCACCTCGGCACGGTGGCGGCCGAATTCCTTTTCCATCGCCATGCTGATCTCTCCGACTGTGGCACGGGCGCGGGCGGCCTCGACGGCGGCCTCCAGCAGGTTGCCGCCCTCGCGGGCGCGGCGGGTGATCTCCTCCAACGCAGCAGCGCACGCGGCCTCGTCGCGGCTGGCGCGGATCTGCTGCAGGCGCGCGATCTGGCTGTCGCGGACCTTGACGTTGTCGATGTCCAGGATGTCGATCGGGTCTTCGCGGTCCTTGCGGTACTTGTTGACGCCGACGATCACGTCCTCGCCCCGGTCGATCAGGGCCTGGCGGCGGGCCGCCGTCTCCTCGATCCGCAGCTTGGGCATGCCGGATGCGACGGCCTTGGTCATGCCGCCCATCTCCTCGACCTCCTCGATCAGAGCCCAGGCCTTCTCGGCCAGCTCGGCTGTCAGGCTCTCGATGTAGTAGCTGCCTGCCAGCGGATCGACGACATGGGTGATGCCCGTCTCCTCCTGCAGGATTAGCTGGGTGTTGCGGGCGATGCGGGCGCTGAAGTCGGTCGGCAGGGCGATCGCCTCGTCCAAGGCATTGGTGTGCAGCGACTGGGTGCCGCCAAGGGCCGCCGACATGGCCTCGTATGCGGTGCGGACGACGTTGTTGTAGGGGTCCTGCTCCTGCAGGGACACGCCAGAGGTCTGGCAATGCGTCCGCAGCATCAGGCTGCCGGGCTTCTGGGGCTGACACTCGGACATGATGCGGTGCCACAGCAGGCGGGCGGCCCGCAGCTTGGCGATCTCCATGAAGAAATTCATGCCGATGGCGAAGAAAAACGACAGGCGCCCGGCGAAGGCGTCGACGTCCATGCCCGCCGCGATGGCGGCGCGGACGTATTCGCGCCCGTCGGCCAGGGTGAAGGCGAGCTCCTGCACCAAGTTCGCCCCTGCCTCCTGCATGTGATAGCCGGAAATCGAGATCGAGTTGAAGCGCGGCATCTGTCCGGACGTGTATTCGATGATGTCGCTGACGATCCGCATGCTGGGTTCGGGCGGATAGATATAGGTGTTGCGGACCATGAACTCCTTCAGGATGTCGTTCTGGATGGTCCCCGACAGGGCCGAGGCCGGGTGGCCCTGTTCCTGACCGGCGACGATGAAGTTCGCCAGGATCGGGATGACGGCGCCGTTCATGGTCATGCTGACGCTGACCCTGTCCAGCGGGATGCCGTCGAACAGGATCTTCATGTCCTCTACGCTGTCGATGGCGACGCCGGCCTTGCCCACATCGCCCTCGACCCGCGGATGGTCGCTGTCATAGCCGCGATGGGTGGCCAGATCGAAGGCCACCGACACGCCCTGTTGTCCGGCGGCCAGGTTGCGACGATAAAAGGCGTTCGATTCCTCGGCCGTGGAAAAGCCTGCATACTGCCGGATCGTCCAGGGGCGGCCGGCATACATCGTCGCGCGCGGGCCTCGCGTGAAAGGTGCCAGACCCGGAAGCCCGCCGATATGCGACAATCCGTCCGTGTCCGCCTGGGTATAGAGCGGCTTCACCGCGATTCCTTCCAGGGTATGCCAGGTCAGGCCGTCCGGGTCGCGACCTTTCAGTTCGGCCTCGGCCTGCTTCCGCCAGTCCTGCAGCGTCGGTTTTGTCATGGCTGATCCTTTCCCGCGGCGTGTCCCGGCCTATATTCAGGCCATGACGAGGTGCCGATGAAGTTGAAATTCCTGATTTTGACGATGGTGCTGGCGGCGATGGGGCCGGCCCGCGACGCGCCGCCGCCCGATCCCGACAGCTTGGTGCAGCGCAACCCGGCGCGCCTGCCGCCCGTGTCGCCCCAACCTGTCCAGCCGGCGCCGCCGACCTCTCCGCTGATTCTGCCGGCGCCGCCCCGGTTCGACGCCGCAGAGGTCGACCCCCAGCAGTTCCTGTGGAACGCCCGCCCCGTGATCGTCTTCGCCGACACGCCCGAAGATCCGGCCTTTGTCGAGCAGATCGAGGCACTGACCAGTGACGGTCGCGCCTTGCTGGACCGCAACGTGGTCGTCATCACCGACAGCGATCCGGCAGCCAACAGCCTGTGGCGGCAGCAGTTGCGGCCGCGGGGCTTTTCGCTGGTGCTCCTGGACAAGGACGGGCAGGTCAAGATCCGCAGGCCGACGCCCTGGGACGCGCGCGAGGTCGGGCGCGCCATCGACCGGCTGCCGCTCCGCCGGCAAGAGATCGGCCGCGGCGATGTCATGCGGTGACCGCCCGCTGTGCGAAACTTGTGGATTTGCGGCGCGTTGCCTATATCATGAAGGAAGCCGGGCAGGTTGCCCGCAGATATGAAGGGTTCGATCATGGCAAATCCGCGTACCGACCGCGCCGCCGCGTCCCTCGCGTCGGCCCCATCGACGAAAAACCCCGTGCGCCGGGATACCACCGCCGGCCCGCGTCCTGAAGGCAAGCCCAAGGCTGCGGTCATCAGCCGCGCCAATGAGATCGTGCGTGCCATCGGGTTGCGTCCCATCACCGGCCTCTCTGGTCCGAAAATCGGCTATTGACGCCGTCGCGCGCGGCCAGCCGGTCGCGCAACTCGGACAGTTCAGCCGGCAGCTGACGCGCCATTTGCGCCAGCACTTCGGCATCGTCCGCATCCAGCATCCGTTCGACCGCGGCAGGTCCACCTCTCAGGCATTCTGTCAGCACGCGGACGGCTTGAAGACCGGTGTCGCGGGTCTCCTCCATCAGCGACAGGTAATCCGCCATCATCTGCGCCGCGCGCTGTCCGTCCGTCCGCGCAATGTCGCGTAGGTCCGCTGCCAGAGCCGACATGATCGACAGCAACCGATAATAGAGCACGGTCGGGTCGATCACCGGCGCCGGCAGGATGTGAATATCCGTCAGCACTGCCGAGAAGATCCGGTCGTTCGCGTGCTGCGGCAGCGTGGGAACGAAGTCGCCGGTTTCGATGCGGGCGATCAGCATCGCAGCATCCTCGGCCGAGGGAACCTGCTGTTCCAGCGCGAAGACATGGGCGCGGATCTCGGCCAGCAACGCCCGCTGGATGTCGCCTTCGCGCGTGCGGCGCAGGATCGCATCGCGCCGCCGTGTCTGCGCCGCCACCACGATCCAGCCCACCGCGACGAACAGGCCGGTCACCACCGCCTGCTGCAACTGCGGACTGAGATAGAGGTCAAGCGGTGGCATGGGAACCTGCCGCCGCCGACATGCGTCGTTGATGCAGAGCGAAGGAGAAGCCGATGCACCGACTTTGTCTGACCGCGCTGATCAGCCTCTGGCCCGTGATGGCCCCCGCGGACGCCGCACGTGGTAACAGCAGCCTGAAGGTCATGTCCCTGCAGGACGACACTCTGGTCGCGCTGAGGTGGCAGGCGCGCCCGGTGGTCGTTCTGGGCCCGGATGGGGACGTGCAGGACCAGATCGCGCGGCTGCAGACCAAGGCCGCCGAACTGGCCGAGCGCGAGGTGGTCATCCTGACCGACGGCAGCGGGGCCGATCCTCTGCGACAGGGCACGGCCTTCCAGGTGCTGCTGGTCGGCAAGGACGGCGGCGTCAAGCTGCGCCGCGAGACACCCGTGGACGCTGCCGACATCATCGATCTGATCGACACGATGCCGATGCGCCAGCGCGAGGCGGCCCGTGAACGGGACGACTGACCCCGCCCGCAGCGCGGCCACCGAAACGGACGTCGCTGACCCACGGAAGGGTCAGGGCGCCGGAACAGCTGTGGCCTGGCAGGGGCGATCTCCATCCGTCAGCCTCTGCCCTGACGGTCCGGGATCTGCTGCAGAAGTTGTCTCAACACTCCTGCATCTTGGCGGTCGAACCGCAGAGACTGGCTGACCATACCTGCAACTGCTCGGTCAGCCGATCCATAAGCGTCGATCTGCAGGGGCTTCTTGTCGCTCATAAGCCATGGATATGTTGCGACCTTCCGGCGCTTCTTCGGATGGGCGATGTCCCTGCGCGAGAGGTGCCTGACCAGCGCCATCACTCGAACTCCATGATGACGTCGTCCACCTTCAGGCTCTCTCCCGGCGCCGCGTTGACTGACCTTACGACGCCCCTGCGTTCGGCGCGCAGGATGTTCTCCATCTTCATTGCCTCGACGGTGGCGAGGGCCTGGCCCTCCTGCACTTCGTCCCCGGCCTCGACATTGATGCGGACCACAAGCCCCGGCATAGGGCAAAGGAGGAACTTCGACGTATCCGGCGGCAGCTTCTCGGGCATCAGGCGCGCCAGTTCAGCGGCGCGCGGGCGGCGGACATGGACGGCAAGATCAGCGCCGCGGGTTCGCAGACGCAGGCCTGCCGGGATCTTGTCGACCTTGAGGACCAGCGGCTTGCCATCGACCTCGATCAACGCCAGCGACTGCCCCGGTCGCCACGCGCTTTCGACGCGGATCGCGCGGCCGTCCAGATGGACCGTCGCACCGTCGCGGTCCGCCTCGATCCGCACCGGCCATTCCCGGCCACCGGCGAAGACGACCCAGTTCTCGCCGACATGGCGTTCGTGGTTGCTGAGACGTCCGCTGATGCGCGTGCGCCGGATCTCGGCCACCCGGTGCATCGCGGCGGCGGCGGCGGCCACGCGCTCCATCTCGTCCGCGCCGAGGGAAGCGCCTTGGAAGCCTTCGGGGTATTCCTCGGCGATGAAAGCGGTGGTGATATCGCCCGAGACGAACTTCGGGTGGTCCATCACGGCCGACAGGAAGGGCAGGTTGTGGCCGATCCCCTCGACCTCGAACCGGTCCAGGGCGACGCGCATCGCTTCGATCGCCTGCGCCCGGTCGGGTGCCCAAGTGCAGAGCTTGGCGATCATCGGGTCATAGAACATGCTGATCTCGCCGCCTTCATAGACGCCGGTGTCGTTGCGGACCGCCGCGGGACCCTGGGGGGCGCCCTGCGCCAGCCACTTGCCCTCGGCCAGCATCGGCCCGGCCGCCACCTCGACCGGCGGGCGATAGCGGGTCAGCCGCCCGATCGAGGGCAGGAAGCCGCGATAGGGGTCTTCGGCATAAAGCCGGCTCTCCATTGCCCAACCGGTGATCTTCAGGTCGGACTGGGCGAAGGGCAGGGGCTCTCCGGCAGCGACGCGGATCATCTGCTCGACCAGGTCGACGCCGGTAATCAGCTCGGTCACAGGATGTTCAACCTGAAGGCGCGTGTTCATCTCGAGGAAGTAGAAGTTGCGCTGGCCGTCGACGATAAACTCGACCGTGCCGGCGCTGGTATAGCCGACGGCCTTGGCCAGGGCGACTGCCTGGGCGCCCATCGCGGCGCGGGTCGCCTCGTCCAGGAAAGGCGACGGCGCCTCTTCGATGACCTTCTGGTTGCGCCGCTGAATCGAGCATTCGCGTTCATGCAGATAGACCGCGTTGCCGTGCTGGTCGGCCAGGACCTGTATCTCGATATGGCGGGGCTGGGTGACGAACTTCTCAATGAAGATGCGGTCGTCGCCGAAGCTGTTGGCGGCCTCGTTCTTCGAGGACTGGAAGCCCTCGCGCGCCTCTTCGTCGTTCCAGGCGATCCGCATCCCCTTGCCGCCGCCGCCGGCGCTGGCCTTGATCATCACCGGATAGCCGATGTCGGCGCTGATCCGGGCCGCCTCGTCGGCGTCCGCAATCAGGCCCATGTGGCCCGGCACGGTGCTGACGCCAGCCTCGGCTGCGATCTTCTTCGAGGTGATCTTGTCGCCCATCGCCTCGATCGCGCCCGAGGGCGGACCGATGAACACCACGCCCTCGGCCTCCAGCGCCTCGGCGAACTTCCTGTTCTCGGACAGGAACCCATAGCCGGGATGGACGGCCTCGGCTCCTGTCTGGCGGATCGCGTCCATGATCTTGTCGATCACGATATAGGACTGGTTCGCCGGCGAGGGCCCGATATGCACGGCCTCGTCAGCCATCTTCACATGCAGCGCGTTGCGGTCGGCATCCGAATAAACGGCGACCGTGGCGATCCCCATCTTGCGCGCGGTCTTGATGACGCGGCAGGCGATCTCTCCCCGGTTGGCGATCAGGATCTTCTTGAACATCTGTCCCCCCAGCCCCCTTGCTGGCCCTCAGGCATGAAAAAACCGCCCGAAGGTGCGGTCGGCACCTTGGGCGGCATCGGTCTTGGTCCGGCCGCACGCGCGACCGGAGAAGGTCAGTCGATCACTGGCACAGGCGAACGTCGTTGCACAGCGCACCGGCAGCGCCGCCGATGGCCGCGCCCTTGATGGCGTTTTCGCCGCTGACGCTGGCGATGGTTGCGCCGACGCCGGCACCGATGAGGGCGCGGTCGGTGTCGGTCGGGTTGATGCCCTGCGTGCAACCGGCGACTGCGGTCGCGCCGACCAGCGCGGCCATGGCAAAGAATTTGGACATGTTTCTGATCCTGTCGTTATGTAGGCAGGGACGCAACGCGTGCCCTGCCCGAATGTTTCAAGACCGCGGGCGCGATCAGTAGCGGCGCTGGCAGACGCCGGCGTCGTCGCAGAGCGCGCCGCCCACGGCGCCGATCGCCGCGCCGGTGGCCAGGTCTTCGTCAAGCGCCTTCGCGATGACGGCACCGGCGACGGCACCGCCGGCTGCGCGCTGCGCGTCGGGCGAGATGCCACCGCCCTGATAGCTGGGGGCGCAGGCCGAAAGGCCGGCGGCGACCAGAACCAGGCCAGCAAGGCGGATGGTGACGGATTTCTGCATGATAAATTGCCTGTCTTGTGGGTCCGCTGCCGGACCAGTTGTAGATTGGGATCTGGTATCGCATAGCTGCGCGCCGCGTCAAACTGACATGCCTGTGACTTCAACGGGTTCAGCAGCAAATCGCGCATCAGCGTCCGGCCCCGTCGTCGTCGTCGTCCCAGTCGTCGTCCCCGTCATCCCAGTCGAAGGACAGGGCCTCGTCCTTCGCGAAAAGCTCGGGGAAGGCGGCTTCGGCGGCCGCCATGTTGACCTGCAGCAGCTGGTCGTAATCGGCCGGGTCGAAGTCACCGACGGGCGCGACCTCGCGGCCGATCAGCCAGGACAGGCGACCGGCATCAAGGTTGCCGCGCGGGAAAGGTTCGTCGCCGAAATGTTCGATCAGCGCCGACAGGAAGCCCGCGTCGGCGCGCTTGTCGGCCGCCTTGCGGTCCTTGAACCGCTCGCGGCGGGTGATGGGCGTGGCGCCCTTCTTGCGATTCTCGCGCCGGATGACGAACTGGAAATCGGTGCCGGGCAGACGCCCGGGAAAGCCGCGATGCTTCAGCATGGCGTGGCCCCTTTGCTGTGGCGCGCGGGGGCTGCTGCGCACGGGCAGGCTGACCGCCCGCGCGCGGTGGTCGGTCTGCCGATCTTAGCCGAACTTGCCCTGATAGACAGGCTCGGTCGTGACGGGGTTGACCATCGGCGCAGCCGGGGCGGTCGGCACATAGACGTCGGGCTGCTGGCGCTGGCAGGCCGCGAAGGCCGACACGAGAACGAGGCCGAGGATGATCTTTTTCGACATGAAGTCAGGCTCCTGTAAAACGGACGTTGTGGCGTCCGGCTGCTCGGGTTCTGGCCGGCTTCGATGGCCGGCCTGGCCGCAAGCATAGCGGCACCCGCAGGCCCGAGACAGGCGGCGGCAGCGGCCCGGCGTTCGGCGCACTCGCGCTGTGGCGCGGCTGCATCATTCACGACTTTGTGCATCAAGGCCATATTCAAGCGCGGCTTACAGCGGGATGTTGTCGTGTTTTTTCCACGGGTTCGTCAGCCGCTTTCCGCGCAGGCTGGCGAAGGCGCGGGCGACGCGCTTGCGGGTCGATCGCGGCTGGATCACCTCGTCGATGAAGCCCTTTTCTGCTGCGACGAAGGGGTTGGCGAAGCGGTCCTCGTAGTCCTTCGTGCGGGCGGCGATCTTCTCGGGCTGGTCCAGTTCGCTGCGATAGAGGATCTCGACCGCGCCCTTGGCGCCCATCACCGCAATCTCGGCCGTGGGCCAGGCATAGTTGAAATCGCCCCTCAGGTGCTTCGAGGCCATGACGTCATAAGCCCCGCCATAGGCCTTGCGCGTAATGACCGTGACCTTGGGCACCGTCGCCTCGCCATAGGCGAACAGAAGCTTGGCCCCGTGCTTGATGACGCCGCCGTATTCCTGCCCCGTTCCAGGCAGGAAGCCCGGCACGTCGACCAGCGTCAAAATCGGGATCTCGAACGCGTCGCAGAAGCGCACGAAGCGGGCGGCCTTGCGGCTGCTGTCGATGTCCAGGCACCCGGCCAGCACCATCGGCTGGTTAGCGACGACGCCGACCGTCTGCCCCTCGATCCGGATGAAGCCCACGATGATGTTGCCGGCGAAGTCCTTCTGGATCTCGTAGAAGTCGCCTTCGTCCGCGATCTTCGCGATCAGCTCCTTCATGTCGTAGGGCTGGTTCGGATTGTCGGGGATCAGCGTGTCCAGGCTGGGCTCGATCCGCGCCGGATCGTCGAAGAAGGGCCTGGTCGGCGCCTTTTCACGGTTGTTCAGCGGCAGGAAGTCGAACAGCCGGCGAATCTCGGACAGGGCCTCGACATCGTCCCGGAACGCCCCGTCGGCGACCGAAGATTTGCGCGTATGGGTCGATGCGCCGCCAAGCTGCTCGGCGGTCACGACCTCATTGGTGACGGTCTTGACGACGTCGGGGCCGGTCACGAACATG
Organism: Pseudomonadota bacterium; assembly: GCA_036338635.1. Lineage (GTDB taxonomy): Bacteria > Pseudomonadota > Alphaproteobacteria > Rhodobacterales > Rhodobacteraceae > Paracoccus. The sequence continues at coordinate 11,776 of JAYZBS010000152.1, read as the reverse complement.
TAGGACGTGTCTTGCACCATGAATATGAAGTCGGTCATGGCGGGCGAGTAGACCGCGCCCCCCGCGCAAGGTCCCATGATGACGCTGATCTGCGGGATGACGCCAGAGGCCATGACGTTGCGCTGGAAGACATCGGCATAGCCCGCAAGGCTGGCGACGCCTTCCTGGATGCGCGCGCCGCCCGAATCGTTCAGTCCGATCACCGGGGCGCCGTTCTGCATCGCCATGTCCATGATCTTGCAGATCTTCTGGGCATGGGTTTCGGACAAAGATCCCCCAAAGACGGTAAAGTCCTGGCTGAAGACATAGACCATGCGCCCGTTGATCGTCCCCCAGCCCGTGACGACACCGTCGCCATAGGGGCGTTCGGCCTCCATTCCGAAATCGGTTGATCGGTGGGCGACGAACATGTCGAATTCTTCGAAGCTGTCCTCGTCCAGCAGCAGCTCGATCCGTTCGCGCGCCGTCAGCTTGCCGCGGGCGTGCTGGGCATCGATGCGACGCTGGCCGCCGCCAAGCCGCGCCTCTCCGCGCCGCCGCTCAAGCTCTTGCAGGATGTCCTTCATGCGCGCCTCCCTGGATCCTTTGCGGGCAGGTTAGCCCCACCGTCGGAAGGTTCAAAGAAGTTTCCGGAAAATTTGCAAAGCAACTCTGGCATCAACAAAGCAAAGCGCAAAAATGCAAAGAGTGCACCGGCGTCTTGACGACAAGGCGGCGCGGGGGCAAGCCCACGTGATGGGATTGCAGATCGACATCCAGGCCATTCTGGCCAACCATGCGGCGCTTGCCGCCAAGGCGCCGGGTGCGCGGGCGGCGGCCGTCGTGAAAGCCGACGCCTATGGCCTGGGCGCCGACCGTGTCGCACCCGCGCTCTATGCCGCCGGTGTGCGCGACTTCTTCGTGGCGCTTGCGCGCGAAGGCCGGGCGATCCGGCCGCTTCTGCCATCCGACGCGCGGATCAACGTGTTGTCAGGCCATATGGAGGGCGAGGACCTGACCGGCCTGACGCCGGTCCTGAACAGTCCCGCGCAATTCTTCCGCGACCGCACGATGCGGCCGGGGCAGCCCTTCGCGATCCAGCTGGACACCGGGATGAACCGCCTGGGGATGGAGGCGCCCGAATGGGCCGCCATCCAAGCCGAGGCGCTGGCGGCGGGCCCGTCCTTCATTATGTCGCACCTGGCTTGCGCCGACGAACCCGATCATCCGGCGAATGCAGCGCAGCTGGCGGCGTTCCGCGCGATGACCGACGGCTGCGGCGTCCCCCGATCCCTGGCGGCGACGGGCGGCATCCTGCTGGGGCCGGCATTTCACTTCGACCTGGTACGGCCGGGGGTGGGCCTCTATGGCGGCATGCCGTTTGCCGACGCCCGCCCGGTCGTGAGCCTGTCGCTGCGCGTGATCCAAACGCGGGACGTCCGGGCCGGAGAGATGGTCGGCTATGGCGCGGCCTGGCATGCCGAGCGCGACAGCCGCATCGCCACGGTCGACGCGGGCTATGCCGACGGTATCCTTCGGGCGCTGTCGTCCAGCGGAGCGGTGCTTTACGCAGGCGATGTCGCCTGCCCCATCGTGGGGCGCGTGTCGATGGACCTGATCACGGTCGACGTGACGGACCTTGCGACGGTGCCGGACCGCCTGCACCTGATCTGCCCGCAGCAGCCGATCGACCGGCTGGCCGACCTTGCCGGCACCATCGGGTACGAGATCCTGACGGCCCTGGGGCTGCGCTACCAGCGGACCTATCTGTGAACCCACTCCGCGCGATCGGCCGGCCCGCCCTGCGCGCGACACGCGGGATCGGCGCAGTGACGCTTTTCGCGGTGCGCGGGCTGGCGGGGCTGCGGCCGTTTCCTGCACGGGCCATTCTGGCGCAGCTGCTGCAGATCGGCTGGTTGTCGCTGCCGGTGGTGGGCCTTACGGCGCTTTTCACCGGCGCGGCCTTGGCCCTCCAGATTCATTCCGGGGGCGAGCGTTTCCAGGCCAGCGACGTCGTGCCGGCAATCGTTGCCATCGGCATGGTGCGAGAGCTTGGCCCCGTTCTTGGCGGACTGATGGTCGCCGCCCGCGTCGCAAGCTCCATCGCCGCGGAGATCGGGACCATGCGGGTGACCGAACAGATCGACGCGCTTGTGACGCTGTCCACGGACCCGATCCGTTGGCTTGTGACGCCGCGGCTCTGGGCGGCGGTCCTGTCGCTGCCGGTGCTGGTCGCCGTGGGGGACGTCATCGGCATCATGGGCGGTTGGCTGGTCGGAACGACCTCGCTGGGGTTCAACTCGGCCACCTATATCGCGAACAGCTGGGCCTATCTCGAAGGTTGGGATGTGATGTCAGGCCTGATCAAAGGCGCGGTCTTCGGCCTGATCGTCGCGCTCTCGGGCTGCTGGTGCGGCATGCGGTCGGGCCGGGGGGCGGCTGGCGTCGGCCGTGCCACGACCTCGGCCGTGGTGGCTGCCGCCGTCGGCATCCTCGCCGCGAACTTTGCCCTCACGGGGCTGTTCTTCCGATGATCGAGGTCCGGGGACTGCGCAAGGCCTTCGGTCAGGCCCCTGTCCTCGACGGTGTCGACCTGCGCGTGGGGCAGGGCGAGAGCCTCTGCGTGATCGGCCAGTCCGGCACCGGCAAGTCGGTGCTGCTGAAATGCATCCTGGGTTTGATGCAGCCGGACGACGGGGTGATCCTGTCGCAGGGGCAGCCGCTGGAGCCTGCGCGCTTCATGCGGCGCTTCGGGATGCTGTTCCAGGGCGCCGCGCTGTTCGACAGCCTGTCGGTCTGGCAGAACGTCGCCTTCCGCCTGCGCCAGCGCATGCCTGACCGCGCCGCCCGCGCCATCGCGCTGGAAAAGCTGGCTCGCGTCGGTCTGGACCGCGATACCGCCGATCTGATGCCGGCCGAACTGTCGGGGGGCATGGCCAAGCGCGTCGGTCTTGCCCGCGCCATCGCCGACGATCCGGCGGTCATCTTCTTCGACGAACCGACAACCGGCCTCGACCCGATCCGGGCACGCGCCATCGACGGGCTGATCCGCGGCATCGTCACCGAAACCGGCGCGACGGCCGTGACGATCACCCATGACATGGCGTCGGTCCGTGCGATCGGCGACCGCGTGGCGCTGCTGCAGGGCGGTCGGATCGTCCATGATGGCCCGGTCGTGACGATGGACCAGGCGCCGGCGCTGGCGCATTTCCTGGCCTGACGTTGCCCCTGCGCCATGCAACTTTTACGCAATTGTCGCGTTCTGCTGTAAAACAGCAGGGGTCGTTCCTATCTGTCACCGACAAGATCTTGTGCGAATCCCGGCAAGTTGCCACGATAGAAACAGACGCCTGAGCAGGAGAAAGATTTGGGTCTGACCCCCACGCCCCCCGTGACCACCCCCTCGGCGGAAACTCTGCTGGAATTTCCTGACAACCGGCTGCTGATCGACCTCTGCGGCGCCAATGACCGGCACCTGGCCCGAATCGAGGAGGCGCTTGGCGTTCACATCCTGCGGCGCGGCAACCAGCTTGGCATCGTCGGCGGACCCGAGGCGCAGGCCGAGGCCGCGCAGCTTCTGCGCGGACTTTATGCGCGCTTGGAGCAGCAGCGCCCCGTCAGCCTGGCCGAGATCGAGGCCGCCCTGCGCATGGGCGTCGAGCCGGTGGCCGACGTCAGCCCGGCCGAGCAGCTCGAGATGTTCGCGCAGGGCAATTATGAACTCCGCACCCGCAAGAAGTCGGTCGAGCCGCGGACCGACGCGCAGAAGGCCTATGTCCGGTCGCTGTTCCAGAACGAGCTGGCTTTCGGCATCGGCCCAGCGGGCACCGGCAAGACCTATCTGGCGGTGGCAGTCGGCGTGACCATGCTGATCGGTGGCCATGTCGACCGGATCATCCTGTCGCGCCCCGCCGTCGAGGCGGGGGAGCGGTTGGGCTTCCTGCCCGGCGACATGAAGGAGAAGGTCGATCCCTACATGCAGCCGCTCTATGACGCGCTGAACGACTTCCTGCCCGGCAAGCAGATGCAGAAGCTGATGGAGGAGAAGCGCATCGAGATCGCGCCGCTGGCCTTCATGCGCGGCCGCACCCTGTCGCGCGCCTTCGTCGTCCTGGACGAGGCGCAGAATGCCAGCAGCATGCAGATGAAGATGTTCCTGACCCGCCTTGGCGAAGGGTCGCGCATGGTCATCACCGGCGACCGCACCCAGATCGACCTGCCGCGCGGGATGCAGTCGGGCCTGGTGGACGCCGAAAAGATCCTGAAGGACGTGAAGGGCATCAGCTTCAGCTATTTCACCGCCGACGACGTCGTGCGCCACCCGCTTGTCGCTCGGATCATCAAGGCCTATGACGCCGAGGAAGTCGCGGCGCTGGCCCGTGGCGAAGCAGAGGAGCCGCGCGGCCAGTATGTCCCGCGCCGTGCGATGCGGAACGATGCCTGACGAGATTTCCGCCGACTGCGTCATCGAGGATGACAGATGGCAGGCCGCCGGGCTTGAAGACCTGGCGGCCCGTGCCGTCGATGCGACCCTGTCCTGGCACCGCATGGGTGGCGAGGTCGTGGTCATGGGCTGCGGCGATGCCCGCATTGCCAGCCTGAACGCCGACTTTCGCGGCAAGCCCCGGGCCACCAACGTGCTGTCATGGCCCTCGGTCGAGCATGCCCCAAGGCAGCCGGGCGCCGAGCCTGACCTTCCTGACGAGGACGAGCTTGGCGACGTCGCCATCGCCTTCGAGACCTGCGTGGCGGAAGCACAGGCGCAGGGAAAGCCCTTCGATCATCACGTCCTGCATCTGCTTGTCCACGCGACGCTGCACCTGCTGGGCTATGACCACGCGAACGACCCCGACGCCGAGCGGATGGAGGCGACCGAGCGCTCCATCCTGCAGACGATCGGCGTCCCCGATCCCTACCTGGAGACCGAACAATGAATTCCGAGGCCCGATTATCCGAAACCGGCTATGACGACGCCGAAAGCCATGACGAGGAGCCGCCGAGTCCCCGCGGCTTTTTCGGCCGCGTGTTCCACGCCCTGACCGGAGCCGAGGATCAGGACGAGGCCGAGGGTGAGAGCGAACGCCACGTCGCCGGCGCGCCGGGCCTTGTAAACCTGCGCCGGATGAGGGTCGATGACGTGGCCATTCCCAAGGTCGAAATCATCGCGGCGCCGTTGAACGTGACGCTGGACGATCTGGTGACAATGTTCCGCGAGCACGGCTTTTCGCGCATCCCGGTCTTTCGAGGCACCTTGGACAGCCCACTTGGCATGATCCACCTCAAGGATCTGGCGCTGAAGCATGGCTTCGGCGCGGGCGGCAAGTTCACCCTGCGTCCGATGCTGCGGCCGCTGCTCTATGTTCCGCCATCCATGCCGATCGGTGTCCTGCTGCAGCAGATGCAGACCAAGCGCATCCACATGGCGCTGGTCATCGACGAATACGGCGGGGTCGACGGGCTGGTGACGATTGAGGACCTGATCGAGCAGGTCATCGGCGAGATCGAGGACGAGCATGACGAGGACGAGGGCGGCTTGTGGATCCATGAGAAGCCCGGCCAGTGGCTGATCCAGGCCCGGGCCGACCTGCACGACGTTGAATCCGAAACCGGGACCCGGCTGGCCGACGAAGAGGACGAAGAGGTCGATACCCTGGGCGGTCTGATCTTCATGCTGACCGGGCGGGTGCCCCTGCGCGGCGAGGTCATTGCGCACCCCTCGGGCGTCGAGTTCGAGATCGTGGATGCCGACCCGCGCCGGCTCAAGCGGATCAGGCTGCGGCTGCCAAGCGTCGCGACCGCCGCCACTCCGTCCAGGGTGGCCGAGGCGGGCTGAACCGGTTAGCGCGTGGCGAAGCGGTCCAGCATCGCGGCGATAAATGTCTCTCGGGCCGGTGGAAGCTCCATCATGACCTCGTGACGGGTGTCGGCGACCTCCAGAAGGTCGCCGCCCGGCCAGCGGGACGCGCGGTCGCGGATGGCCTGGACCGAGACGACCTTCTCCTCGGTCCCAACGGCGACCAGCATCGGCGTCTGTGGTGACGGGATGCGCGACAGCCGCGCGCATTCGTTGAGCGCCTTGGACACCCAGTCGAAGCTGGCGCCGCCGATGGTCAGGTCGGGCCAGGTCGCCGCCTCGCGCAGCAACCGTGCCCATTCGTCGACGTTGTGGGTCAGAAGGTTGTCGTGGAAGCATTCGTCCAGAAAGTAGGTGGTCGAGGACCCGCCGCTGCGCGGTGCGGCAAGCCCACCTCGACCCAGTCGTCCTGCCAGATAGGCAATCCCAAGCGCGATCCCCTGCTGCGCCCGTCGCAGGTTGATCCCCCACATGGGCGCCGAGAAGACCGCCGTCTGCACTGGCAGGTCACCCTCGAGCGCGGCCAAGCCGATGCAGCCGCCCATGGAATGGGCCAGCAGGTGCCAGGGCTGGGGCAGCTGCAGCGCCTCGGCCGCGACCACCATCTCGACCACGTCATGCTGATAATCCGCGAATTCGCGGACATGGCCGGGTCGCGGGTCGGCCTGAAGTCGGTCCGACAGGCCCTGACCGCGCCAGTCGATGGCCAGCACGTCATAGCCCTGGGCGGTCAGCCGGGCGGCGAACGGCGCATATTTCTCGATGTATTCCGTGCGGCCTGGGAACAGCAGGACCGTGCCCAGGCCGCCATCCTGCGCTGCCCAATGTGCAAGGCGCAGGCGAACCCCGTCCTCTGCCGTGACAAAAAAAGCGCTGGCAGGCGCCTTCGTGTCGTCGGGCAACTGGTGGAACGGCGCCCGTTCCATCAGGTCAGGAGAGAGCCTGGCCCAGCTGCATCGCCACGCCCATCGAGCCGTCGATCTTCAGCTTGCCTGTCATGAAGGCGGTGGCGGGGTTCACGTCGCCGTTCAGGATCCCCTCGAACGTCTCACGGCTGGCGATCAACGTCACCTCGGCCTCTTCATCGCCCTCGCGCACGCCGCTCTCGTCGATCATGATCGCGCCCTCGTCCTTGATCACGAACTTGGCGGTCGACCCGAACGAGCCGATCTTCTGGCTCAATTTCTCGACGGCGGCATTCACAACATCGCTCATTTTGATCCTTTCAACGCGCTTTGTCTGGCGCCCGACCTGCGGGCTGGGTTACACGAATGATATGCGCCCGGACCGTAACATTATCCATGATGCCGTCGCGGCACTGCGTCACAATCTGCTGACGATTTTCTTCACATTAGCTATCGCCTTCCCGGTCTTCGCACAAGACAGCCTTAAGGATGCTTTCGAACGTCTGGCCCAACCGGAAGGTGAAGGTTGGCGCATTGCTGAAAGCGACATCCTGCGCGAATGGTCGCGGTCGGGGTCGCCTGCAATGGACCTGCTGCTGCAAAGGGGAGAGGCCGCGCTGGACATCGGTGACATCCCCTCGGCCATCGGCCACCTGACGGCGCTGACCGACCATGCGCCCGATTTTGCCGCAGGCTTTCAGGCACGGGCCGCGGCCTATGCCGCCGCAGGTCAGTTCGGCCCGGCGCTGGCCGATCTTGCGCGGACCCTGCAGCTGGAACCGCGCCATTTCGCGGCCCTGACGCAACTGGGTGCCATGCTGGAGGAGATGGGCCGGGACGACCGGGCGCTTGCCGCCTATCGTCAAAGCCTGGAGATCCATCCGCATCAGCAAGAGGCGATTGACGGTGCGGCACGTCTGGAACGCAAGCGCCTCGGCACCGATATCTAAGGCATGAACATGACGACGCGCGGGCGGATCACCGCCATCCTGGGGCCCACCAACACGGGCAAGACGCATCACGCCATCTCGCGGATGCTGGGCCACCGGACGGGGGTCATCGGCCTGCCGCTGCGGCTGCTGGCCCGAGAGGTTTATGACCGCATCGTCAAGGCGCGCGGCCCCTCTGTCGTGGCCCTGGTTACCGGAGAGGAGCGGATCGTCCCCGACCGCGTCCAGTACTGGGTGGCCACGACCGAGGCGATGCCCGACATCGCCGCCGACTTCGTCGCCATCGACGAAATTCAGCTTTGCGCGGACCCTGAACGTGGCCATGTCTTCACCGACCGCCTGCTGAACATGCGAGGGCTGCACGAGACGCTGTTTTTGGGCAGCGACACGATGCGCCCCGCCATTGCGGCGCTGGTCCCCGAAGCGCAGTTCGTGCGGCGCGAGAGATTCTCGACCCTCAGCTGGTCGGGGTCGAAGAAGCTGTCGCGCATGCCTGCCCGCAGCGCCATCGTCGGCTTCAGCGTGGATGATGTCTATGCCATGGCCGAACTGATCCGCCGCCAGAAGGGCGGGTGTGCCGTCGTGATGGGTGCCCTGTCGCCCCGCACGCGCAATGCCCAGGTCGAGATGTACCAGAACGGCGAGGTCGATTACCTGGTCGCCACCGACGCCATCGGCATGGGCCTGAACCTGGACATCCGCCACGTCGCCTTCAGCGCCACGCACAAGTTCGATGGCCGCCGCGTGCGACCGCTGTTCCCGCACGAGATGGGCCAGATCGCCGGGCGGGCCGGGCGGCACACCGAATCCGGCACCTTCGGCATCACCGGCGATGCGCAACTGCTGGACGAAGGGCTGATCGACGCGCTGGAGAACCACCGCTTCGCGCCGATCCAGCGGCTGACCTGGCGCAACACTGCCTTGGAATTCGGGACCATGGACCGGCTGGTGGACAGCCTGGAGGCCGCGTCGGGCCACGAACTGCTGGCCCGCGGCCGCGAGGCCGACGACATCGCCGCGCTGAAGATCCTGCGGGAACTGCCCGAAATCCGCGACCGAGTGCGCGGCGGCAAGGACGTCCGGCTGTTGTGGGAGGTCTGCCGCGTCCCCGATTTCCGCGGCATCTCTCAGATGGAGCATGCGACGCTGCTGGCGCGAATCTTCGGTTTCCTGCAGGATGGTCATATTCCCGCAGACTGGCTGGACCGCGCGATCAAGCGGATCGACAGGACGCATGGAGACATCGACGCGATCTCGAAGCGGCTGGCCTATATCCGGACCTGGACCTATGTCGCGCAAAGAACGAGCTGGGTCGCGGACGAAAAGCATTGGCGAGCCGAGACTCGCGCTGTAGAAGACCGCCTGTCAGATGCGCTGCACGCGGCGCTGACCCAGAGATTTGTGGACCGGCGCACGTCAGTGCTTCTGCGCCGGCTCAACCAGAAGGAGAGCCTTGTGGCCGAAGTGAATGACAAGGGCGAAGTGACGGTCGAGGGCGAATTCGCCGGTCGGCTGGAAGGGTTCCGCTTCCGCCCCGACCAGACCGCGACGGCGGACGAGGCGAAGATGCTGAACCGCGCAAGCTACGAGGCCCTGCGCCCCGAGTTCCACCTGCGCGCCGACCGGTTCTACAACGCCCCCGACACCGAGATGGATTATACCGAACAGGGTGGCCTGATGTGGGGCAACCAGGCCGTCGGCAAGCTGGTCAAGGGGTCCGATCCCCTGCATCCCGCGGTCGAGGTCTTCGTGGACGAAGAGGCCGGCCCCGACATCGCCGACAAGGTCCGCAAGCGGGCGCAGCATTTCGTGGACCGCAAGGTGGCGGCCCTGTTCGAGCCGCTGATCACGTTGCAGAAGGACGAGGCGCTGACCGGCTTGGCCCGCGGCTTCGCCTTCCGGCTGGTCGAGGCGCTTGGCATCCTGCCCCGCGACGGCATCGCCGCCGAGGTGAAGGAGCTTGACCAGGATGCCCGCGGTGCCCTGCGCAAGCACGGCGTCCGCTTCGGCCAATTCACCATCTTCATGCCGGCCCTGCTGAAGCCCGCGCCGACGCGCCTGCGGCTGGTGCTGTGGTCGCTGTCCGAGGGTCTGGCCGAGTTTCCCGAAAGCCCGCCGCCGGGCCTGGTGACCATCCCGCACCTTGCCGAGGTGCCTGACCAGGTCTACGCGCTTTCTGGCTATCGGCCCGCGGGCGAGCGGGCGATCCGCATCGACATGCTCGAACGGCTGGCCGACCTGCTGCGCACGCAGGACACGCGCGGCGGGTTCGAGGCGAACCCCGACATGCTGTCGATCACCGGCATGACGCTGGAGCAGTTCTCGGGTCTGATGCAGGGCCTGGGATATGCCGCCGAGAAGGGCGAACGGGTCAAGGTCAAGGCGGCCGAACCCCCGGTCGCGGCCACGCCCGCCCCCGAGGGTGAAGCCTCTGACGCACCGATGACCGAGGAAGAGTCGGTCTTGGCCGCCGAAACCCGTGCCCGGTGGGAAGCCGAGCAGGCCGAGAAGCGCCGCGCCGAGTCCGAGGCCGCACCAGAGGCGGACGCGACGCCCGAAGAGGCCGCCGCGCCCGAGATGGAGACGTTCTACACGTTCCGTTGGGCGCCCAAGCCGCGCGGCAACCGCCGTCCGCAGGGCGACCGTCCGCAGGGCGAAGGCCGTCGTGGCGGCCAACGCCGTGAGGGCTCGCGAGAGGGGCAGAAGCCCGAAGGTGCTCGCCGCGAGGGGCAGCGGCCAGAAGGTCCCCGGAACGATGCGGGCCAGGGTGAACGTCGGCAGGGCAAGCCGACCGGCAAGTTTGCGGGGCCCAAGAAGGGTGGCAAGCCGGCGCATCAAGGTCCCAAGACCTTCTCCTCGCGTCCCGAGAAGAAGGCCGATCCCGACAGCCCGTTCGCGATCCTTGCCGCGCTGAAGGACAAGACCTGACGTGACCGAGGCGGCCGGCGGCCTGCGGCTGGACAAGTGGCTGTTCTTCGCGCGCGTCTTCAAGACACGTGGCCTGGCCGCCGACCGTATCGAGGGCGGGGGTGTCAGGGTGAACGGTCAGCCCTGCCGCAAGCCGGGCCGCGCCATACGCCCTGGCGACCGGTTGACCATCTCCGCTTATGGTCGGGTCCGCGTTTTGACGATCGCGGGCCTTGCCGAACGCCGCGGCCCCGCGACCGAGGCGCAGCAGCTTTACACCGAAGATCGCGACGGCTTGATTGATCCCGCCGAAGCGACTAGGTGACACCCCGAACATCAAGACGCGAGCGACCAGATGACCTATGTGGTGACCGACAACTGCATCATGTGCAAATACACGGACTGCGTGGAGGTCTGCCCCGTCGACTGCTTCTATGAGGGCGAGAACACGCTGGTCATCCACCCGGACGAGTGCATCGACTGCGGCGTCTGCGAGCCGGAATGCCCGGCTGACGCGATCCGCCCCGACACCGAGCCGGCCATGGAGAAGTGGGTCGAGTTCAACCGTAAGTATTCGGAAATGTGGCCCGTCATCACTCGGAAGAAGGACCCGCTGCCGACGGCCGCCGAGATGGACGGGCAGGACGGCAAGCTGGACAAGTACTTCTCGGAAGCGCCAGGCGAGGGCGACTGACCACCGAGGTGATTCGCGGCGACCATCCTGACCGGCTGGTCGTAACACATTGATTAGGTTCTGCGACCCGGCGTTTCAGTCGCGGAAATTGGCATCATTCCTAACGCTTTTTTCTACGTCATTTTTGTGTTATACTGGGTCAAGTTGCGCATCTTAGCCGGTGCCGCCTCCGTTGCCGTTGCTGGACCGGAGATAGCTGTCAGAATCAAGATGGACCGAGGGAGGCGCTGCCTCCCTGCGGCCCTTTGTGCCCGTCATGCGGGCGCGTTTCAGAGGAAGCCAGATGTCGAAATCCAAGAAGAACGAATTCCGTCCCGATGATTTTGTTGTTTATCCTGCCCATGGCGTGGGCCGGATCGTTTCGATTGAAGAGCAGGAAGTCGCCGGACTTCGGCTGGAAATGTTCGTGATTTCGTTCGACAAGGACAAGATGACGTTGCGCGTCCCGACCGCCCGCGCCAGCGAGATCGGCATGCGGAGCCTCTCC
>JAYZBS010000151.1:0-12044 GCA_036338635.1 Pseudomonadota bacterium | reverse complement strand
CCAAGACCGAGGTGTTTCGCCGGATGGACGGCCGTTCCGGCCCCGAGGGGGTGGCAGCCGCGCTTGCCGATGTGCGCGCCCGCTTCCCCGAGATGCCGGCGCCGCCTGCCCTAGCCGAGGCCGCGCAATGACCGCGCGCATCCAGCGCATCGCCGAGGCCGGCCGCCCTCCGGTCACTTTCCGGCTGGATGGCGCGCCTGCCAGCGCGCTGCAGGGCGACACGGTGCTGACGGCGGTTCTGGCCAATTCAGGTCACCTTCGCGCATCGGAATTTGGTGCCGAGGCGCGCGCGGGGTTCTGCCTGATGGGCGCGCGTCAGGACTGCTGGATGTGGCAGGATGGCGGGCTGCGCCTGCGCGCCTGCTCGACCCCGGTCGCCGAGGACATGCAGCTGCTGACCGAACCGCCGCGGGGTTGGCCGTGACCGGCCCTCGCGTCGCGGTCGTCGGGGCGGGGCCTGGCGGCATCCGCGCGGCCCAAACCCTGGTCGATCCCGGACTGCGCCCGATCGTCATCGACGAAGGCGCGCGCGCCGGCGGGCAGATCTATCGCCGTGCGCCCGAGGGCTTCACGCGCCCGGCTCGCAAGCTCTATGGGCCCGAGGCAGGCAAGGCCTGCGCCCTTCACGCCTGTTTCGACCGGATGCTGGCGCAGGATCTGCTGGACTATCTTCCGCAGGCATCGGTTTTGGGCCTGACGGGATCTGGCCTTCAGGTTCTGGCGCCGGACGGCCTGCGGGTGGTGGCGTGGGACCGCCGGATCATCGCCACCGGTGCGACCGACCGCCTGGCGCCGGTGCCGGGCTGGCAGACCGCGGGCGTCTTCAGCCTGGAGGCTGCGCAGATCGCGTTGAAGGCCCAGGGCGTCGCCCTGGGGCGTCGCATCATGCTGGCAGGCTCGGGTCCACTTCTGACGCTGGTGGCTTACCAGTTGGTCAAGGCGGGGGCCTGCGTCGCGGCGGTCTTGGATACCGCGTCGCTGCAGGACCAGAGGCGCGGTCTACCGGCCATGCTGTCGCGTCCTGTCCTTGCCGCGCGCGGGGCGCTAATGCGGGCGCGGCTGGCGCGCATCTATCATACCGGCGTGACGTTGTAGCGGATCGAGGCCGATGCCGCCGGTCCTGCCGCGATGCACTGGCTTGATCGCCTCGGGCGGGCGCGGCGGACCGAATGCGACATGGTGGGTCTGGGCTGGCATCTTCATGCTGAAACGCAACTGGCGGGCCTGGCCGGGGCGCGGTTCGACTATGACAGGACGTGGGCGCAATGGCTGCCACGCGCGGATCCTATGGGCCGCGTGGCCGAGGGGGTCTATCTGGCCGGCGACGGTCTGCGCATCCTGGGTGCCGACGGGGCCGAGGTCAGCGGCCGGCTGGCGGCCGCCGCCTGTTTGTCGGACCTGGACCTGCAGGCCCCCGACACTTCCGCCGACCTGCGTCGCCTGTCGCGGCTTGCGCGGTTCTCAGGAGGGATCTCGCGGGCTTTCCCGTGGCCCTCCGAATGGATCCGAGGGCTTCCGGGCGACACGGTCGTCTGCCGCTGCGAAGGGATCACCGCCGACGACCTGCGCGATGCAGTCTCTCACGGCGGGCCCGAGGCCAACCGCGCCAAATCCGTGGGCCGCGTCGGCATGGGACGCTGCCAGGGCAGGTTCTGCCAACTTGCCGGGGCCGAGCTGGTCGCCGCCCAACCGGGCCTGCCACCCGAAGCTGTCGGCCGCCTGCGCGATCAGCCACCCGTCCGCCCGGCTCCGATCGCCGCAATGATTGCCGAGTGAGGGCGATTTTCCGACGGTCGCGCATCAGGGGGCGGGTCCTGAAGCTGTCGGCTCGGCACAGGGGTTGAGGCCCTGAAATTGTCGGGCGCTGCAGGCGGGATTCGCCGGAAGGGACGCGCCGGGGCCTGCGGCATCAACCCAAGGAAGCGCGATGGCGGCTTGACTGACAGCAGCGGGCCCATGTCGAGCGAGCAAAGGTCCGTCCCCCTCGCAGGGACGGGGCCGGCGACTATGGCTTCTTTCCGATCATGTGTGGCGCCGGTGACCACCGGATGCTGGTCTGCGCGGTGATGTCGGTCAGCAGATCTGTTTCAGCGGTTCGACCCCCGCAACCGCCTGGCGGGGTTCCCCAACAGGATCGGGCGACGTTGGCCGCTCATCCCGCCCGCCGAGCGAATGATGATCATCACACTGAAGATCAGCCGCGTTGGTAGGGATGCCGTCGAAGGCTCTGGAAAGAAGCAGTTCAGTTCTGCAACCGCGGCCTGGGCTGTCCTTATGCGCGGATCATCGGGTCCTAGGCGATCACCTTGTCACTGTCATCGATTAGGTCGGTCGACCGCGTCATGACTGCAAATCCGGCCACAGCAGTCATCTTGAGGGTCGCGGCAATCTGTGCGGCAGGCGCCCCCGCTTGGTTTCCGGCGTAAAGCGACCGCCACTCGGAGTGGAATGCGCGGAAAGGGCCACGACATCACTGCCACAGACCGCCGGCCCCTTGATGCCTCTGTCGGTCGTGATGCGCACGATGAGCGGATGCGGCGATGCGATGACGCGAAACAGGGATCTTTCTTATCCAGCCGACTGAATCGCCCAAAGCGTCAGCGGTCACGGTCCGCCTTCAATGCACGCCCTGTTGCGGCGCCTTGCGAACTAGCAGGATCACCAGGCTGGCGAATCTCTTGGGGCTATCTGGACCGACGGCTTGTTAATGTTGGCATTGAACCAAAGTGATCGGCATGGCCAGGAATCAAGGAAGAGGGCAAGGAACAGGCCCCTGCGCCGTGGCGCATGTCCAAAAGACAGGCGCAAGCGGTCTGCAAGGCGCGATGGCCATTCCTGACCTCATCAGCCCGTCCGTTTGGACTGGCGGGGATTTTCCGGGCCATGTCGAATGGTAGCACGCTGGCGATCACCTTGGCTTCGTGATGCGGCAGGCATCTCTGAATAGGGTGAAGCTGAAGTCCGTCATGGCACCTGTCACGCTGGCTACCACAAGCAGATGAGGTTGAATGGACGCCTGCGGTGAGAGTGATCTCGCCGCGCCATGCCTTGCGTTGAACGCGGCAGCCGAGGCTGATGGAACTCGGCTCACGCTTCCGGACAGCTGACATGTTGGGCGCTTGGAACCGAAATCTGGAAGCTGCCCATTCCTGTTCAACGAAGGTCACTAAATGATCGCGGAAGCCGACGGATGCAGTGCAATACTCACAGATACCAAAATCTTCTGCAAACTGGGTGGAACGACGACTGCGCCGGCGCTGATCGAGACGCACAGGTGGAGATCGCCCGTCAACTCGAAAGCTCGACGGCAACTCCGTCTGTCGATCAATGCCATCAGCCATAGTGAGGCGACATGATCGATCCCTTCGGGGTCGCCGTAGGGGACCGCGAATAACCGGTCCCCGGTTGACGGACTGCAGACGCGAATGGACGGGGGTGGGCCGATCGCATCGGGGCATCCGCAGATATGCTTGGCAACCGCAGAGAACCCGTCCGCCGATTGGCACCGGCACCGGCACCGGTCCACCGGCCCGATTGGCTTCGCCGCCCATCAGAATCGCCTAGAGCGCGAAACTGCGGCTGATCGGAGCCGTGTCTTTGCCTGCAACAGAACCGCGCACCTGATGTCGAGGCGACGATGTTCAGCCGAGGTGGCAGTCTGATGAGATGCTCACGCGGGAATTCGACGACGGCACCCGCATGAGAAGAACCTGCCTCGGGTCGATGAACATGCGCGCCAAGGCCCCGGTGGGGCCAACTTCTCTAGTCGATGTTCAGCTTGGCCTTCAGCGCGTCGATGCGCTTTGATGCCTCGGCCTTGCTGATGTCCTGGTCGAAAGCGTCCGGCTCTTCCGCCTGCTCGCTCAGCGTCTTGAGATAGGATGCTTGCGCTCCGGTCATCGGATCGTCACCACTGACCCAGGCTTCGGGGTCCTTCTGTGCATTGTCCGAGGGATGGGCCTTGGGGTCTTTATCGTCGTCAGCCATGACATGTCCGCCTTTGTCCGGGTCTTCAAGAACCCGTGCCGCCTAGCTTGGTTCCTTTCGTGCCGCCGCGTGATCTTGCGACCGGCGGGCCGGTTCGAGTGCCCGGCCGGCCGAGGCGTATGGCTGGCCGGGGGATGCGTTGACGTCTGGCGCTTTCTCTCCCTGCGGCGGGCAGCCTACTCGTGGATCCGGCGGTAGGTTTCCAGAGTGTCCGGTTGAACAAGGTCGGGGTGGGCCAGGATGTGCTGAAAGAGAATGCGGGACTGCTCCATCATTCCGGCGGCGGGATAGTCGCGGGCGGCCGTGATGTTGTAGCGCCAGCCCATGTTCTTCCCGAAACCGGCCGAGAGGACGGCGCCTGCCGCGATGGCCGCGGCCAGGATGAGGGCCACGACGGCCTCGGGGCTGCGGGTTCCCTTCTTCAGCACTTGCAGGTCAAGGCCGATGAGGATGCTCCACATCAGCATCATGAAGGCCAGGAAGGCTTCAGCGATCTCGTCGCCCTTCACCATCGGTTGGGCGATCAGAACATAGGAGACGACCAGCGACGCCGGCCAGAGTGAGAGCGGGGGCAGGGACAGCGTGTCGACCCAGGCGAGGCGCCGGGGCAGCCTGGCCCTGAGTGCAGAGGCCAGCATCAGGACCTGCAGAAGCACGCCCGCCACCTCGTGGAAGTCCGCGCCCTGAAGCGGCCCGATGTTGTGCAGCGTGATCTCGCCCTGGCGGTTGACGGAACGCAGCAGCTCGGGGGTGTCGATGCCGAAGATCCGCTGGCCCCAGGAGATCTCCTCGCCCGCGACGAAGATGCAGGCGAGTGCCAGAAGCAACAGGAAGGATCGGTCGAGCCGCGTGGTCTTCAGCCCTGAGGCCAGGAAGACGCCCCCGGCTGCCGCGAAGGCGACCGACGTCGCATATTCGCCGATCTTGTCCTCGGATATCAGATAGACATAGGCGACCGGGAAGTGCCGTTCGATGACGATGACCAGCAGGAGCAGCATCGACAGTCCGGCGACATACGTCACCGCTTCGCACCATGCCGTCAGGTTGCGGGGAATTGGAACGTCGGAATAGGCCACCATGGAAGTTCTTTCTTACGCGAGTCGTCCGGCTCGAGCGCCACGGTCCCGATTTCCGACGCGAAGGGCTCGCCTGACGATACCGTCATGAAAATGTCACATTCTGTGGGTGTCATTAAGCTGTCTTTTTTGCTGCCTTGACCCGTCAGGCATCGAAAGGGGGCCAGAACCTTGCGGGTGCCCAGGATGCGGGCATCCGGCGCGCAGTTCGGCAGCTTGTGGAACATCCGCGGCCCCAGCCTGTTCATCCATGCAGCCAAAGCCTGTGCCCGGGCTGAGCCAGACAGGGAGTCGCGACATGGCATCAAGACAGGACAAGGACGGACGCGGACGTTTTCCAGGCCGCGTCACCCGGCGGGGCCTGCTGAAAGGCTCCGCCGCCAGTGGGGTCGCGGCGCTTGGCAGCTATGGCGCCGGGGCGCAGGAGGTGCAGTCCGAGGCCGCCCGCAGTGGCGAGGCGGTGGATGTCTCTCTGAACATCAACGGCGCGGACCACAGCTTTACCCTGGATGCGAGAACCACGCTTCTCGACCTGCTGCGCGAACGGATGGACCTGACGGGGACCAAGGTCGGCTGCAATCACGGCCAGTGTGGTGCCTGCACGATCCTGCTGGACGGCACGCGGATCAATTCCTGCCTGATGCTGGCCGCGGCGGCCGATGGCAAGGCGATCACGACGATCGAAGGGCTGGGGCGCCCGGACGAGCTGCACCCCATGCAGGCGGCCTTCATCCAGCATGACGGGTTCCAGTGCGGATATTGCACGCCGGGCCAGATCCTCAGCGCCGTGGGCTGCGTGACCGAGGGCCATGCCGGCAGCCCGCCCGAGATCCGCGAATACATGTCGGGGAACCTCTGCCGCTGCGGCGCCTACAAGGGCATCACCGAAGCCGTGGCCGAGGCCCGCGACGCCACCATCGAATGGGCGGAGGCAACCTGATGCGGCCCTTCAGCTATCATCGCCCCTCGTCGCCCGAAGATGCCGTCGCGCAGGTCGCCCCGATGGGACCGGCAGGGCAGGGCGGCGCGTTCCTCGCCGGCGGCACGACGATCGTCGACCTGATGAAGCTTCATGTGGTGGCGCCGCCCAGCCTGACCGATATCGGCGCGCTCGGCCTCGACGCGATCGAGGATCGGGGGGACGGCACCCTGCATGTCGGCGCCCGCGTCACCATGGCCGCGGCGGCCCAACACCCGGCCTTCCGCGACCGGGCGCCGGTCCTGTCGGACGCCCTGTGGAAGGCCGCAAGCCCGCAGCTGCGCAACGTGGCCACGCTTGGCGGCAACGTCCTGCAGCGCACCCGCTGCCCCTATTTCCGCGACAACGGCAGCCCGTGCAACAAGCGCGACCCCGGTTCGGGCTGCGCCGCGATGGACGGGATCAACCGGCTGCTGGCCGTGCTGGGCACCTCCGACCAATGCATCGCCAGCTATGCCGGGGACTGGGCCAACGCCCTCATCCTGTTCGATGCGACAGTCGAGACGCTGACCGCCGACGGCGGCAGGGACATCGCCTTCGCTGACCTGCACGTCCCGCCGCAGGACCACCCCGAACGGGAAACGATCCTTGGCGATGACGAGCTGATCACCGGCTATCGCCTGCAGATCCCGGAGTGGGCGCGGCGGTCGGTCTATGTCAAGGCGCGTGACCGCGAAAGCTATGCCTTCGCGCTGGCCTCGGCGGCGGTGGCGCTGGACATGGACGGCGACACCGTCCGCGAGGCGCGCCTGGGGCTGGGCGGCGTCGCCACCGTCCCCTGGCGGGCGCGCGAGGCCGAAGGGTTCCTGGCCGGCAAGGCCCTGACCGAGGATGTGGCAACCCAAGCCGCGCAGATCGCCTTTCAGGGCGCGCAGGGCTTTGGCCACAACGACTTCAAGATCCCCTTGGGGCAGAACACGGTCGTCAAGGCGCTGCTTGACGCCGCAGCGATCCAACTGACCGAGGAGGCCGGACAATGACCATCGGAGCACCCATCGACCGCATCGACGGTCGCCTGAAGGTCACCGGAGCGGCGCGCTATGCCGCCGACTTCGCGGTGCCGAACCCGCTCTATGGGCATCTGGTGACTTCGACGATCGGCCTTGGACGGATCACCGGCATCGATGACGCCGCCGCGCGCAAGGTGCCGGGCGTCAGGGCGATCTATCACCACGCCAATCCCCTGCCCATCGCCGAGACATCGGCGTTCTTCGGCGCCGGTGGCCGGTCGCAGCAGTCTTGGCAGCCCTTCGCCGAACCCGATGTCCGCTTCTATGGCGAGACGGTCGCGCTGATCGTGGCCGAGACGGTCCTGGCCGCTCGCGAAGCCGCCAAGCTTCTTGCCTTCGGCTATGAAGCCGAGGAGCCCGCCGCGGTCTTCGACGCCGCCGGTACCGAAGCCGAGGAACTGCCCGACCGGTCGCTGTCGTCCGGCGACATCGATGCGGCGATGGAGGGTGCGGCGCAGGTCCTGGACGAGGAATACGACACCTCGGCCAACACCCACAACGCGATGGAGCTGTTCGCCACCACCGCCCATTGGCAGGGGCAGGAGCTGACGGTCTATGTCCCGTCGCAATGGGTCAAGGGCTTCCAGGCGGGCCTGGCTGTCGAGCTGGGCATCCCCGACGACCGCATCCGCGTCGTCTCGCCCTATGTCGGCGGCGGGTTCGGCGGCAAGGGGTCGCTCTATACCTGGACGTCGCTCGTGGCGCTGGCGTCCCGGGCCCTGGGGCGGCCGGTCAAGCTGTATGTGACGCGCGAACAGGGCTTCACCGTCGCATCCTATCGCGCCGAAACCCGGCAGAGCTTCCGCCTTGGCGCCGCCGCGGACGGGCGCTTCACCGGCTTCGAGCACCGCGGGCGCGAGCTGTCGTCGCGCGCCGACACCTATGTCGTGAACGGGGCCGAGGCGGCCGCGCGAATGTATCACGCCGATGCGGTCCGGACCGGCGTCACCTGCGTCCATGCCGACCGGCAGACCCCCGGCTTCATGCGTGCCCCGGCCGAGACGCCCTATTTCTTCGCGCTGGAATCCGGCGTGGACGAAATGGCGCGCAAGCTGAACATGGACCCGGTCGAACTGCGCCGTATCAACGACATCGATGCCGAGCCGGTGGACGGCGTGCCCTATACCTCGCGGTCGTTGATGGAGTGTTATGACGCGGCGGGCGAGGCCTTCGGATGGGCCGATTACGACCCGACCATCGGCGCCTTCACCGACGGCGACGACTTGGTCGGCTGGGGCTGTGCCACCGCCGCCTATCCAACGCAGATGTCGCCCTGTTCGGTGCGGGTCCACCTGGACATCACCGGCAAGGCCAAGGTGATGGTGGCCAGCCACGACCTGGGAACCGGCGCCTATACCGTCCTGGCACAGGCGGCGGCGAACGCGCTTGGCGTTCCCGTCGACAGCGTCAGCGTCGAGTTGGGGGACACGCGCCTGCCGCCCGGCACCATCGCCGGCGGGTCGGTCAGCACCGCGTCGAACGTCAGCGTGATCGAGATCGCCTGCGCCTCGATCGTCGAACGGCTTGGCACGACGGCCGGGGCGATGAACCCCGAGGAGGCCTTCGGCAACTTCGGCCAGAGCGCGATCGAGGAATACGCCGAATGGGTGCCCCCCGCTGCCGGCGAGGGTGCCGGCAAGTCGCTCTATAACGGCCGGGTGCGCATCGTGGGCGGCGCCGAGGAGAAATACGTGGCCTTTGCCTTCGGCGCCGAATACGCCGAGGTTCGCATCAACCGCTATACTAGAGAGATCCGCGTCCCGCGCCTGATCGGCGCCTTCGCCGCCGGGCGGATCATGAACGAAAAGACCGCCCGGTCGCAGTATCTGGGCGGGATGATCTGGGGCTTGGGCCACGCGCTGCTGGAAAAGACCGAAATCGACCCGCGGACCGGGGCGGTGATGAACGACAACATCTCGGAATACCTGGTGCCGGTGAATGCCGACGTGCAGGACCTGCGCGCGATCCTGGTCCCCGAGACGGACACAAAGGTCAACCCCGCCGGCATCAAGGGCATTGGAGAGATCGGCATCGTCGGCACCGCCGCCGCCATCGCCAACGCCGTCCACCACGCAACCGGCATCCGCGTCCGCAAGCTGCCGATCCGGATCGAGGACATCATCTAGGTCCAGCCGCTTCGCAGGGCGCGGCCCAAGGCCGCCTTACCGAAGGGTCCTGAACGTCGCCCTCAGGTCACTGACGAAGGCGTCGGGGCGCTCCATCGCGGCGAAGTGGCCGCCTTCGTCATGCTCGGCGAAATGCACCGGGCGGTCGAACCGCGCCTTGGCCCAACGGCGCGACAGCCGCACCTGTTCGCCGCGGAACATCGAGATGCCGGCCGGGGTCTGCATGGCGGCCTGCGGCATCCCGCCTGCCCGCATGGCCTGCATCCCCTCCCAGTAGAGCCGCGCCGAGCTCGGCCCGGCATTGGGCAGCCAATAGAGCATGATGTCGTCGATCATCTCGTCCAGCTCGAACACGCGCTCGGGCTCGCCGCCGCTGTCCGAAACATCCTGGAACAGCGCATAGATCCAGGCGGCCAGCCCGGCGGGCGAATCCGCCAGCGCGAAGGCGACCGATTGCGGGCGTGTCGCCTGCAGTTTCATATAGGCGGAATATTCCGCATCATAGCGTGCCGCGTCTGACAGCATCTGCCGCTCGGCCTCGTCGGCATTCGCGACCTCTGCCTCGGCCGGCTGGAACGGCACGAAGTTGAGATGGATGCCCGCCAACCCCGTCGGCGCCATGTGCCCCAGGATCATCGTCACCATCGCGCCCCAGTCACCGCCCTGCGCGCCCCAGTGGTCGTATCCAAGCCGCGCCATCAATGCGGCCCATGCGCCAGCGATCCGTGCGGGGTTCCACCCCGGCCGGGTCGGTTTGCCGGAAAAGCCGAAGCCCGGCATCGACGGGATCACCAGGTGGAACGCGTCGTCGGTGGTGCCGCCATGGGCGGTGGGGTTCACCAGCGGATCGATGACATGCCGGAACTCCAGCACCGAACCAGGCCAGCCATGCGTCAGCAGAAGCGGCATCGCCCCGTCATGGGCGGACCGGACATGCAGGAAGTGGATGTCGACTCCGTCGATCCGGGTCACGTGCTGGCCCCATCCGTTCAGCATTGCCTCGCAGCGGCGCCAGTCATAGCCGTCCTTCCAGCGGTCGATCAGCGCCCGCACCTTCGCCAGGGGCGGTCCCTGACGCCCATCCTCGACGGGGCTCGGGTCGGGCCAGCGGGTTCGGGAAAGCCGATCCTGCAGGTCGCGGAGCACGTCCTGCGGAATGTCGAGGGTAAAGGGTATCACGGCGTCTGACATGATGGGGCCTCTTGCGTGTGATCAGCATGAGATATAGCACCGCCACCATAAAACAACACGGTAGCGTAAAGTATTTTGCAGGCAGGTGATGACGATGCCCAATGAAGAAAGACTGGCCAAGGGGCGTGGCGGGCGACCGACGCTGAAGCGGGCGGAACAGATCGACGCGCGCATCCTGGCTGCGGCGGCTGATCTGTTCATCGAACGTGGGGTGGACGGCACCAGCCTCGAAGCGGTCGCGGCGGCGGCGGCGGTCAGCAAGCCAACCCTCTATGCACGCTATCCCGACAAGTCGCGACTGTTCGTCGCAGTCATCCGCGCGAATGTCGCCGCCGCCATGCCGGTCGATGCTGACCGTTCCGGCACGACACAGGAACAGCGCCTGCGCCAGGTCGGCCGGACTGTGACATTGAAGGCGATGCAGCCAGTGCCCCTGGGCCTCATGCGGCTCTATATCGCCGAGGCGCCCCGGCATGGCGCGCTGATCCGCGACCTCGACCGCATGGGCCGAGAGGTGGCGCTGGATGCCATCGCCGGCGCAATCGCTGACGACACCGGCGCCATCGAGCACGCGCGGATCGTGGCGGGCCGTTTCCTCGACATGGTCTTCGTCCCCCACCAGATGCGGGCCCTGCTGGGCGACTTGCCCCAAGAAGGCGACCCGCTGCACCCGACGTTGGACGCCCGGATCGAGGACGCGGTGGCGGTGCTGAAGGCGCTGGCGCTGCTGCCGGTGGACTAGGCCTGGTTGCGTCAAGGACGTCCCCTACGCGGCCTTGGGGAATCTCGCGCGATGATCCGAGGCGAACCGGTCGAAATCATGTGGCGGCCTGCCAGTCAGGCGCTCGATCTCGGACGTCGGGTCAATGGCGTGATGGCCGGCCACCACGTCGGCGAACTGCACGGCAAGCTCCTTGGCCATCCAGGACGAATTGCCGACCGCCCGCATCAGCCCCTGGAAGACCGGCTTCGGCAGGCTGACGAAGCGGACCCTGCGCCCCAGCACATCGCCAAGCCTCCGGTTGATCGTGGCAATGTCCAGCGCCTCTGGCCCGGTCAGGAAATAGGTCGCGCCGTCGTGGCCGTCATTGGTCAGCACGGTGACGGCGGTGCGGGCGACGTCGCGGTTGTCGACCCACGAGGCGCATCCCTTGCCGGACGTCTGCGGCAGGAAACCACGAGAGATCGGGTCCTTGAACCACAGGAAATTCTGCATGAACGCGGTGGGCTTCAGGATCGTCCAGCGCAGACCCGAAGCGCGAAGGTGATGGTCGATCCGGGCATGCGCCTGCGCCCAGGGCACCGGCGTACTCACATTGCTGTCGGAGGCCGAGATCTTCACGATCCGCCCCACCCCCGCCGCCTTGGCCGCGTCGATGGCGCGGATTTCCCTTTGCGAAGCTGGAGTTGGCAGCTCTGCAGGCCTTCGGCACGAAATATGGCCTAGCGCTATCTGAGGCGCTTTCCCGGCGTATCAGATTGCATCACATCTTCCACGAGGATTTTGAGGTAGAAGCCTTCCGCAACTTGCTGGGCGTGCCCGACAGCAAGCTGCCAAGGTTCGGCAATCTGCGCCAGAAGGCCATTGATCCCGCGATCACCGAGGTGATCAAACTGGCTCCCGTCTCGTTTACCCTCTCGTCCTGCAAGCGTGTTGGCCGGAAGGTGACGAAGG
>JAYZBS010000150.1:0-31139 GCA_036338635.1 Pseudomonadota bacterium | reverse complement strand
GGGCATGTTCGAATACACGCTCGGCGCAACCGAAGATGGCCCGGTGCGCATGGATGACAAGCTCGTCATGACCACGATCACCGCCGAGTGACCGAGTTGCGGCGCGTACCACACGCCGCGGCCGCACACAGCGGAGGCCGAGACGACAGCCCTCGGTGCGGTCTCCCCACCGCCTCCGCCTTCGGGCGGGGGCGGTTTTCATTTCAGGGCGAAGCCTGCGTCGCAGGGCATCTTTCGCCGGAATAGAGACTGTTCAACGCTTCCGAGAACAGCTCTGGCGCGTCAGGGACAGCCTCGAACAGCGTCAGGCAGGACCTCACCTTGAGCGCATCGACCGGCCCGAGGATTTCAACGGGGTCGAGACCTTGATGCGCCATCAGCAGCGCAGTCGTCTCGATCAGCCGTGGCCCGAGCACGGGATGCGCGAGATACGCCCCGGCCTCTTCAATCCCGGACAGCCCGAAATGCCGCGCCATGGCGGAGCGGCCGAGCGTGGCGAGCTGCGGGAACACGTACCAGATCCAGTGCGTCGCCTTCCGCCCGTCCCGCAGCTCGCCAAGGATCTGCGGCCAATGCTTGTCCTGCGCGTCGACGAATTCCTGAAGCCCGGCCATGACACTCTCCTCCCACGCTGGAAGTGTCCCGCAGATCCACGCCTCGGTCAAAGCGCCCGTGATGTCTTCCGGAAAAAGGAAACCCCGCCGAAGGCATCTCCGGCGGGGTCAAACTGGTGCGCGCTCTCGCGAAGGGGCGGGCCCTGACGCGAGGTCCGGGACATCAGCCCTTCAGGCGACGGTTCCGGGCCGCGAGCAGCTTCAGGCGCAGGGCGTTGAGCTGGATGAAGCCCTTCGCGTCTTCCTGGTTGTAGGCGCCGGCGTCCTCTTCGAAGGTCACGTGAGCCTCGGAATAGAGCGAGTGATCCGACCAGCGCGCCACGGTCCGGGCCGAGCCCTTGTAGAGCTTCAGACGGACGGTGCCGGTGACGTGCTCCTGGCTCTTGTCGATCAGCGCCTGCAGCATCTCGCGCTCGGGCGAGAACCAGAAGCCGTTGTAGATCAGCTCGGCGTAACGCGGCATGATCGAATCCTTCAGGTGGCCCGCGCCGCTGTCCAGGGTGATCTGCTCGATCCCGCGATGGGCCTCGAGCAAAACCGTGCCGCCCGGCGTCTCGTAGATGCCGCGCGACTTCATGCCGACGAAGCGGTTTTCGACGAAATCCAGGCGGCCGATTCCATGCCCGCCGCCCAATTCGTTCAGTTTCGTCAGGATCGTGGCGGGCGACATGGCCTCACCGTTGATCGCCACCGCGTCGCCCTTCTGGAAGGTCACCTCGATGAATTCAGGCTGATCGGGCGCGTCCTCGGGGTTCACGGTGCGCTGATAGACATAGTCGGGCGCGGCCTCGGCCGGGTTCTCCAGCGCCTTGCCCTCACTTGAGGTGTGCAGCAGGTTCGCGTCCACGCTGAAGGGCGCCTCGCCGCGCTTGTCCCTGGCGATGGGGATCTGGTTCTTCTCGGCGAACTCGATCAGCTTGGTGCGGCTGGTCAGGTCCCACTCGCGCCACGGCGCGATCACCTTGATCGACGGGTCCAGCGCATAGGCCGACAGTTCGAACCGGACCTGGTCGTTGCCCTTGCCGGTCGCGCCGTGCGCCACCGCATCGGCGCCAGATTCCTGCGCGATCCGCACCAGATGCTGAGAGATCAGCGGCCGCGCGATGGACGTGCCCAGCAGATACAGCCCCTCATAGAGCGCATTGGCCCGGAACATCGGGAAGACGAAATCGCGCACGAATTCCTCGCGCACGTCGACGATGTGAATGTTTTCGGGCTTGATGCCCAGCATCAGGGCCTTCTCGCGGGCCGGTTCCAGCTCCTCGCCCTGGCCCAGGTCGGCGGTGAAGGTCACGACCTCGCAGCCGTATTCGGTCTGCAGCCATTTCAGGATGATCGAGGTGTCCAAGCCCCCGGAATAGGCCAGGACGACTTTCTTCGGCGCGTCGGTCATGCGGTCAACCCCTCATTCAAGTTTTCGGGGGAATACGGCCATTCGCGCCACGTCACAAGGGCAGAGGCGGCGGGAAACCATCGGGCCGCGCAGGTGTTGACCGGACATCGCGAAAGCTAGGGGGACACAATGGCCGACTTCACGCTTTTTTATTGGCCTCTGCCGTTCAGGGGGCAGTTCATCCGCGCGGTGCTGGCCCATGCCGGGGTGGACTGGGACGAACCGGATGCCGATGCCGTGTCGGACATGATGTCGCGCGACCCGGCCGATCAACCCGTCCCCTTCATGGCCCCGCCGATGCTGATAGAGGCAGGCGGCCTTGCAGTGGCGCAGATGCCATCGATCCTGTTCCACCTGGGCCGACGGTTCGACCTGATGCCCGCCGACCCGCAGCGCGCCGCGCTGACCACCAAGGTCGTCAATGACGCCAACGACGTGCTGGACGAGATCACGCTGAACGGCGGCCAGAAGATGTGGACCGACGACACCTGGGCAGAATACCGTCCCCGCCTGCAACGCTGGATGATGATCTGGGAAGACACCGCCCGCCGCCACGGCGACGGCGATCTGCTGCTGGGCGGTGAAGCGCCGGGCCTGGCGGACCTGACGACGGCGGCCCTGTGGTTCACCATGGCCGACAAGCTGCCGGTGCTGGACGGGCTGCTGCGCGATGCGGCACCCCGAGTCCACGCCATGTCGCACCGCCTGATGGACAGCCCGGCCCTGCGCCGGATGCGGCAGGACACCGACGCCCGTTTCGGAGACAGCTATTGCGGCGGCAAGATCGAGAAGTCGCTGCGGGCCGTTCTGAGGTCGGGCTGACGCTTGCCAAACAGCACGTTTCGCGGCATGGGCGGGGCATGGAAAACTTTGTCGCCTCCGTCCGTCTGGCCGAGGCCGCGCTTCGCGACCTGTTCGAGCCTACCCCGTTGCAGCGCAACGATCACCTGTCGGCCAAGTATGGCGCGGACATCTGGCTCAAGCGCGAGGACCTGACGCCCGTGCGGAGCTACAAGCTGCGCGGGGCGTTCAACGCCATGCGCAAGCTGGTCGGGCCGGGAAAACCCGGCCATTTCGTCTGTGCCAGCGCCGGCAATCATGCCCAGGGCGTGGCCTATGCCTGCCGCCACTTCGGCGCACGCGGCACGATCTTCATGCCGGTGACGACGCCCAAGCAGAAGATCGACAAGACCCGCATCTTCGGCGGCGACGCGGTTCAGATCGTGCTGACGGGCGATTACTTCGACCAGACGCTGGCGGCCGCGCAGGAGTTCTGCACCCGGGAAGGCGCGCAGTTCCTGTCGCCCTTCGACGCGCCCGACATCATCGAGGGCCAGGCGACCGTGGGCATGGAGATGCTGGCCCAGCTGGGCCGCGCGCCCGACCTGGTGGTGCTGCCGGTGGGCGGGGGCGGCCTGTCCTCGGGCGTCACGCGCCTACTGCAGACCGAAGCGCCCGACACCGCCTTCGCCTTTGCCGAACCGCTTGGCGGCGGCAGCCTTCGCGCCGCGCTCGAGGCCGGAGCGCCGGTCGCCCTGCCCGCCGTGGACAGCTTCGTCGACGGCGCCGCCGTCGCGCGCATCGGCGCCCTGCCCTTCGAGACGCTGTCGCGGTTTTCCCCCGCCGACGTGCATCTGGCGCCCGAGGACCGCATCTGCTGCACCATGCTTGAAATGCTGAACACCGAGGGCGTGGTGCTGGAGCCTGCCGGGGCCCTGGCGCTGGACGTGCTTGGCGATCTGGGCGACCTGACCGGCAAGACGGTGGTCTGCGTCTGCTCGGGCGGGAATTTCGACTTCGAACGGCTGCCAGAGGTCAGGGAACGCGCACAGCGCTTCGCCGGTCTGAAAAGCTATTTCATCCTGCGCCTGCCGCAGCGTCCGGGTGCCCTGCGCGACTTTCTGAACCTTCTGGGACCGGACGACGACGTGGCGCGGTTCGAATACCTCAAGAAGTCGGCGCGCAACTTCGGCTCGATCCTTCTGGGGATCGAGACCAGCCAGTCCGACAACATTGCCGCCCTGAAATCGCGGTTGGATGAAGCCGGGATAGCCTATCGCGACATCACGAACGACAAGATCCTGGCCGAACTGCTGGTCTGACGTCGGGGCAGCTTTCAAATATTAGCTTGCACGCTGTGCGTCGGTTTACCCGTTGTTTACGGCGGGGGCGATAGACACAAGGGCATGAAGCCCGCGAACAGCCCCTTTCCCGCCCCCGACGACCCCGCTGCCCATGACCGGCGGCTGGTTCTGCTGGCCGATAACAACGACGAAGAACGCCGCCTGCTGGCCCGCCTTCTCAGACGCGGCGGATACGACGTGGTCGAGGCAAGAGATGGGGCCGAGGCGCTTGCGCTCTGCCAGGAGCTGTCGCCCGGCCTTGTGCTGTCCGATTGGGACATGCCGAACATGACGGGGGTCGACTTCTGCCGCGCGTTCCGGGCCATGCAGCGAAGCAACCACGGCTATTTCGTCATCCTGACACGGACCGTCGCGGCCGCCGACATCACCGCCGCGCTCGACGCCGGGGCGGACGACTTTCTGGCCAAGCCGATCGTCCCGCTGAAGCTGCTGGCGCGACTTTCCGCGGGCGAACGCATCATCCGCGTCGAGGAGGAGCTGCGCGCCAGCAACCGTCAGCTGCGCGAGGCCCTGACCAAGCTGTCAGACACCCAAGCCGTGATCGAGCATGACCTGAAAGAGGCGCGCAAACTGCAGCAGGGGCTGGTGCGCGAACGCTCGGGCCGCTTCGGCCGGGCCGAGATCAGCCTGCTCTTGCGCCCGGCGGGTCATGTGGGCGGCGACCTGGTGGGGTTCTTCCCGATCGGTGACGATCGCATCGGCATCTATGCGCTGGACGTGTCGGGCCATGGCGTGACGGCCGCGCTGCTGACAGCGCAGCTGTCGGTGCATCTGTCGGGATCGTCCGACCAGAACGTGGCGCTGCGCGGTGCCCAGAGCGGGCAGGACGCGGCAGGTCCTGCGGCGCTGGCGCATTTCTTCAACAACATGATGCTCGAGGAGATGAACACCGACAGCTATTTCACCATGATCTATGGCGAACTGAACCACCGCACGGGTCAGTTGCGGATGGTGCAGGCGGGCCACCCGCACCCGGTCTTGCAGCGCAGTGACGGGACCATCCAGCACCTCGGCCGCGGCGGGATGCCGATCGGCGTGATGGAGGAGCCGATCTTCGACGAGATCGAGGTGGTGCTGAACCCCGGCGACCGCCTGCTGATCGCATCCGACGGAATCACCGAGGCGCAGACCCCGAACGGCCGGCAACTGGGCAACGAAGGGCTGGAGGCTGTGATGCGCACGAATGCCTTCCTGCACGGCCACTCGTTTCTCGAATCAATGGCATGGTCAGTGTCGGAATACTGCCGCGGCGAACGTCAGGACGACATGTCCGCCGTCCTGCTGGAATACCGGGCCGAGTCGCTGCTGCTGCGCCTGGACTAGCCGCGCGTCCCCGACGACAGCCACCGGCGCAGGGCGTGGCGAGAACCGGGATCGACCAGAAGCCGCAGCGCCTCGGCGGGCGCGACCCAGTGCGCGCTGTGGCCCGGCTCGGACGGCATCGACAGCTGCAGGATCGGCCTTGCGTGCCAGATCTGGCACAGCTTCTCGGCCTGAAGGTCATATTCGGGCATATGGCAGAACCGGCGATAGCTGCCCAGGAACCGCGCGCCGCCGATGGTCCAGCCGGTCTCCTCGGCCACCTCTCGGTGCAGCGCCGCCAGCGGCGATTCGCCAGCATCGATGCCCCCGCCAGGCAACTGAAATTCCGGCTCGGGTGCGGCCTGGTGGGTCAGCAGGACCCGTCCGCCCCGCGTCAGGATGGCATAGGCGCCCGGACGCCTTCGATAGGACGTCTGGCGGTCCGGGATCTGGCCAAAGCGTGGGATCATCATGCACCTTCGTTGCGGCGGCACCGTCATACCCCGAAGGGCGGCGGCGCGAAAGGCGGGACCACGGCCCCCCTTGGGATTGCCGGGGAATTTCCTATATAGGGCGCAACCCGGCCCGCCTGGCGGTGCCACTGACATTTCAGGGATCGCTGATGAACACGCTGAACCAGATCGCCTGGGACGACACCGTCCTGCCCTTCCAACTCGACCGCTCGGACATCCGCGGCCGCGTCGTGCGGCTGGACGGGGTGTTGGACCACATCCTGTCGCGTCACGACTATCCGCCGGTCGTCAGCGCCCTGGTGGCCGAGGTTGCGCTGCTGACGGCGCTGATCGGCCCGACGATCAAGCTGCGCTGGAAGCTGAGCCTGCAGGTCCGCGGCAATGGCGCCGTGCGGACAATCGCCGCCGACTATTACGCACCCGAATCCGAGGGCGCCCCCGCCCGCCTCCGGGCTTGGGCCAGCTATGACGCAGACCGCCTGGACAACCGCGCGCCCTTCGAACAGATCGGCGAGGGCTACTTCGCCATCCTGATCGACCAGGGACAGGGCAGCACACCCTATCAGGGGATCACGCCACTGGCCGGCGGGTCACTGTCGGCCTGTGCGCAGACCTATTTCGCGCAGTCCGAACAGCTGCCGACGCGGTTCCAGCTGGCCACCGGCCTGTCGCGGGTGGTCGGTCGGGCAGCGCAGTGGCGTGCGGGCGGCGTCATGCTGCAGACCCTGCCCGCCCAGCCAGTCGCCACGGGCGAGGGCGGATCCGGCGAAGGTGGCCTGATCGAGGCTGCGGACATCCTGCAGGGCGGCGAATCCGAGAACTGGAACCGCGCCAACCTGCTTCTGGACACGGTCGAGACGCTCGAACTGATCGGCCCCTCGGTCGGGCCGACCGACCTGCTGCTGCGGCTGTTCCACGAGGAGACGCCGCGGGTCTTCGACGCGCAGCGGGTCGAGTTCGGCTGTTCCTGCACGGCGGACCGGGTGCGCGACACGCTGTCGATCTATTCGGCCAAGGACATCCGCCACATGACGACCGACGAAGGGATCGTCACCGCCGACTGCCAGTTCTGCGGCGCGCATTATGAGTTCGACCCCCAGAGCCTGGGCTTCGAGGCGACCGTGGATGCCGATGGCAATCCGCTGAGCGACAGCGACAAGGCAGCCGAGTGAGCCTGCCCTGGTCCGAGACAAGGCTGCGCGAGGCGCTGGCGTCAGCGTCGGAGCCCAGCTCGGACTATGACCTGGATCCGGGCATCACTCCTCCCGACACGCCGCTGCGGGCGGCGGGGGTTCTGGCAGCATTTCACGCCGACGACGGCCGGCTGGTCCTGACGAAGCGCGGGTCTGGGTTGCGCCATCATCCGGGCCAGATCGCGCTGCCCGGCGGCAAGGTCGAGCCAATCGACACCGACGCCACTGCCGCTGCGCTGCGCGAAGCGCACGAGGAGATTGCCCTCGACCCGGCGCAGGTCCGCATCCTGGGCTGCCTGCCGCCGCACCGCACGGTCACGGGGTTCTCGGTGACGCCCGTCGTGGCCATCATCGACGGTCCTTTCGTCCCGATCCCCGAAGCCGGCGAGGTCGAGGAGGCATTCACCCTGCCCTTTGCCCATGTCGCCGACCCGGCCAGCTATCGCACCCAGCGACGGCGCTGGCGGGGCGGCTGGCGCAGCTATCACGCCGCGCCGTTCGGGCCGTATTACCTGTGGGGCGCGACGGCGCGGATCCTTCTGGGGCTGGCGCGAAGGCTGGCGCCGTGACCAGATTGCCCGACCACATCCTGGCCGACCCGGTCCTGCGCCGGGTGCTGGACGCGCTGCAGGCGCAGGGGGATCGCGCCTATCTGGTGGGCGGCGTGGTCCGCAACGCCCTGCTTGGCGAGCCGGTCGATGACATCGACATCGCCACCGATGCGAGGCCGGACCGCACCGTGGCCCTGGCCGCCAGCGCTGGCCTGCGCGCTGTGCCGACAGGAATCGACCACGGCACCGTCACCGTCGTCGCCGAAAGCCGTGGGTTCGAAGTCACGACCTTCCGCCGCGATGTCCAGACCGATGGCCGCCACGCCGTCGTCGCCTTCTCGACCGACATGGCCGAGGATGCAGCACGCCGCGATTTCACCATGAACGCACTCTATGCGGATGCGGGCGGCATTGTCATCGATCCCGTGGGCGGCTTGGCCGACCTGCGCGACCGTCGCCTGCGCTTCGTGGGCGACCCCGCCCAGCGCATCCGCGAAGATTACCTGCGCATCCTGCGCTTCTTCCGCTTCTTCGCCCGCTATGGCCGGCATGCCGACCCGGACGCACTGCAGGCCTGCCAGAACGGTCGCGACGGGCTGGACGGTATCTCTCGCGAACGCATCGGCCAGGAAATGCGCAAGCTTCTGGCCGCCAGCGATCCGCTTCCCGCCCTTCGGCTGATGTCGGAGACTGGTGTTCTGCAGAAGGTGCTTCCCGGTGCGACCCTGGGGCGACTTCGAGCGCTGGAGAGCTTTCCCGGCCAGCCCGGATGGTTGGCGCGACTGGCGGCCCTGTCTCAGGCAGACGTCACGGACACCCTCCGACTTTCGCGGGTCGAGGCGCGCGACCATCGCAAGCTGGTCGCCGCGCTGGTCGAGGACTGGTCCTTCAGCCGCATCGCCTATCGTCTGGAGGGCCCCCTGGCCGAGGATGCGGCGAGGCTGGTCCAGACCGCCGCCGACGAACCCATGCCCCGACCCGGATGGCCCGAGGCCCGCGCCGCCTGCATGGCGAACCCGCTGCCGGTTTCCGCGGCCGATCTTCAGTCGCATCTGCAGGGCCCCGCCCTGGGCCGTGGCCTAAGGGCGGCCGAGGATGCCTGGATCGAGTCGGGCTTTTCGCTGCCCGCCCCCGCCCTGATCGACGCGGCCCTTCTGGCCGGAGAGGACACCGCATGAGCCTTCACGCCCGTTTCGGACGCATGGTCGATGCCTTTCGCCCCGCCGAAGGGCCGCCGCCCCGCACTTTGCTGGCCTTCTTCCGATGGTGCCTGTCTGGGGCATGGAAGGGCCTTGGCTTCGCGGCCGTCGCCTCGGCCTTGGGCGGCGCGGCCGACGTGGTGTCGGCGATGCTTCTGGGCCTTGTGGTGGATGCCGTGACCGGCAACACGGCGGGCACCTCCTGGGCCGACAACTGGCCGCTGGTTCTGCTGTTCGCCGGCTTCTTCCTGATCATCCGCCCGGCGATCTTCGGCCTGTCCACCGCCAGTTCCAACGTGATCATCGGCCCGAACATCCTCCCTCTCGTGCTGTCGCGCCTGCACCGCTGGACCATGGGCCACGCGGTGACGTTCTTCGACAACGACTTTGCCGGGCGCCTGGCGCAGAAGCAGATGCAGACCGCCCGCGCCGTGACCGACGTCGCGTCCGAGACGGTGAACGTGGTGGCCTTTGCACTCGCCTCGGTCATCGGATCGGCGGCGTTCCTGCTGGCGGTCGATGGCTGGGGCGCACTGGCGCTGCTGGTCTGGCTGGCAGCCTATTTCGCGCTGATCCGGTTCTTCCTGCCGCGCATCCGCGCCAAGTCCGGGGCACGCGCCTCGGCCAGGGCGAACGTGACCGGGCAAGTCGTCGACACCATCACCAACATCAAGACCGTCAAGCTGTTCGCCCATGCCAGACACGAGGATCAGGCCGCGCTTGGCGCCATGGCGGGGTTTCGCGAACGCGCGCTGGATTTCGGCGTCGTCTCGACCTGGTTCCGCCTGTCGCTGATGATCGTGGCGGGCCTGCTGCCGGTGATTCTGGTCGGCGGCACGATCATGCTGTGGCGCGATGGCGCGGCCACGGTGGGGGATGTCGCGGCCTCGGGCGCGATTGCGATGCGGCTGTCGCAGATGACCGGCTGGGTCAGCATGGCGCTGATGGGGATGTGGGGCAATATCGGAGAGGTCGAGGACGGAATGCGGACCCTGTCACCGCCCCACGACCTGACCGACGACCCCGGCGCCCGCGTGCTGGAACGGGTGCAGGGGCGCATCACCTTCGACCATGTGGGCTTCGCCTATGGCCGCGAGGAAGGCGGCATTCGCGATATGATGCTGGAGATCGCGCCGGGCGATAAGATCGGCGTCGTCGGCGCGTCCGGGGCGGGCAAGTCGACCATGGTGGCGCTGCTGCTGCGGCTTTACGACGTGGAACGCGGCGCGATCCGCGTCGACGGTCACGATCTGCGCGACGTGACGCAGGAAAGCCTGCGCCGCCAGATCGCGATGGTCACGCAGGAAACGGCGATGTTCAACCGCTCGGCCCGCGACAACATCCTCTATGGCCGTCCCGACGCGACCGAAGCCGAGGTCATCGCCGCAGCCCGTGCCGCCGAGGCGCATGACTTCATCCTGACGCTTCAGGACCATGCAGGGCGCACCGGATATGATGCGCACTTGGGCGAACGCGGCGTCAAGCTGTCGGGTGGCCAGCGTCAGCGGATCGCTCTGGCCCGCGCGTTCCTGAAGGACGCGCCGATCCTGGTCCTGGACGAGGCCACCAGCGCCCTCGACAGCGAGGTCGAGGCCCAGGTGCAGGACGCCCTTGCCCGCGCAATGCAGGGCAAGACCGTCCTGGCCATTGCGCACCGCCTGTCCACCATCGCCGAACTGGACCGCATCCTGGTCATCGAGGACGGGCGCATCGTCGAACAGGGCAGCCACGACGAACTGCTGGCGCGGCAAGGCCGCTATGCCCGGTATTGGTCGCACCAGTCCGGCGGCTTTCTGGGCACCGAGGAGGCCGCCGAGTGAGCCAGTGGACCGTGACGCGCCTTGGCCGCAAGGGCGACGGCGTGGCCGAAGGCGAGGCTGGCCGCGTCCTTGCCGCCCTGACCCTGCCAGGCGAGGTGATCGAGGGCGAGGCCGTGGAAGGCCGGCTGGCCGCGCCCCGCATCCTTCAGTCGTCTGACCAGCGCGTGCGGCCGATCTGTGGTCATTACCGCGCCTGCGGGGGCTGTTCGCTGATGCATGCCTCGGACGCGTTCACGACCGGGTGGAAGCGCCAGGTCGTCGAGACGGCGCTGGCCGCCCAGGGGCTGTCGGCGCCGGTCGCGGGGGTCCACGTGTCGCCCCTGCAGTCGCGCCGGCGGGCCGTTCTGGCTGGGCGGCGGACGAAGAAGGGGGCGCTTCTGGGGTTTCACGCCCGCGCCTCGGATGTGATCGTGGACTTGCAGGAATGCCACGTGATGCGGCCGCAGATCACCGCCGCCCTGCCGCTGCTGCGGCGGATCGTGGCGGCTGGCGCATCCCGACAGGCCGAAGTGACGCTGACCGTGATCCACGGGCCGGCCGGGCTGGACCTTTCGGTGCGGGGCGGCAAGCCCATGGATGCGGCGCTGTTCCAAGCCCTCGCGGCGTTGGCCGAAGAGGGTGATCTGGCGCGGCTGGATTGGGATGGCCATGCCATCACCCGCCGTCCGCCGCTGCTGCCGATGGGCCGGGCTCGGGTGCTGCCGCCGCCCGGCGCGTTCCTGCAGGCCACTGCCGAAGGCGAGGCTGCGCTGCTCGACGCCGTGCGCCGGACCGTGGCGGGGGCCGGGCGGATCGTCGACCTGTTCTCCGGCTGCGGGACGTTTTCGCTGCCGCTGTCCGAGACTGCCCCGGTTCATGCGGTCGAGGGGCTGTCCGCCCCGCTATCGGCGCTTGATTCGGCCTGGCGTCAGACGTCGGGCCTGAACCGCGTCACGACCGAGGTGCGCGACCTGGCCCGCCGCCCCCTGCTGCCGGATGAGCTGTCAGCATCTGACGCGATCGTGATCGACCCGCCCCGCGCCGGGGCCGAGGCGCAAAGTCGCCAGATCGCTGCCGCGCGGGTGCCCGTGGTTGCCATGGTGGCCTGCGACCCCGTGAATTTCGCCAAGGATGCGCGGATTCTAGCTGACGCCGGCTATCAAATCGACCGGCTGTGGGTGGTGGACCAGTTCCGCCATTCACCCCATGTCGAAATCGTCGCGGGCTTAATGCTTCGCTAGCAGGTTTCGGCCTATCCGTGATATTGCCAAAATACAAAAAACAAAAACGCGTCAGAGGCAGTGATGAGCATTACGACCCGCCGGACCTTCACCATTTCGGCGCTTGCCCTGCTGGCCGCCTGCGGCCGGCCGCAAAAGCCCAGTAAGTTCGAACGCTATACAGGCGCTCCGATCACCCAGGTCTCGATCAACAAGGGCGAACGGCGGATGCACCTTCTCAGCGGCAGCACCGTTGTGAAGTCTTATGACATCAGCCTGGGCAACCAGCCGGTCGGCCACAAGCAGTTCTCGGGCGACGGAAAGACGCCCGAGGGGATCTACTACGTCGACCGGTTCAACCCGCGTAGCGCCTATCACCTGTCGGTGGGAATTTCCTATCCGAACGCGGCGGATCGGGCCTTTGCCGAATCCCAGGGGCGCGATCCGGGCGGCGACATCTTCATCCATGGCCGCGGACCGGACGGGAACAACCTGTTCCCTCGCCAGCGCGACTGGACGGCCGGCTGCATCGCCGTCACCGACGAAGAGATCCAAGAGATCTATGCGGCTCTGATGCCCGGTGTGCCGGTGGTCATCTATCCGTGATGCATGGCGCCCCGGCGCGACCGGGGCGGCCCTTTCAGTTGGCGGTCAGCAGCGTCCACCAGACCTTGCCGGACGGCTCCTTGAACCAGGCGAAGCCCAGCTGCGTCGCGGCAGGGTCCATGATCACGTCGCGCGTGTCGCGGGTGCTCATCCAGGCCGACAGGGTCTCTATCTCGTTCTCGTAGGTCTCTGAAATGTTCTCGCCGATCAGGTGCCCGCTGAAGCCCTGGCGACGCGTCCGGTCCAGCGGAGAGGACCCGTCCGAGCCCCAGTGCCACGCCCGGTTCTGGGCCGACATGTCGCGCGAATGCGCCAGGGCGGCGGCGTCCAGCTGCGGATTCGGGCTCAACGGCGCCAGCGACAGGTTACCCCGCAGCGTGTTGATCTGCTGCAACACGCGTGCGGAAATCGCCGCGCTGTCATCGACGGGCGGGGCGACCGGCGCGGCTTGTCCGATGGGGTCGGCCATCGGCGCCTGCTGCAGGTGCCGCGGCGCGCAGGCCCCGGCCACCACCAGCGCCAGAATCGCAACTGCATTGATATGCTTCATTTTCCGCATCCCTCGCCGGTTTTGCGTCAGGTCTAGCGAATGGCCCCAAGCTGTTCAAACGCAACTTCGCGTGAGCGTGCCGCCTGCGCTACGCTTGCCCTCCATCCCAGCCGTTTGAATTGCCCGACGGCACGCGCGGGATTATATTCGTCACCAGCAGAAGGCCGCCACAAGAGCGGCGATCCGAACGAAGGACCCTTGGCACATGAGCACCGCCCCAAAACTCGACCGCCGCGCCTTCTTGGGTGCCGCCGCCGCAATCGGCGCCGCCGGGCTGGCCCTGCCGGCCTTGGGCCAGCAGATCCCGGCTGCGCCCGCCGCACCGATGAACACCGGCCCGCAGCACAACATCTCCAGCTTCCGGATGCAGGATTGGCGGCCGCATTTCCAGAACCTGACCAACGGCGCGATCCTGTGCGACCTGACGTCCCGCGCGGTGCACTTCTGGTCCGAGGACGAGGCCACCTATCGCGTCTATCCGTCCTCGATCCCGGTCAGCGCCGACCTGACGCGCACGGGCCGGACCGAGATCGTCAAGAAGGTCGAGGGGCCATCCTGGGCGCCGACGCCGCAGATGAAGGAAAGCAACCCCTCCTGGCCCGACTTCGTGCCGCCGGGGCCGGACAACCCGCTTGGCACCCACGCGCTGTGGCTGTCGTGGCAGTATTACCGCATCCACGGCACGCACGACACCCGCAAGATCGGGCGAAAGTCCTCGAACGGCTGCATCGGACTTTACAACGAGCACATCGCCGAGCTGTTCGGCCTTGCCAAGGTCGGGACGCAGGTCCTGGTGATGACCTGATCTCAGGGGGCCCGCGGGGCCCCCTTCGTCATGCCACCCAGCCGTGGATATTCTCGCGGATCACCTCCAGCATCACCCGTATGTGCGACGGGTCGTCGTTCAGGCAGGGGATATAGGTGAAGCCGTGGCCGCCGGCCTCCTCGAAGCTTTCGCGGATTTCGCCGTTGATCTCCTCCAGCGTCTCGATGCAGTCCGCCGCGAAGGCCGGAGAGATCACGGCAATGTCTCCGTGTCCTTGCCGGGCCAGTTCGGCGACATGCTCGACCGTGTAGGGGCGCAGCCATTCCTCGCGCCCGAAGACCGACTGGAAGGTCGTGTCGATGATCCCGTCCTCCCATCCCAGCTCCTCCTTCAGCAGGCGCGAGGTCTTCTGGCAGTGGCAGTGATAGGGATCGCCCTGCATCAGGTAACGCTTGGGCATGCCGTGATAGGACGCAACCAGCTTCGACGGCTTGCGGTCGCCAAGCGCCCGCCGCACGCTGTCGGCCAGCGCCTTGATGTAATCGGGCCGGTCGAAATACGGATCGCAGGTCCTGACCGAGGGCTGCCAGGTCTGCTTCATCAGCGACCGGAACAGCTGGTCGTTCGCCGTGGCCGAGGTCGGCCCTGCATATTGCGGATAAAGCGGCAGGAAGACGATCCTGCGGCAGCCGGCCTTCACCATCCGGTCCAGCACGTCGTCGGTGGACGGGTTGCCATAGCGCATGCAGAAATCGACCACGACCTGGTCGCCCCATTCCTGCTGCGCAAGGTCGGCCAGGGCCTTCGTCTGCGACTTGGTGATGGTCATCAGGGGGCTTTCGTTCGCCTCCTCGTTCCAGATCAGCTTGTAGTTCTTGCCCGAGCTGAACGGCCGCTTGGTCAGGATGATCCCCTGCAGCAGCGGCTGCCACTTCCACCGGGCGATGTCGATCACACGGCGGTCCGACAGGAACTCGGACAGATAGCGGCGCATCGACCAATAGTCATAGCCGTCCGGGGTGCCCAGGTTGGCGATCAGGATGCCGGTCTTGCCGGGCTTGATCGAGGGGTGGTCGGCGGGCGCATGAGTCGGTCTCATCTGTCTTTCTTCCTGATTTCTTCCAAGGCATCGGCCAAGGACTTCTGCGCCGAACCGGGCCGCAGGGGCTTCGGCTGGCTCTCGGACGGTGCCCATCCGGTCAGAAAGACCAGATCGAAGGTCACCGCGACACGGGACGGATCGTCGCGGTCGGGACTGGCCTGGGCCAACAGGGCGCCGGCGCGGGACAGGATCTCGCGGCGCGTCGGGCGGCGCAGGCGCGCGGCCATCGCGTTCCCTTCGCCCATGGCGCGCAGGTCGCGGCCCAGATGGGCCAGGTTGCGATAGCTGGCGCGTTGGTGCAGCAGGTCCGCCACCGGCAGGGCCAGCCCAGCCCTGTGCAGCAGCCCACCCAGGTCGCGGATCTCGCCCATTGGCAGGACGCGCGGGGACAGGCCGCCGAGGATCTCGGCCTCGGCCTGTGCGAGGGCGGCGCGCAGCTCGGCCAGGGTCTGGCCGGCGAAGCACACGGCGATGAACATCCCGTCCTCGCGCAGCGCGCGGGCTGACTGGACGATCTGGCCCACCGGATCGTCGGCCCAATGAAGCGACATGGCATGGATGACCAGATCATGCGCGCCCGGCTGAAGGTCCAGCACGGAATCGTCGGCCACGATGCGCGCATTCGGGAAGCGCGGCTGCCAAAGTTCGGGGAAACCTGTAACGATGGCCGGCGCCGTAAAGGTTCTGTTAACCTCGGCCAGTCTATCCTCGATCTCGTCGGCGGCGATCTGGTGGAACAGGTCGGCCAAGCCCATCCGCCGGGCGCGTTCGCGCTGGCGCAGCAGGGCATCACGATCTGTCAGGGCGGGGCGTTCGGGCGCGGGGATCTTCATGGGGCTGGAACATAGGGTGCTTTCGGGCGCGATGAAAGCGGCGCTGCAGGTGCTTTATCCGCCGCAATGCCTGTCTTGCGGGGCGGGCGTCGGCGACACGGGCGGCGTGCATCTGTGTGCCGAGTGCTGGCCCGAGGCACGCTTCATAACCGGCGCCTGCTGCGACTGCTGCGGCATCCCCCTGCCCGACGACGGTTCGGGGCAAGAAGAGGTGCTGGTCTGCGACGACTGCCTGGCCGCTGTCAGGCCCTGGTCGCGGGGGCGCTCGGCGCTGGTCTATGACGGCACGGCGCGCAGGCTGATCCTGGCGCTGAAACATGGCGATCGCCTCGACCTGGCCCCGCCGATGGCGGGCTGGCTGGCGCAGGCCGCGCGCCCGCTGGTCCAGCCGGGCATGATCGTGGCGCCCGTGCCACTGCACTTGCGCCGGCTGATGCGGCGCAAGTACAATCAGGCCGCCCAGGTCTCGGCCCGCGTCGCGCGGTCACTGGGGCTGGATCATCGGGCGGACCTGCTGGTCCGCGCGCGGCACACCGCCTCTCAGGACCACCGAGACGCGGCGGAGCGGTTTCTCAATCAGCAGGACGCGCTGGCGGTGAACCGGCGCTGCGCAAGTCTGCTGCAGGGTCGGCCCGTTCTGCTGGTCGACGACGTGATGGCCTCTGGCGCGACGATGACGGCGGCGGCGATGGCGCTGCTGGCGGCGGGATCGGGGCCGGTTTCGGTCGCGGTTCTGGCACGGGCGGTCAAGGATCACTAGATAGGACGCGACACGACCCGAAAGGACCATCATGACCGTCGAGATCTATACCACCCGCACCTGCCCGTTCTGTATCCGGGCCAAACAGCTTCTGGACCAGAAGGGCGTGAACTACAACGAGATCGACGTGGGCGCCGACCCGTCGCTGCGCTCGTCTATGACACAGCGCGCCAATGGCAAGCGCACCGTGCCGCAGATCTTCGTGGGCAACACCCATGTCGGCGGCTGCGACGATCTTTATGCGATGGACCGTGCGGGCAAGCTGGACCCGCTGCTGAAGGGTGCCGCCTGATGGCGCCCTCGTCGCTGACCGTGGGGCTGATCCAGCTGACGGTCGGCGACGATCCGGCCGTCAACCTGCCCGCGACGGTCGCGATGATCCGCGATGCGGCCGCGCAGGGCGCGCAGCTGGTCCTGACGCCCGAGGCCACGAACCTTCTGTCGCCGGACCGCGACTGGCAGGCCCGCGTCCTGAAGCGCGAGGCGCGGGACCCGACGCTGGCCGCCCTGCGGGCGGAGGCGCAGGACTTGGGCATCTGGCTGCTGGTCGGATCGCTGGCCCTGGCCACCGACGATGCCGACGGTCGCTTTGCCAACCGCAGCCTGCTGATCGCCCCGGATGGCACCATCGCCGCCCATTATGACAAGCTGCACATGTTCGACGTGGCGATCAGCGCGACCGAGACCTTCCGCGAAAGCGCCGCCTATCGTCCTGGCGACCGCGCCGTCCTGGCGCGGGCCGCGGGCGTTCCTGTCGGCATGACCATCTGCTATGACCTGCGCTTCCCGCACCTCTATCGGCAGCTGGCGCAGGCCGGGGCGCGGATCCTGACGGTGCCTTCGGCTTTCAACCCCGCCACCGGAGAGGCGCATTGGGAAACCCTGCTGCGCGCCCGCGCGATCGAAACGGGGTGCTTCGTTCTTGCCCCCGCGCAGTGCGGCACGCATCCCGCCCCGAACAGCCCGGATCGCCGGCCGCGCCGCAGCCACGGCCACAGCCTGGTCGTCGATCCCTGGGGCAAGGTGCTGTCCGACGGGGGTGTGACGCCGGGTCCCGTGGTCCTCGCCCTTGACCTGTCGGCCGTCGACGGGGCACGGTCCCGCATTCCGTCCCTGACGCATGACCGGCCCTTCACGGCCCCGGAGCCCGATGACCGCACGCACGACAGACCCTGACCACCGCAGCGGATCGCAGGCAACCGAGCGCCTGGCCGCGAGCCTGTTTGCCGAGGTGCTGATCGCCGAGCAGCTGTCGCGCAACCTGATCGGCAAGGCTCTGCCGCGCGGGATGCAGATTTCCCACTTCTCGGTCCTGAACCTCCTGGCCCATGTGAACGAGGAACGCACCCCCGCCCAGCTGGCCGAGGCGTTCCACGTCACCCGCGGCGCGATGACGAACACGCTGTCCCGGCTGGAATGGGCGGGACATGTCCACATCCGCCCCGACTGGGACGACGCGCGGCGCAAGTTCGTGTCGATCAGCCCTGCGGGACGTGCGGCGCGGGACAGCGCGCTGGCGGCGTTCATGCCGCTGATCGGCGGCGTCGTCCGCAAGATCGGCGCCGAAAAGGTGCGCAGCGCCCTGCCCGTCTTGCGCGAACTGCGGGCGCAGCTGGAAGGCGGCGACTAGCGCTTAGGTCCCGGCAAAAAGCGTTTTTGCCGATGGAGCCGCGTCGCGCTTGGCAGGCGGGATGGCGCGCTACGCCGAATCCGACGCCTCGGCTAGAGCCGCCGCGCCGTCAGGATATAGTTCACCGACAGGTCCCGGTCCGACAGCCGCCAGCCGAAGGTGATCGGGTTGAAAACCATCCCCCGGCGGTCGGCCACGACCAGCCCCGCGCGTTCGGCCTTGGCGGCCAGTTCGTCCGGCGTGATGAACCGCGCCCAGTCATGCGTGCCGCGCGGCAGCCAGCGCATGATCCATTCCGCGCCCAGGATCGCCGCGCCGAAGCTGCGCGCCGTGCGGTTCAGTGTCGAGACGATCACGAGCCCGCCGGGCCGCACCAGCCGCTGGCAGGTGGCGACGAAGGCCGCAGGGTCGGCGACATGCTCGACGATCTCCAGCGCCAGGACGACGTCGAAGACCTCTGCCGCGCTGGCCAGCGCCTCGGCCGTGGTGGCGCGGTAATCGATCTCCAGCCCCTGCTGGTCGGCATGGGCGCGGGCGACGCCGATATTGACCTCGGTCGCGTCGGCGCCGACCACCTCGGCACCCAGCCGCGCCATCGGCTCGCTGACCAGGCCGCCGCCGCAGCCGATGTCCAGCACCCGCAGTCCGTCGAACGGCCGCAGCCCGCGCCGGTCCCGGCCGAATTCGGCGGCGATCTGGTCGGCGATGTAATCCAGCCGCAGCGGGTTCATCAGGTGCAGGGGCCGGAACTTGCCGTTCGGGTCCCACCACTCGGCGGCCATGGCCTCGAACTTGGCAATCTCGGCGGGGTCGATGCTGGTCATGGCGGCTCCTTCTGGCGGGCGGCGTCAATGGGCCTTATAGTAGGAGGATGGACCGATTGGCAGGACAAATCTCCGCGTCACATGGCCGCCTTCACCCGGCGGTCGAGCCCTATGCGCGGCACACGATCGAGGTCGGCGACGGCCACAGCCTCTATGTCGAGGAATGCGGCAACCCCGAAGGACGGCCTGTCCTGGTGCTGCACGGCGGCCCGGGCGGCGGCTGCAGCCCGTTCATGCGACGCTTCTTTGACGCCTCCCATTACCGGGTCGTGCTGTTCGACCAGCGCGGCTGCGGGCGGTCGCGCCCGCCGGCCGAGGTGCGGGCGAACACCACCGACCATCTTGTGGCCGACATCGCGACGATCCGCACGCGCCTGGGCGTCGGCCGCTGGCTGCTGTTCGGCGGCAGCTGGGGGGCGACGCTGGCGCTGGCCTATGCCGAGGCCCATCCTGATCACGTCAGCGGCCTGATCCTGCGCGGCGTCTTCCTGGGCACGCAAGCCGAGCTGGACTGGTTCTATGGCGGCGGAGCGGCCCGGTTCTTCCCCGACCTCTGGGCGCAGTTTCAGGAGCCGATCCCTCTGGCCGAACGCGACGACATGATCGGCGCCTATCACCGGCGCCTCTTCGACGACGACCTGGGGCGTCAGGCGCGATATGCCCAGCCATGGCTCATGTGGGAAAACGCGCTGGCCGGGCTGCAGTCGGCAGGCCTCAGCCACGCGCCGCCTGAATATGCCCGCGCCTTCGCGCGGCTCGAGAACCACTACTTCAGCAATAGATGCTTTCTTGAGGAAGGCCAGCTTTTGCGCAACCGTTCCCTGATCGAGCATCTGCCGGCGGTGATCGTCCAGGGCCGCTATGACATGGTCTGCCCGCCGATCGGCGCCCACTCGCTGGCGCAGGGCTGGCCGGGCTGCGACCTGCGGCTGGTCCCTGCCTCGGGGCATGCCCTGTCCGAACCCCGCATCACCGCCGAACTGGTCGCCGTCATGGATTCGATCCGCGACGAGGACCGCGACCGCAACCGGAAAGCCCGCCAATGACCCTGTTCCTGATCTTCCTGCTGGCCAGCGTCGCCGCGGCCTCGACCGGCGTGATCTTC
The DNA here is from genome assembly GCA_036338635.1 of Pseudomonadota bacterium. Classification (GTDB taxonomy): domain Bacteria; phylum Pseudomonadota; class Alphaproteobacteria; order Rhodobacterales; family Rhodobacteraceae; genus Paracoccus. Next base: position 11,075 of record JAYZBS010000150.1, on the reverse strand, counting down.
AAGCCGGGCCCCTGGTACGACAGGCTGAAAAAGCCGTCCTTTACGCCGCCGAAATGGGCCTTTCCGGTGGCTTGGACGCTGATCTACCTGCTGTCGGCCGCTGCTGCGGCGCGGGTGGCGGTGCTGCCCGGCGTGGGCGTGGCGCTGGCGCTGTGGGCGGCGCAGATCGCACTCAACACGCTGTGGACGCCGCTCTTCTTCGGGGCGCGGCAGATGGCGGGGGGCCTTGTGGTCATCGTCACGCTGCTGGTGACGGTGGCCAGCATGACGGCGGCCTTTTGGCAGTTGGACGGCTGGGCGGGGGCGATGCTGCTGCCCTATGTGGCGTGGCTGGTCGTCGCCACCGCGCTCAACTGGTGCATCTGGCGCGACAACCCCGGAGCGGCGGACAGCTGAGTCCGCTTGCATTCCGATGGGCGCGGCGCTATATGGCCTTCAACAGCGGTGCAGGCGTCCAAACCCTGCCCACCGGAACTTCCGCATGGGGCCCGCTGACGGCCCCTTTTTCATGTCCGAAAGGATCCCATGTCCACCGATCTGCCCTCAACGAACGATCTGATCGCAAAGACGCCCATTGACCGGCGCCTCGCCGAGATCATCATGCCGGTGATCGAGGACCTGGGGTTCGAGTTGGTGCGCATCCGCCTGCAAGGCGGCAAGACCGCGACGCTTCAGATCATGGCCGACCGCCCCGAAGGCGGCATCAACGTGGACGACTGCGCCGACATTTCGACCGCCGTCAGCGCCACGCTGGATGTCGAGGACCCGATCACCGACAACTATTACCTGGAGGTCAGCAGCCCCGGCATCGACCGCCCGCTGACCCGGCTGAAGGACTTCGCGACCTTCGAGGGCTATGAGGCGCGGCTGGACCTGTCCCAGCCCATCGACGGGCGCAAGCGCTTCAAGGGCACGCTGGCCGGGGTCGAGGGCGAGGAGGTCCTGATCAACATCGAGGAGCAGGGCGAGACCCACACCATCGGCCTGCATTTCGACCTGCTGGCCGATGCCAAGCTGGTCCTGACGGACGAGCTGATCAAGGAAATGCTGCGTCAGAAGAAGGAAGCCGGGGTCGAGATCGACAACCTGGACGAAACCGCCTTCGACGCGATCGAAACCGACGACAACGATGGCGCCGAGAGCGCCGAGACCAAGGAGTGAGCGATGGCGATCACCTCTGCCAACCAGCTTGAACTGCTGCAGACGGCCGAAGCCGTCGCCCGCGAGAAGATGATCGAGCCCGAGCTGGTCATCGAGGCGATGGAGGACAGCCTCGCCCGTGCCGCCAAGTCGCGCTACGGGGCCGAGATGGACATCCGCGTCAAGATCGACCGCCGGAACGGCAACGCGACCTTCACGCGCGTGCGCACCGTGGTCGAGGATGACGCGGTCGAGAACTATCAGGCCGAATTCACCGCCGAACAGGCCCGCCCCTATTTCGAGCGCCAGCGCGATCCCGCGAACTTCTGGACCCGCGGAGATGCGCGGCTGGAGGATTTCGCCGGCGGTCCGCAGGTCGGCGACGTCTATCAGGAGCAGGTGCCTCCGGTCGAACTGGGCCGCATCGCCGCGCAGTCGGCCAAGCAGGTGATCCTGCAGCGCGTCCGCGAGGCCGAGCGCGACCGCCAGTACGAGGAATTCAAGGACCGCGCCGGCACGATCATCAACGGCGTCGTCAAGCGCGAGGAATACGGCAACATCATCGTCGATGTTGGCCGCGGAGAGGCGATCCTGCGCCGCAACGAGAAGATCGGCCGCGAAAGCTATCGCCCCAACGACCGCATCCGCGCATACGTCAAGGACGTCCGCCGCGAGACGCGCGGGCCCCAGATCTTCCTGTCGCGCACCGACCCGCAGTTCATGGCCGAACTGTTCAAGATGGAAGTGCCCGAGATCTACGACGGCGTCATCGAGATCAAGGCCGTGGCCCGCGACCCCGGCTCGCGCGCCAAGATCGCCGTCATCAGCTATGACAACTCGATCGACCCGGTCGGCGCCTGCGTCGGCATGCGCGGCAGCCGCGTGCAGGCCGTGGTGGGTGAACTGCAGGGAGAAAAGATCGACATCATCCCGTGGAACGAGGATCAGGCCACGTTCCTGGTGAACGCGCTGCAGCCCGCCGAGGTCAGCAAGGTCGTCTTCGACGAGGAGGCCAACAAGATCGAGGTCGTCGTTCCGGACGAACAACTGTCGCTGGCCATCGGCCGTCGCGGCCAGAACGTGCGCCTGGCCAGCCAGCTGACCGGCCTCGACATCGACATCCTGACGGATGAGGAGGAATCCAAGCGTCGTCAGGCCGAGTTCAACAGCCGCACCGCGCTCTTCATGGAGGCGCTGGACCTGGACGAGTTCTTCGCCCAGCTGCTGGTCGCCGAGGGCTTCACCAACCTCGAAGAGGTGGCCTATGTCGAGCAGGACGAGCTGCTGACCATCGATGGTGTCGACGAGGGCACTGCGGCCGAGCTGCAGGCCCGTGCCCGCGACGTACTGGAGGCCAAGAACAAGGCCGCACTGGAGGCCGCCCGCGCCCTTGGCGCCGAGGACAGCCTTATTGAATTCGAGGGGCTGACACCCCAGATGGTGGAGGCATTGGCCAAGGATGGCGTGAAGACGCTGGAAGACTTCGCCACCTGCGCCGACTGGGAGCTGGCCGGCGGCTGGACCACCGTGAATGGCCAGCGCGTCAAGGACGAGGGCCTGCTGGAGCCTTTCGACGTCAGCCTCGAAGAGGCGCAGACGCTGGTGATGACCGCCCGCGTCCTGCTGGGCTGGGTCGATCCGACCGAGCTTGAGCCCGAGGCGGACGACGCCGAAGACGACGACGACAACGAGGAGGTCGGGGCCTGATCGCCCCGGTTCTGTGCAGAGCTTGAGCCGCGGTGGACGTGACAAGACCCGGGACGACCCGGAACGCCGGTGCATCGCCACCGGAGAGGTTCAGCCCAAGCGCGGGCTGATCCGCTTCGTGATCGGCCCCGAGGCGCAGGTGGTGCCTGACTTGGCCGAGAAGCTGCCTGGTCGCGGCATCTGGGTCGCGGCCGACCGGTCGGCACTGGATCGGGCCGTTACCAAGGGACTGTTCTCGCGCGCCGCGCGGACGCAGGTGAATACGGCACCGGACCTGGCCGATCTGGTCGAGGCCGGGGTCGCGCGGCGACTGGTCGACCTGATCTCGCTGGCACGAAAGTCTGGCCGGGCGGTGGCTGGGTTCGAAAAGGTCAAGGGCTGGCTGGCCGAAGGGCGCGCCAAGGTCCTGCTGCAGGCCAGCGACGGGTCGGACCGCGGCAAGGGCAAGCTGTGGACGCCCACCGGCGGACGATGGTTCGGCTGCCTGACCGCATCAGAATTGGGTTTGTCCTTTGGGCGTGATCATGTCATACACGGCGCGCTTGCGGCGGGTGGCCTGACGGACAAGGTGATCTTGGAAGCCGGCAGACTGACGGGTCTGCGCGGGCATGACGACGGCAATGCGGCCGTCGGGAAGGAATGAAGACGCAGATGAGCGACAAAGACGGAAAATCCCCCCTGGGTCTCGGCGGCAGCGGCCGTTCGGGCCAGGTCAAGCAGAGCTTCAGCCACGGCCGCACGAAAAGCGTGGTCGTCGAAACCAAGCGCAAGCGCGTGGTGGTGCCGAAGGCCGGCGCCACGACAATGACGGATGCCCAGAAAGAAAAGACTCCGCTGACCGCCCGGATGGCGGGCGATCCATCGAAGCGCCCCGCGGGCATCTCTGATGCCGAGATGGAGCGCCGCCTGAAGGCCCTTGCCGCCGCCAAGGCGCGCGAGGCCGACGACGCCGCCCGCCGCGCTGCCGAGGAGAAGGCTCGCGAGGAAGAGCGCGAGCGTCGCCGCGCTGAGATCGAGGCCAAGGCCCGCGAGGAGCGCGAGCGCGAAGAGGCGCTGAAGGCCAAGGCCGAGGAAGAAGCCCGTGCCGCGCGCGAGGCCGAGGAAGCCGCCAAGCGCAAGGCCGAGCCGCGCGCCAAGCCGGCCGCCGCTGCCGCCAAGCCGGCCGCGCCCGACCAGGCCGCGATCGAGGCCGCCGCCGCGCGCGCCGAGACGAAGGGTGTCTCGACCGCAGTTGCGCGCAAGCCCGAACGGGTCGAGCGCACCGACCGCGACAAGACCGCCAAGACCGCCCGAGACGACAACCGCCGCTCGGGCAAGCTGTCGCTGAATCAGGCGCTGAACGGCGAAGGCGGCCGCCAGCGCAGCATGGCCGCCATGAAGCGCAAGCAGGAGCGCACCCGCCAGAAGGCGATGGGCCAGTCGGCCCGAGCCGAAAAGCAGTCCCGCGAAGTTCGGCTGCCGGAAACGATTGTTGTGCAGGAACTCGCCAATCGGATGGCGGAACGCGCCGCCGACGTGGTCAAGTCGCTTATGAAGATGGGCATGATGGTCACCATGAACCAGCCTATCGATGCCGACACGGCCGAGCTGGTGATCGAGGAATTCGGCCACAAAGTTCTCCGTGTCAGCGACGCTGACGTCGAACAGGTAATCGACACCGTCAGCGATAAAGACGAGGATCTGCAGTCGCGCCCGCCGATCATCACGATCATGGGCCACGTCGACCACGGCAAGACCTCGCTTCTGGACGCGATTCGGCATGCGAACGTCGTCTCGGGCGAGGCTGGTGGCATCACCCAGCACATCGGTGCCTATCAGGTGACGACCGAATCCGGCGCGGTGCTGTCGTTCCTCGACACGCCCGGGCACGCGGCCTTCACCTCGATGCGGGCGCGTGGCGCTCAGGTCACCGACATCGTTGTCCTGGTGGTCGCGGCCGATGACGCCGTGATGCCGCAGACGGTCGAGGCGATCAACCACGCCAAGGCTGCCGGTGTCCCGATGATCGTGGCGATCAACAAGATCGACAAGCCGGCCGCCGACGTGAACAAGGTTCGCACATCGCTGCTGCAGCACGAGGTCGTGGTCGAGGCGATGTCCGGCGACGTGCAGGATGTCGAGGTATCGGCCAAGACCGGCCAGGGCCTGGACAACCTGCTGGAGGCGATCGCGCTGCAGGCCGAGATCCTCGAGCTGAAGGCCAATCCCAAGCGGGCCGCGCAAGGCGCCGTGATCGAGGCGCAGCTGGACGTTGGCCGAGGCCCCGTCGCGACTGTCCTGGTCCAGCACGGCACCCTGCGCCGCGGCGACATCTTCGTCGTGGGCGAACAGTGGGGCAAGGTCCGCGCGCTGATCAACGACAAGGGCGAGCGTGTCGAGGAAGCCGGTCCTTCGGTTCCCGTCGAGGTGCTGGGCCTCAACGGCACGCCCGAGGCGGGCGACGTTCTGAACGTCGTCGAGACCGAAGCCCAGGCGCGCGAGATCGCGGATTACCGCGTCCAGCAGGCCAAGGACAAGCGCGCCGCCGCCGGTGCCGCGACCACGCTGGAACAGTTGATGGCCAAAGCCAAGGCCGACGTGAACGTCGCCGAACTGCCGGTGGTCGTGAAGGCCGACGTGCAAGGCTCGGCCGAGGCGATCGTCCAGGCGCTGGAAAAGGTCGGCAACGACGAGGTCCGAGTGCGCGTGCTGCATTATGGCGTCGGCGCGATCACCGAATCCGATATCGGCCTGGCCGAAGCGTCCAGCGCCCCGGTCATCGGCTTCAACGTCCGCGCCAACGCGCCGGCCCGCAATGCCGCCAACCAGAAGGGGGTCGAGATCCGCTACTACTCGATCATCTACGATCTGGTGGACGACATCAAAGCCGCCGCATCGGGCCTTCTGTCCGCTGAAGTGCGCGAGAACTTCATCGGCTACGCCTCGATCAAGGAGGTCTTCAAGGTCACCGGCGTCGGCAAGGTCGCGGGCTGCCTGGTCACCGAGGGCGTCGCCCGCCGGTCCGCCGGCGTCCGCCTGCTGCGCGACGACGTGGTGATCCATGAGGGCACGCTGAAGACGCTGAAGCGCTTCAAGGACGAGGTCAAGGAAGTGCAGTCCGGTCAGGAATGCGGCATGGCCTTCGAGAACTACGACGACATCCGCCCGGGCGATGTCATCGAGATCTTCGAGCGCGAGGAAGTCGAGCGCACACTCTGACCTTCCCGCCTCGGGACCAGCGAGGGCGGCCATCTGGCCGCCCTTTGTCATTGCCGCCGAGGCCGTGCCCGCTCGATCTGCAAACTTGGATTGGCTTGATCAACGGGCGCGCGGACGAGAGTCGGCTTATCTTCTTCGCTTTTGGTCTTTTGCCGGCGTGACTTCACAGGGGACTCGTCCCGGAGGCTGAACGCCGCTTACCCCATGACAGCCTTGTCGCAAAAGTTTCCGCAGAGCCCACGGTTCCATCTGCCTGAGCGGCGCTTGGGAAGACGCCCAGGCGCTGGCCGTCTGTCGCACAGCAGGTCAGCCCTGAATCACCCAAGCCCCGAACGCGAAACAGCCGCCGAAACCTCGGCGGCTGTTTGCATGGCGGCATCGGTGCCCGCCGCGAAACCTGATCCGGCCGCAGAGTCTTCTGCAGCCGCCGGCTCGTCAGTTGCTAACCGGCTTGCCCTCGAACAAGCGGTTGCCGACGCGAACCAGGATGTTCCCGTTCGACATCGCGCCTTCGAAAAGGCCTTGGATCGAGATGTAGCTTCCGATCGAAATGGTGCGAATCATGTCAAGCCCTCCTTGCGCCCATGAGGTAAGGTAGTCATGAAATAGTTAACAATGGGTTCTTTATAAGCTCAGCTACGACTTTTTTGGGCAGCATTGCAACCATATCACTAAAAGGTGCGTTATCAGACCCACATTTGCAGCGCAGGTATCAGCGGTATGTCAGCGGCCGGCATGGGATATGACCTCAGATCGGCGGATCTGACCCAGGCAAGCTGCTGACCCTCTTGCGGCCTGACAATACCCTGCCAACGGCGGCAGGCGAAAAGGGGCATCAAAAGATGAAAGGTTTCGTAAGCGTGGCTGGCGAATGTCAGCGGCGCCAGGCAGCTGTCCCAGGTCTGGATTCCCAGCTCCTCGTCAAGCTCGCGGATGAGGGCGGCTTCGGGTGTCTCTCCGGGCTCGACCTTGCCACCGGGGAATTCCCACAAGCCGGCCATCGACTTGCCTTCGGGGCGCTGTGCCAGAAGCACCCGCCCGTCGGGATCGATCAGCGCCACGGCCGAGACGAGGACGGTCTTCACGACCGGTAGTCTGCGTTGATGTCGATGTAGCCGTGCGTCAGGTCGCAGGTCCAGACGGTCCGCGCCCCCTGCCCCAGCCCCAGGTCCACGCCGATCCGCAGCTCGGCGTTCTTCATGTAGGCGCTGGCCGCAGCCTCGTCGTAGCTAGGCGAGCGCCAGCCGTTTTCCGCCAAGATCATGTCGCCGAAGCTAATGGTCAGTCGGTCGCGATCGGCCTCGGCGCCGGACTTGCCGATGGCAGCTACGATGCGGCCCCAGTTGGCGTCCTCTCCGGCGATGGCGGTCTTGACCAGCGGCGAGTTCGCAATAGCCATGGCGACCTTGTGGGCATCAGCCTCGGACGCGGCCCCGGTCACGGCGACCTCGACGAACTTCGTCGCCCCCTCGCCGTCACGGACGACCAGATGCGCCAGTTCGCGCATGACGCCGTGCAGGGCCCGGACGAAGGCCTGCCCGACATCCGTGGCAAAGTCACTGATCGGCGCGGCCTCGGCCTGCCCTGTCGCCGCCAGGATCAGCGCGTCGGAGGTCGAGGTGTCGCTGTCCACCGTGATCGCGTTGAAGGTCCGATCCAGCCCCGACGACAGCGCCTGCTGCAGCAGATCCGCCGGCACCCGGGCGTCGGTGAAGACATAGACCAGCATCGTCGCCATGTCTGGCGCGATCATCCCCGAACCCTTCGCAATGCCGGTAATGCGGATGGGGCCGCCCTCTCCCTCAATCGTCGCCGAGGCGCCCTTGGGAAAGGTGTCGGTTGTCATGATCGCCCGCGCGGCATCGGCCACGCCCGCCGGATCCAGCCCTGCCACCAGGCCGCCGACCACGGCCACGATACGGTCATGCGGGAGCGGCTCTCCGATGACGCCGGTCGAGGACGAGAAGACCCGCCCCCGCGGCAGGTCCAGCGCCGAGGCGACGGCACCGGTCACGGCATCGACCGACTCTTGTCCGCGCGCACCGGTGAAGGCGTTGGCATTGCCCGAGTTGATGATGATCGCCGCCCCCTGCGGCGCATCCCCGCCCTGCGCAAGCTTGGCCTGGTTGTCCAGGATGCAGGCCGCGCGGGTCGAAGACCGCGTGAAGGCGCCGGCCACCGTGCTGCCCGGCGCAATGCGGATCAATGTCACGTCGGTGCGACCCTGGTATTTGACCCCCGCGGCAGCGCTGGCGAAATCGACGCCCGCGATCACCGGCAGGTCAGGAAAGGCCGCCGGCGCCAGGGGTGAGACGGGAAGACCGGCCTTGCCCATCAGTTCGCCTCCAGCAGATCGACGTTGTTCAGCGCGGCGGGCTCGACGCCTTCGGTCTTTTCCACATCGGCGGCCTCGACCAGACGCTGGATCTCGGACTCGACCTTTTCGCGCAGGACCATCTGGCTGATCTGGTCGCGCACCTGATCGAGCGGCGGGGCCTCCCGCAGGCGGGTTTCGTTCAGCTTGATCAGGTGCCAGCCGAATTCGGTCTGGACGGGAGCCGACACCGAACCCGGCTCCATCGCGGCCACGGCCTCGGCGAAGGGCGCGACCATCTGGTCGGCCGAAAACCATCCCAGGTCGCCCTGGTTCGGCCCCGAGGGACCGGTCGAATGCTGTTCGGCCAGGGCGCCGAAATCGCCGCCGTCGTCCAGCTGGGCCTTGATCTCCTTCGCCTCTTCCTCGGTCTCGACGAGGATATGGGCGGCATTGTATTCGCGCACGGCGTCGGCCTCGGCGAACAGGCGGTCATAGGTTGCCTTCAGCTCCTCCTCGGACGGGTCGGCCTTGGCGATCTGGCTGACGGCGGCGCTGGCCAGCGTGTTGCGGCGCTGCAGCTCCAGCTGGGCGCGGACGCCTGCGTCCTCCTCGGCCGACTGGGCGACGGCGGTCTGGCGGATCAGCTGGTCCAGCATCATGTCCCACAGCGCCTGGTCTGGCAGGTTCGCCATGTTCGGGTCCTGGATCGACTGCTTCATGACGATCATCTGGCCCAGGGTGATCTGTTCGTCGCCCACGGTCGCCACGACCGTGTCGGCGTCCTGCGCCAGCGCGGGCACGGACAGCATCGGCACCGCGATCATCGCGGCCAGAAGGATCGGTCTGGTCATGGAAGTTCCTCTGCAAGATCCAGTGGCACGCGGCGCAAAGCCGGGGCCAACATTGACAGTCAGGCGGGCGGGGCCTACATCCCGAAGCAACTCCGTGGAAGGCGCCGCCGCCGCGTTCGTTCCGGCCCCTGATACGGCAATGCGACCGGGGCGGGCAAGTGGGCCGCAAGGGATGCGCCTCTCCCATCAACGTGATTGCGAAGGTAACATGCTCGGCATCGGAAATCTGGCGAAGATGGTCTTTGGGACGCCCAATGATCGAATGGTCAAGGGAACGCGTCCGCTGGTGGCGCGCATCAACGCGCTGGAGGAGCAGTTCAAGGCGCTGTCCGACCAGGGGCTGAAGGACAAGACGGCCGAGTTCAAGGACCGCGTCGCCAAGGGCGAAAGCCTTGACGACATCCTCCCTGAGGCGTTCGCCAACTGCCGCGAGGGTGCCCGCCGCGCCCTGGGCCTGCGAGCCTTCGACGTGCAGTTGATGGGCGGCATCTTCATGCATCAGGGCAACATCGCTGAAATGAAGACCGGTGAGGGCAAGACCCTGGTCGCCACCTTCCCCGCCTATTTGAATGCGCTGTCGGGCAAGGGCGTCCACGTCGTCACGGTCAACGACTATCTGGCCAAGCGCGACGCCGAATGGATGTCCAAGGTCTATGCGACGCTCGGCATGACCTGCGGCGTGGTGGTCCCCTTCCAGCCCGAGGGCGAGAAGCGCGACGCCTATGCCTGCGACGTGACCTATGCCACCAATAACGAACTGGGCTTCGACTATCTGCGCGACAACATGAAGGGCAGCGTGGCCGAGATGGTCCAGCGCGGCCACAACTTCGCCATCGTGGACGAGGTCGACAGCATCCTGATCGACGAGGCCCGCACGCCGCTGATCATCAGCGGCCCGTCGCAGGACCGGTCCGAGCTTTACAAGGTGCTGAACGCCTATGTGCCGCTTCTGACCGACGAACATTACAAACTGGACGAAAAGGCCCGGAACGCGACCTTCACCGAAGAGGGCAACGAGTTTCTGGAAACCCGCCTGCAGGCGGACGGGGTCCTGCCCGAGGGGCAGTCGCTCTACGACCCCGAATCGACTACGGTGGTCCATCACGCCAGCCAGGCCCTGCGCGCGCACAAGCTGTTCCTGAAGGATCAACACTACATGGTGCGCGACGGCGAGGTCATGCTGATCGACGAATTCACCGGCCGGATGATGAAGGGGCGCCGCCTGTCGGACGGGCTGCACCAGGCGATCGAAGCCAAGGAAGGCGTCGAGATCCAGCCCGAGAACGTCACCTTGGCCTCGGTCACCTTCCAGAACTATTTCCGGCTTTACGCCAAGCTGTCGGGGATGACGGGTACAGCCTCGACCGAGGCCGAGGAATTTGCCGAGATCTACAAGCTGGGCGTGGTCGAGGTGCCGACGAACCGCGGCATCGCGCGCCTTGGCGAACACGACCGCGTCTATCGCACTGCGGCCGAGAAATACGCAGCCGTCATCGAGGCCATCAAGGAGGCGCATGCCAAGGGCCAGCCGACCCTGGTCGGCACCACCAGCATCGAGAAGTCCGAGCTGCTGTCCGAGATGCTGAAAAAGGACGGCGTGCCCCATAACGTCCTGAACGCCCGCCAGCACGAGGCCGAAGCGCAGATCGTCGCGGACGCGGGGAAGCCCGGCGCGGTGACCATCGCGACCAACATGGCCGGTCGCGGCACCGACATCCAGTTGGGCGGCAATGTCGAGATGAAGGTGATGGAGGCGCTGAAGGCCGATCCCGACGCCCATCCCGACGAGCTGCGCGCCCGCATCGAGGCGGAGCACGCCGATGAGAAGCGCCGGGTGCTTGAGGCCGGCGGCCTGTTCGTCC
>JAYZBS010000149.1:0-6640 GCA_036338635.1 Pseudomonadota bacterium | reverse complement strand
AGGTTGGCCTGAATGGTCGTGGTCTTGCCCTGCAGGAAGCGTTCGGCATCGGCCACAAGTCCGTTGTAGTCGTCCTGGCTGATCCGGCCGACGCAGGGTGCGCTGCAGCGCTTGATCTGGAACAGAAGGCAGGGGCGCGTGCGGGATTCGAAGGTGCTGTCGGTGCAGTTCCTCAGCAGGAACACCCGCTGCAACTGGGTCAGCGTTCGGTTCACCGCCCCGGCGCTGGCGAAGGGGCCGTAGTAGTCGCCCTTCTCGGACTTCGCGCCGCGATGTTTCTTGATCTGCGGATAGCCGTGCGACTTGGCCACAAGGATGTTCGGGAAGGACTTGTCGTCGCGCAGTAGCACGTTGTAGCGCGGCTTCAGCTGTTTGATCAGGTTCTGTTCCAGCAGCAGCGCCTCGGTCTCGGTCCGCGTGGTCAGGAACATCATGCTGGCGGTTTCGCGGATCATCCGGGCGATCCGCGCCGAATGCCCCGAGGGGCGGGCATAGTTCGACACCCGCGCCTTCAGGTCGCGTGCCTTGCCGACATAGAGCACGGCCTGATTGGCATCCAGCATCCGATAGACGCCCGGACTGCTGTCGAGCGTGCGAAGATAGTCCTGAATCAGTGCGTGGCCGGTTTTCTGGGTCATGTCGAAAGATTGGTGATTCTGAGGGGCTGCTGCAAGTTCCCGGCCGCCGCTGCAAGCCTGAAGCTTTCCACGGAATCTGTGGATAATTCTGTGGGCGAGCTGTGAGGACAGATCGCCCCGGCCAGCAAACGTTACAGTTCAGTGAAGTTGCACAAAAAATAGGCTGTTTTCAAGGGTGTTGATTTCGCTTGATTTTATTTGCGGCCTTGCCCGCTCTGCAGGATTCTCTTGGAGAATCCGAGAGATAGTGAAGGCAAGTCGAAAGTCGTGGACAAATCCGGCGCACGGGTCCGCATCGGACCGAACGCGTAGCGCCCGCCGCCGGGCCCGCACGCACGCGATCCTGTCACAGCAGCACCCACGCATAGACGCCATAGGCGGCCACCAGCGCCGCGCCGACGGGCCTCGTCATGCTGATCCCCTTGAACAGGAAGGGCGCCAGCAGCAGCGACGAGGCCAGCATCACCCACAGGTCGAGGCGCAGCATCTCGGGCGGGACGGGCAGAGGAGAGACGACCGCGGTGATGCCCAGGATCGCCAGGATGTTGAAGATGTTCGACCCCACCACGTTACCAAGCGCCATGTCCGCCCGCCCCTTCAGCGCCGAGGCCACGGATGCGGCGAGTTCCGGCAGCGAGGTTCCGATGGCGACCAGCGTCAGGCCGATCACGGTCTCGCTGATGCCGGCGGCGCGCGCAATCTCGGTCGCGCCGTTCACCAGCATGTTCGCGCCGAGGGGAAGCGCCACCAGGCCGCCTGCCAACCACAGGCCGATCTTGGCCCAGGACGCGCCAAGCTCGGCCCCCTCCAGGTCGGTGTCATCCACCCGGCCGGACGACAGCTGCCGCCACAGCGTCGCGCCCAAGGCCAGCAGCAGGATGATCCCCTCGAGGCGGCCGATCTCTCCGGTCATGGCCAGCGCGATCAGCAGGACCGAGGCGGCGATCATCATCGCCCAACTTTCGCGCAGGTCGTGTCCGCGGGTCACGATGACCGAAACCAGCGACGCCACCCCCAAAATGACCAGCACGTTGGCGATGTTGGAGCCCACGACATTGCCCATCGCGATCCCGCTGGATCCTTTCAGCGCCGCCGACAACGACACCAGTAGCTCGGGCGCCGAGGTGCCGAAGGCCACGACGGTCAGGCCCACGACCAGGGGCGTGATGCCCAGCTTCAGCGCCAGGTTCACGGCGCCCTTGACCAGCAGGTGGCCGCCCAGAACCAGAAGCGCCAGACCGGCGGCGATCAGCAGAATTTCAACGACCACGATTTATTCCCAGGATTTTCTTCAATGTGCGCCGGAACGCCGGGCCGCGCACCAGCGCAAGCCCGACCATGACCAGCAGAAAGACGATGACGAGGCGGACGCTCATCCGCGGGTGCCGAAGCGCTGGAAGGCCGCCCGATCCTCGGCCGCGTCCAGCACTGCTTCGGCCGAGACGCCAAGGCGCCGCAGCAACGGGCGGCGGACGCTGTGCACGTCGAAGGTGATCTTGTCGCCATAAACCTGCTTCATGCGCGGGACCAGATGGCCGATGCCATCGGCCAGCCCCAGGGCGACGGCTTCCCGCCCCGCCCAGAATTCGCCCGTGAAAAGGTCGCGCCCCTCGGCCAGACGGCTGCCACGGCGGGCGCGGACATGATCCTTGAAGGCCTGATGGATCGGTTCCAGAATATTGTGCAACCGGGCCACGTCCTCGGGACGTTCGGGCCGGAAGGGGTCCAACGTGGACTTGGATTCGCCGGCGGTGTGGACGCGACGCTCGATCCCCCACCGGTCGATCAGCTGGTGAAAGCCGAAGCCGGCCGAGATGACGCCGATCGACCCCAGGATCGAACCGTCGTCGGCCCATATATCGTCGGCCGCGCAGGCCAGCCAATATCCCCCCGAGGCCGCCACATCCTCGACGAAGGCATGGACCGGCACGCCCTTGTCGCCGGCCAGCCGCCGGATGCGCGCCGCGATCAGCGACGACTGCACGGGCGATCCGCCGGGCGAATTAATCGACAACGCCACTGCCACCGGCTTGCGGCGGAAGGCACGCTCGATCATCGGAGCAAGCGTTGCGTCGTTCAGCCCTCCGCCGCGGCCGGCGCCGCCGATGGTGCCCGACAGGCGGATGACCGCGACACGCGGCTTGCGGGACAGAAGGCGGGACAGGACGGGAATGCGCATGGGTCCGAAGATAGGATCAAGCGCAGCCGGTCACAAGGCGGGGCCTGCGGCGCGGATCGTGTCGCCCGGCATGAAGGTCGGCGTCAGGGCGACGATGCGGTCTTCGGGCGCGCGGTCCTTGCCGGCCACCAGCCGCGCCGCCCGCCGCCCGACATCGACCCGCCGCGCATCGGTGGTGGCCAGCCGCACCGGCAGTCCGTCCAGAAGATCGACGCCGTTGAAGCCCGCCAGCCCCAGCCTGCCCGGGATGTCATAGCCCTTTTCCAGACAATAGAGCAGCCCCCCTGCCCCGATCATGTCGTTTGAAAAATATAGGAAATCAAGATCAGGCGCCCGCGCCAGCAGCCGCTCGGTCAGTTCGCGGCCCTTCATCAGGGACGAGCCGCCTTGGTAATATTCCCGCGCCTCCAACTGCACCCCGCCGGCGGCAAGCCCTTCTTCGAAGCCCAGAAGCCGTTTTCGCGCCCGGTGGTCCTCGGGCATGTGGGTGCCCACGAAACCGATGCGACGATAGCCCGCAGCCAGGATGCGCGCTGCCATCTCGCGCCCGGCCCGAATGTGCGAGATGCCGACCAGCGTGTCGATGCCCTCGCCGTCGACGTCCATGATCTCGACCACCGGAATGCCCGAGTTCTGCAGCATCGCCCGCGCGGCCTTGCTGTGTTCCAGCCCCGCCAGGATCACCCCTGAAGGCCGCCAGGACAGCATGTCATAAAGCACCATTTCCTCGCGCGCCGGCGAATAGTTGGTGACGCCGATGACCGGCTGCAGGCCGGTATCGTCCAGTTCGGCCGAAATTCCCCCGAGCACATCGGGAAAGACCAGGTTCGACAGCGACGGGATGACCACTGCGACAAGGTTCACCCGCTGACTGGCCAGCCCGCCCGCGATCTTGTTGGGCACATAGCCCAGGGTCTTGGCCGCAGTCAGCACCTTTTCACGTGTCGCCGCCGAGACGTCGCCCCGGTTGCGCAGCACCCGGCTGACGGTCATCTCGGAGACGCCCGACGCCTCGGACACATCGCGGAGGGTCAGCGGGCGGCGCGGTCGGGTGGGAAGCATGTGGCGATCCTGGCAATAGGTCGAGCGATGTTAGCGAAGCAGCAGCTCTGCCACAACCGCCACCTGCACGCTTGCCAACGACCGCAGCAAGCAGCTAGACAAGGCTTGTCGGCCCCGTGGCTCAACTGGATAGAGCAGCCCCCTCCTAAGGGGCAGGTTACAGGTTCAAGTCCTGTCGGGGTCACCAACGCATCATCATTTTGCCGATAAGGCATAAGAGTGCACGTTTTGTGACTTCTGTGCACACCCTGCGTCACGAGATTTCTGACGCAAGTCTCTTCGATGCTTGCAAGCGGTTGTCGGACAACGATTTATTTCTGTGGAAGGCGCGGCACTTGGTCGATGGCCTTACCGCAAGGTCAACTTTCTATCCGGCCCTCGCCCGCGACTGCTCAGCAGCAGGAACTGCCGCGGCCGTTACTTGATCGCCACGAACTCGCCCCGGCAGACCTTGAAGCCATGATAGGACGTGTTGCCTGCCAGGGCATAAACGCGGATCTGCCGCGCCCGGATGGCCGCGATGACCCGCCCCACCGTAACTTTGCTGTTGGCCTGCGCCGTCTGGATCGTTTCCCATTTGGCGGTCCCAGGGTTCGCGTGGGCCAGCGCGTTCAGCTGGTCAACGAGCGCCTGGCCATCCGCCTCCAGCCAGCGAAGCCGCGCGCCGGGCAGGCGCGTCCGGGGGCGCAGGACGCCGTCCTGCTCCAGGGCGCGCAGCTCCGCCTCGGTGATGCCGACAGTGCGGCGCATCTGCGGGTCCGTGACCAGCGATCCGATCTCGCGGAGCGTCCTGTCATGCGCCTGTGCGCCGAAGACGGCGCGGCTGTCCGGCCGCGGATCGTCAGCTGCGATGACACCGGCCTCGACCAGCAACGGACGCAGCCGACGCTCAGTGACGCGCAGCTTCATTGCACGGTTCTAATCGAATGAAGTCTGCGCTGGGAGACCTCCTGCCCCAGCAAAACCGCGCCTTCCGCGACGGGCCAGATGTCCAGAACTACGGCTCGGACAATGTCCGCGAACGTCTTGAAGGCTTCATTGTCCTGATGGAAATCCCGCATATCCTTCCAGACTGATCCGAACGCCTCCTGCGGCTCGTCCAGAAAGCCGTCCGCCTCGGCGGCAAGTCGTCCAGGGCGCGTCGGATGGCATCGGGACCCTGGCGCACGACATCGAACCCGGCAGCCAGCGAGGCATGCCGAAAGGCCTGCGGATCAGCGGCGTCATGCCCGCTGATGCGCAGCAGCTCGCCTCCGAGCATGCGACAGAAGGTTCTCGTGGCATAAAGGCTTTGGCCCGAGAGCCACGTCGTATCCTCACCCCCGTCCAGCCGCTGTTCCAGCCATCTGTCATACCCGGTCGGAGCGACCGCCTGTCCGTCGATGTCCCGTGAGAGGATCTTCGGCAGGATCCCGGTCAGCCGGGCCGTCAGATCGTTCCGGGCCGTCGGATGCTGCGCCGTCCAGAGAGGCACCAGCAGCGTGCAGTGCGTGGCACAGATGACCATCTCTCGCATCTGCCAGTGCCCGAGCATCGCCATCGCAGTCAATGGATCTTCCAAAGCTGACACGGGATCGTCCCGCAGGCAGTGGGGGCATCCTTGCACGTTCGGGCTCCGCAGCGCCCGCGAGACGAAGATCTCGCCCCGGAAGCGCGTCCGGATATCGCCGATCGGCTCGCCCGTCCATGACAACAGCTCCTCGAGTTGCGCCTCCTCAAGCCCGGCCCAAGCCGCGAGGTTCTCGAGCACCACGCGGTCCTGATCGACCAAACGCTTCAAAGAGCCGCCGAGATCGAGCGCCAGCTGATGCAGCGTCCCCCCTTCGACGCGGCCAGCCTGGCCACGAACAAAGGGATCAACTCACGAGCGACAGGCGCGATCCCGTGCAACAACGTCAAGGTGCGGTTACTCCCTTCGGTCGAAAGAGAATCCTGTGCATCAGCGGGTCTCGGAGAATCGAGTGGTGGACATGGTTTCCGCACGCAGCCTGATCCGACGCATTGGGCGGAGAGCCGCCTAACGGCGGTGCGGCATGCCAAGGGTCTCAGGACGTAGGAGCGGACGTTCGACGTCGCAGCAGTACGGCCGATGCCCGGTCCTTCACGAAGGGGCGGAAAGCGGACCGAGGGCGGTGCAGCAAGCCAGAGCTCTGAGGGCGCACGGGCGGACGTTCGTCGCCGGCGCAGATCGGTCGGCGCCTGGTCCGTCACAAGGGACGGAAACACGCATGACGACGGTGCGTCATAGCATTTTCAGCATCGAGGGAAAGCAGTCACCCGCAAAGCTGCCAGCTCCTCGACTTGAGGACACGCCCCCGGGCAAGAAGTAGCCTATTGAGGACGCAGCAAGGCATCAGCATCTCAAGAGAAACAAGAACATTTGCGGTTGAAAGCTGCAGCACATTCAAACATGCGCCGGGCCACCAAGCAGTCGACGACGACGGCTGACGTTGCCCCTCCGCCTCATCCAGTTTTGAGGTAGGCTCTGGCCCAACCGATAGGACCAGAGATGAAGCGCAGCAGGTTCACTGAAGATTAGATCATCGGCATTCTGAAGGAGCACGAGGCCGGGGTTTCCATCGCTGATCTGTGCCGCAGGCACGGCGTCAGCGATGCGACAGTCTACAAATGGAAAGCCAGATATGGCGGTATGGATGTCAGCGAGGCCAAGCGCCTTGAAGGGCTCGAGGACGAGAACGCTCGTCTGAAGCGGCTGTTGGCCGATGCGATGCTGAATAATGCAGCGCTGAAGGACCTCCTT
>JAYZBS010000148.1:0-32189 GCA_036338635.1 Pseudomonadota bacterium | reverse complement strand
CTACCGGCTGCGCAACCTGGTCAAACGGTGCTTCAACAAGCTGAAGAACGCCCACCGCGTCGCCACCCGTTACGACAAGACTGCGGAGAGCTTCCTGGGCTACATCGTCATCATGCCGATACGCCTTTGGGTGCGCCATTTTTCAACATGACCCAGGCGCATCAGCG
This sequence comes from Pseudomonadota bacterium, assembly GCA_036338635.1. Taxonomy (GTDB): domain Bacteria; phylum Pseudomonadota; class Alphaproteobacteria; order Rhodobacterales; family Rhodobacteraceae; genus Paracoccus. Next base: position 32,022 of record JAYZBS010000148.1, on the reverse strand, counting down.
CCGTCATCAAAAAACGCAAATGCAGGGGTCGGTTCGCAAGCGGGGATCGGCCCTGCCGGCTGTCACCAACAGAGCCGATACAAGGTTGCGACGCTCCTCAGTGGCGGCGTTTGAGGCCGGCCCAGACACGACCTGCATCGCGATCCGATCCACCCCTGATGGCGCCCATCCACGCAGCCAGACCAGCGATGAGCGACGATATGGAAAGGAACAATGCCGACCAGATGGCAGCATTGCGCGCCGTTTTGGCAGCTTCGATGGCCTGCTCCTTGGCCTCCTGCAGCCGCTGCTCGGCCTCTGCGCGCAGTTGTTCCACGCGGGCTTCGGCCGCATCCACGGCGTCTTGCGCCTGAGCTTGGGCTTCTTCAAGCCGCTGTTGGGCCTCGGCGCGCAGGTCCTGGGCCTGCTGCACGGCCTGCTCGACGCGCGTGTCGATCTGGGCCGGGGTCAGTTCGGTCCGCGCAGCCAATGCCCCGCGCAGGTAGTCGAGATCGTCGTCCGGGATTTCCCCGGTCCGCAGCACGGTGCCCAGGATGTTCACGATCTCGCTGCGGATCTGGTCGTTTGAGAACCGATCAGGCGCTGCCTGCTCGCTGCGCAGGAAGCGGTCGGTCACATAATCCAAGGGGTTCACCCCCATGTCGCCACCGCCGCCTTCGCCGCCGATCGCGGACGCCGCGCCACCGGCCAACTGCCCGACCCCGCTGATCGCGCCGCCGGCCACCTGGCCGACACCTCCGGCCACACCACCGGCCAGTTGACCCGCGCCCTGGGCCACGCCGCCCACGGCGGAACTGGCGGCCTCGACCGCGGTGCCAGCCGCATTTCCTACGGCGCGTACGCCGCTGGAAATGGCGCCAGCCGTCACGATTCCTGTCAGCAGCATGCCCAGGGCCCAGACCGTCAGGCCGTGGATGCCGTCGCGCGCCTCGACCTCGTCTTCCGCAGTCGAACTGCGCCGGCGCATGCGGCCGGCGACGTAACCGCCCAGGCCATAGACAGCCACCATCGACAGAAAGGCGAAAAGCCCGACCAGGATCAGGGCGAAGGTGCCCATTCCCTCACCCTCTTCTGGCGACACCGAGCCCAGGCCGATCGCGGCCGTGAAGCCGGTGAACACAACCGATGCGCCAGCTGCAATGGCCGCGCCAGCAAGGATGGACGCCCAATCCACGTATCCGCGCTTGGTATCGTCCGTAATGTTTTCGTTCATGATGTTCCTCCCGGAGATGCTGGACGGTTGGGTGAAGCCGATTGGCAGATCCACTGGCAGGGAACGCGGCACGGCCCGAATGTTTCCGCGGCCTTGGTTCGATTTCCGTGCTCGTCATGGCGGCTGGGCGTCAGGCCGACGGAGGAAGCGAAGCCTGGAACTCCTCGTTCATCAAATTTCTCGTGATCCGGAACCACGCCGATCTCCGCAAGCTTTCCCTGACATCGAAATCAGGAGGCTCCACAATGGGCGAGATGACCGACAAACTCAAAGCTGCGGGCAACAAGACGGCCGGTGCCGTCAAGGACGCTGTCGGAGAGATGACCGACAACAAGGATCTGCAGGCAGAAGGCAAGGCCCAAAAGGCGAGGGGTGCCGCCCAGGACACTGCCGGAACCATCAAAGGTAAGCTGGGCAACGACATCTGATCGTCAGTTGATCGTGCTGATGTCGAGAGGCCCTGCAGCGCGGGGCCTTTCGTTTGAGCCAATGACCCGGCGGGCGCCGAAGCTGCCACCGAGGAGGCGTCTCCAAGCACAATGTCGTTGCCCTTATTATTCGAGGATAGAAGGGTGGGCTATAAGGGTTCCATCAGCGGCGACCGGTCAACAGTCGCGGTTTTCCTCCGACCTGGCGATCATGAGGTCACTAGCCTCCGGCGGTATCAGACTTGGGAAGTTCGCATAGGGCGGCATTCGCATCCAAGATTATCACGGTGGGTCCGGTCTGGCGGGGAATCTTCCAGGACCCATGTAATCGGCATCGAATGCCCTGCAATTTGTGGAGAGACGATGCCGCATACGCGGGTGCGGAAGTTCTCGATAGTTTTCGTGAAGCTTGCTGTCCACCGGCTCTCGCGCATACCGCGTTTCTCCTTCGGGCAGGCAGAGCTGGCGGCATGTCCGGTGGCGGGCGTAGACCGATGCGCGCGCCAGCTTCCGCTTCCTTAGCCCTGGAGTCTGGAAGGTCATCATGCTGCCTGAGCGTGGGTCCCGCTCTCGCGCGGCCATTGGTAAAGTGCCGGCCGCTAGGGCCTTGGACCTGCCATCAGCATCTGCAACGTCACCTGTCCTTCGATGGCCCAACCCATCGTCGGGCAATGACGGGTTTATCCTGTGATAGCGTGTCCCTTTGGCGTCACATATACCCGCTGCCTGCTATAGGGGGCCAAATTTTCGCGGATCTTGCCGCCACCACGATATTGAGACCTTATCGGGAGCGATGAGTGTGAGGCCATTGTCGCCCTTGGCGCTTGTGGTTGCCGTCGCAGCCGCAACGGCTGTACCCAGGTTGCAGCAAGCCAAAGGCTGCGATTCGGGGCTCCGGTTCGGACCGAGTTGCGGATATCAGAGCCGCTCCTGCTCCTTCAGACGGAAGCGTTGGATCTTGCCGCTTTCGGTCTTCGGCAACACCTCGGTGAAGACGACGGACCGGGGGTACTTGTAGGGTGCGATGCTGCGCTTGACGAAATCCTGCAACTCTCGAGCCTTGATCTCGCAGGGGGCGACGCCGGGGCGCAGGACAACATGGGCCTGTACGATGATGCCGCGCGCGCCGTCGGGGGCGCCGATGACGCCGCATTCGGCGACGTCGGGATGGGCCAGCAACGCGGCCTCGACCTCCGGGCCGGCGATGTTGTAGCCGGACGACACGATCATGTCGTCGGCGCGGGCGGCAAAGCGGAAATAGCCGTCCCCGTCCTGAATGAACGTGTCGCCCGTCAGGTTCCAGCCACCGCGCACATAGTCGGCCTGCCGCGCGTCGTCCATGTAGCGGCAGCCGACCGGCCCGCGCACCGCCAGAAGGCCGGGTGTGCCGCGCGGAACCTCGGACAGCGACGCATCGACGACCTTCGCCTGATAGCCGGTCAGCGGTTTGCCGGTGACGCCGGGGCGGGCATCGTCCAGGCGGTTCGACAGGAAGATGTGCAGCATTTCGGTCGCGCCGATCCCGTCGAGGATCGGCTTCCCGGTGCGCGCGACCCAGGCCTCGAACACCGGGGCGGGCAGCGTCTCTCCGGCCGAGACGACGCAGCGCAACGACGACAGATCCGCCCCCTCCTCCATCGCAGCCAGCATCGCGCGATAGGCGGTCGGCGCGGTGAAGCAGATCGTGGCACGTTGCTTTTCGATGATACCGATCAAATCGGCCGGGGCGGCCTTCTCCAAGAGCACGGACGAGGCACCGAAGCGCAATGGAAAGATCGCAAGCCCGCCCAGTCCGAAGGTGAAGGCAAGGGGCGGCGAGCCGACGAAGACGTCCTCAGGGCGGACGTCCAGCACCTCGCGCGCATAGGCGTCGGCGACGATCAGCAGGTCGCGGTGGAAATGCATCGTGGCCTTCGGCACCCCGGTCGAGCCCGACGTGAAGCCCAGGAGCGCCACGTCGTCGCGTCCAGTCTCGACCCAGAACGGGCCTTCCGGCTTGGCGGCGGCGGCGCGGTCCAGCTCACCCTCGAGACCCTTCGTGCCGTCGAAGGCGACGATGCGCTTTAGATGCGCGCTGTCGGTCAGGCAGGCCTCCATCTCATCCAGCATCCGCATGTCGCACAGGGCCAATACGACCTGTGCCTTTTCGGTGTGCTGAAGCAGTTCCTTCTTGCGCAGCAGCGGCATGGTATTGACGACCACGGCGCCAGCTTTGGTCGCGCCCAGCCAGCAGGCGACCAGCGCAGGAGTGTTTGCCGCGCGGATCAGCACGCGGCTGCCAGGGACGACGCCGTAATCCTCGACCAGGGCGCGGGCGATGCGGCTGGTCCAGTCGGCAAGCTCGGCATAGGTACGGCTGCGGCCCTGGCCCGTCAGCGCGATGCGGTCGCCGAAGCCGCGCTCGACCATGCGGTCGGTCAGCTCGACGGCGGCGTTCAGGCGTTCGGGATACTCGAAGCCCTCCAGAAGATAGGCCGGCTGGCTGTCGATGGGTGGCAGGCGGTCGCGGCAGAAGCTGTCGATATGCAGGCTCGGGCCGAGCATGGGAAACTCCTTGCAAGAGCGGTTCGGCCCCGCCGGCCGGGCCGGCAGGGCGGGCGATGTCAGACCTGCAGGTAGCGGGCCTTCACCTCGGGGGTGGCGCGCAGGTCGTCCGTGGTGCCGGACCAGACGATGCGCCCCTTCTCGATCACGACATGACGATCGGCAAAGCGCGCCAGCGCGTCCACGTTCTTGTCGATGACCAGGATCGCCTCGCCCTCGTCCTTGAGATGGCGCAGGCAGGACCAGATCTCTTCGCGGATCAGCGGGGCTAGGCCCTCGGTCGCCTCGTCGAGGACGGTCAGCTGCGGATTTGTCATCATCGCGCGGCCGATCGCCAGCATCTGCTGCTCGCCCCCCGACAGCTGGTCGCCCATGTTCCGCCGCCGCTCCTTCAGGCGGGGGAAGAGGTCATAGACCCTGGCCAGAGTCCATTTTCCGGGACGCGCGGTGGCGATCAGGTTCTCCTCGACCGTCAGGGGGGCGAAGATCTGCCGCCCCTCGGGGACAAGGCCAAGGCCGGCACGCGCAATCCTGTGCGGGGCGGCCCCGGTCAGGTCGCGCCCGTCGATGCTGACGCGGCCCGCCTTCGGCGCCAGCAGTCCGAAGACCGAGCGGATCGTCGTCGTCTTTCCCATGCCGTTGCGGCCCAGCAGCGTAACGACCTCGCCCCTCGCGACGGAGAGGTCGATGCCGAACAACACCCGGCTGTCGCCGTAGGAGGCCTGAAGATTTTCGATCGTCAGCATCAGGCGGCCTCCTCGCCCAGGTAGGCCGCGCGGACCTTGGGATCGGCGCGCACATCGGCGGGCATGCCGGTCGCCACGATCTGGCCGTAGACCAGGACCGAGACCCTGTCGGCCAGCGCGAAGACCGCGTCCATATCATGTTCGATCAGCACCATCGTCACGCGGCTCTTCAGCGCGGCAAAGAGGTCGACCAGGCGCGCGGCCTCGTCATGGCCAGTGCCAGCCAAGGGTTCGTCCAGCAGCAGAAGACGCGGGCGGGTGGCCAGCGCGACGGCCAATTCCAGCTGGCGCTTTTCACCGTGGCTCAGCGATCCGGCCATGCGGCCGGCGCGGTCGGCGAGGCCGGTGCTGGCCAGATGGGTCATCGCCTCGTCGTTCAGGGCGGCCTCGGTCGCCGCGGGGCGGAAGAAGCGGAAGGACGATCCGGCGCGGGCCTGCACGGCCAGTGCCACGTTCTCCAGCGCGCTGAAGCCGGGCAGCAACGTCGTCAGCTGGAAGGAACGCGCCAGACCGCGCCGCACACGGGCCGCCATGTCCAGCCGGGTGATGTCCTCGCCCGCATAGACCACCTGGCCCGCGTTCGAGCGCAGCTGGCCCGACAGCTGCGAGATCAGCGTCGTCTTTCCTGCGCCATTCGGGCCGATGATGGCGTGGATCTGCCCCTCGGCGACGTCGATGGACACGTCCTGCGTGACCTTCAGGGCACCATAGGATTTCGACAGATTGCGAACGCTCAGCAGGGTCTCGCTCATTTATCATCCCTCACCAGCCCGAAGCGGCGGAGCAGACCCGACAACCCGCCGGGCGAGAACAGCGCCACCAGGATCAGGATCAGGCCGAAGCCAAGCCGCCAGTGTTCCGAATAGCGCGCCAGACCCTCTTCCAGCGCGATGGTGACCAGCCCGCCGATCATCGCGCCGGTCAGGCTGCCGACCCCGCCAAGGACCAGCATCACGATCAGCTCGCCCGCGCGGTGCCAGCTCATGTAGGCGGGCGAGACGTAGATCGCCTGGTTGGCCAGAAGCACCCCCGCGACCGAGCAGAGGCAGCCGGCGATGACATAGGCTGTCAGCTGGTAGGGGAAGGGGCGAAAGCCGATCGCCTCCATACGCAAGGCGCTTTCGCGTGTGCCGGTCAGCACCCGGCCGAAGCGCGACAGGGTCAGCCGATAGAGGACCGCGAAGACGGTGATCAGCAGGATCAGCGTGGCATAGAACATGCCCTGGGCGTCCTGCAGCAGCGGCATCCCAGCCACGGTGGACCTTGTGGCCAGCGCGACCCCGTCATCGCCCCCGAGGGTCGAGAACGAGACGAAGAAGAAGAACGCCATCTGCCCGAAGGCCAGCGTGATCATGATGAAATAGACGCCGCGCGTCCGCAGACTGATCGCCCCGGTGACCAGCGCGAAGACGGCCGAGGCGGCCATCGCCGCCAGGCTCTGGATCAGCAGGTCGTCGATCCCCGCCCGCGACAGGATCGCCACCGCATAGGCGCCAAACCCCAGATAGGCGGCATGGCCGAAGGACACCAGTGCGCCGTAGCCGAGGATCAGGTCCAGCGACAGGGCTGCGATGGCAAAGATCATCATGCGGGTGGCGATGACGACCAGAAACGGCTCGTCCAGGGCCTGCGCCACCGGCGGGACGACCGCCATGATCGCGAAGACGCCAAGCGCCAGCTTCAGGCGCCCGGCCAGGCGGGTGCGCGGCGAAGCGGCAGCGTGGGTGTGCAACATGTCGGTCATCGCGCCACGCTCCGCCCGAAGAGGCCAGTGGGCCGCCAGAAGAGGACCGCCGCCATCAGCACATAGACCAGCATCGGCGCCAGCGTCCGCCCGGCCTGCGCAGCCGCCGCCGGGTCCAGCAGCGATTGCAGCACCAGCGGGCCGAACATCCGGCCAAGCGTATCCACGATGCCGACCAGAAGCGCGGCGCAGAACGCGCCCTTGACCGACCCGACGCCGCCGATCACGATCACCACGAAGGTCAGGATCAGGATGCTGTCGCCCATCCCCGGGTCGACCGACAGGATCGGCGATACGATGGCCCCGGCAAATCCCGCCAGCATCGCGCCGGCTGCAAAGACCAGCATGAACAGCCTGTTGATGTCGGTCCCGAGCGCCGACACCATGGCCCGGTTCGCCGCGCCTGCCCGCAGCAGCATCCCGATCCGCGTCCTGGCGATCACGAACCACAAAAGCAGGGCGATCCCCAGGCCCATGCCGATCACGGCCAGGCGATAGACGGGATAGCTGAGCGGGCCGACCAGCGGGACGCTGCCCGACAGCACCTCGGGCATGGCGACCGACAGCGGGGCCGAGCCCCAGATGATGCGCGTCAGCTCGGACAGGACAAGGACCAGCCCGAAGGTCGCCAGCACCTGGTCCAGATGCGACCGGTCATAGAGCCTTCGGAAGATCAGCAACTCGAGCACCAGCCCCACCGCCAGCGTCAGCGGCAGGACCGCCACCAGCGACAGCCAGAAGTTGCCCGTCATGCCCATGACCATCGCCATGACATAGCCGCCGATCATGTAGAGGACGCCATGCGCCAGATTGATGAAGTCCATGATGCCGAAGACCAGCGTCAGGCCGGCCGCAACCAGGAACAGAAGGATGCCGAATTGCGCCCCGTTCAGAAGCTGCAGCAGAAAAAGGTTGAACATGCGAAGTTCCTCTCCGACGGGCAGCCGCGACAGGCCCCCGGCCTTGCCGGGGGAAGGTCAGCCGCCCGCGTGAACCCGAAAGGGTGTCAGTTCATCGCGCAATCGCCGACATAGCTGTCGCTGGCGGCCGTGAAGACCTTCTCGACGACCGAGGTGCGATAGTTGCCTTCGTCGTCCTTGATGGCCTTCGTCAGGTAGAAGTCCTGCACGGGGAAGTTGTTGGCAGCAAAGGCGAAGTCGCCGCGCAGGCTGGGAAAGTCGGCGGCCTTCAGCGCGGCGCGCAGCGCTTCGCGGTCCTCGGTCCCGGCCTCGGACACTGCGCTGTCGATCAGCATCAGCGCGTCATAGCCGCCCATGGCGTAGAGCGAGGGCACCCTGCCATAGGCCTCCTTGAAGGCCGACACGAACTCGGCATTGCCGGGGGTGTCAAGATCGGGGGCCCAGTTCGATCCGGTCAGCATGTCGACCGCCGCGTCCTGCTGGGCGGGCAGCGTCGTTTCATCCACGGTGAAGGCGGTCATCAGCGGAATCTGCGACAGGCCCGCCTGGTTCCACTGCTTGACGAGGTTCACCCCCATCCCGCCCGGCATGAAGGCATAGACCGCCGCCGGCTGGAAGGCTGCGATCTGCGCGAGCTCTCCCGAGAAATCCAGCTGGCCGAGCGGCACGAACAGTTCGCCCATGACCTGACCGTCATAGACGGCCTTGAAGCCGTTCAGGCTGTCCTGCCCAGCCTGATAATTCGGCGCGAGCAGATAGACGCTGCCGATGCCCTGCTGGTTCATGTGCTCGGCCAAGACCTGCGGCATCTGATCGTTTTGATAGGACACGACGAAGATGTCGGGGTTGCAGTCGCGCCCCGCGAAGTTCGACGGCCCCGCGTTCGGCGAGACAAGGATTGCCCCGCCCTGCGTCACCGGCGCCGCGATCGCTGTCATGATGTTGGAAAAGATCGGCCCGACGACGAAATCGACGCCCTCGCCCTCGACCAATTCTCGCGCCTTCTGGGCGGCCAAGTCGGGCTTGCCCTCGTCATCGACGACGATGATCTCGGCCTCGCGCCCGCCAACCTTGCCGCCCAGTTTCTGTTCGGCCAGCAGCAGCCCGTCGCGGGCATGTTCGCCCAGCACCGCGGGCGGGCCGGAGAGGGTCATCAGCACGCCGATCTTCAGTGGTTCCTCGGCCCAAGCGGCCGAGGCGGTCGTCAGCATGAGCGCAGAGAGAATGGCCGTGGCGCGCATCCGGTGGTCTCCTGTTGGATTGGCTTCATTATTGTTTGAAACAACTTCATACCTGAAGCTTAAAAAACGCAACAAGAATTTTTGCTGACTTGAAGTTTTCTTGGACCCCAAGCAAATCCGCCTGAGGAGTGGGCAGTATCGGCCTGCCGCGCCGGAACATCGCCTGGAGCGGGGTAGCTTTGTTATTTCATTCCTAAATTAAATATCTGCGGCCGCCGGCTGTAGATATCGCTCCAGGCCGGCGCGAATATCGTCCGGCCATGGTGTTGACTTGTGCGTCTCCAGCGAGGTCAGGACGATCTTCTGCTGGATCGTCCATATCACGTCCGGCCCGACGGTTACGATGGTTTCAAGCTCAACCGAGGCGCGGCCAACCTTGCGGACATGCACGCTGAAGGTCAGGACGTCGCCATAGACGGCGGGTTTGGTGAACAGGATATTCATGGACAGCGTCGGCAAGCCCATCCTGCGTTCGAACATGATTTCTTTCCACGTGACCTCGAACGAAGCGAACATCGCTTCGTTCACATCGACCAGCATCGAGAGATAGGCAGGGTGATAGGCGATCCCGGTCAGGTCGCAATCGCCGAATCGCAACGGCTTCGAAATGGTGAATGGCATGGCGGTCCTTTGCATGGCTGGTGGCCAGGGCGGCTGCGCAGTAATTCATGCTTGAAGCATATATGCCGGTCCGTACCTGTCAACGCCCTTCGTATACGGTCCACGATGGGAAGAAATGCGTTGACAGCAGGCCGTCGCCTGTATTTTATTCTTAAAGCAAATAGCCTCGTCTCGAAGGATGCCCCGGATATGAAGATCGCCGTGCTAGGCGCCGGACCCGCCGGCCTCTACTTCGCCATCTCGATGAAGCTGCGCGATGCGGCGCACGATATCACGATCTATGAGCGCAACCGCCCCGACGACACCTTTGGCTGGGGTGTTGTGCTGTCCGATGAGACGATGGGCAACTTCGCCAGCAACGATCCCGTCAGCGAGGGGATGATCCGCGACAACTTCGCCTACTGGGACGACGTGAAGGTGATCCGGGGCGATGAATCCATGACCTCGGGCGGGCATGGCTTTGCCGGGATCGGACGGATGAAGCTGCTTCTGCTGCTGCAGAAGCGCGCGCGTGACCTGGGCGTCGACCTGCGCTTCCAGACCGAACTGTCCGCCGACGAGATCGAGGTGCTTCGGACCAGCCACGACCTGGTCGTCGCGGCGGACGGGCTGAACTCGCGCACCCGGCAGGCCCATGCCGATCGCTTTGGCGCCGAGGTCGATACGCGCCGCAACCATTTCGTGTGGCTGGGAACGCGGCAGAAGTTCGACGACGCCTTCACCTTCATCTTCGAGAAGACCAAGCATGGCTGGATCTGGGCCCATGCCTACCAGTTCGACGAGGACACCGCGACCTTCATCGTCGAATGCGGCCCCGAAACGTATCAGGCCTTCGGCTTCGACCGCCTGAGCCAGGAAGACAGCATGTTGCTGTGCGAGAAGATCTTCGCGCGCCACCTGGGTGGGCACAGGCTGATGTCGAACGCCGGCCACATCCGCGGCTCGGCCTGGATCCGCTTTCCCCGCGTCACCTGCGAAAACTGGTATTTCGATAATATTGCGCTTCTGGGCGACGCGGCCGCGACGGCGCATTTTTCGATCGGGTCCGGCACGAAGCTGGGCATGGAAAGCGCGATCGCACTGGCCGATGAACTCGCCAGCGGCAAACCGCTGGAGCAGGCGCTGGCCGATTATCAGAATGCGCGCAAGCTGCAGGTCCTGCGCGTGACTTCGGCCGCCCGCAACTCGACCGAATGGTTCGAGGAGGTCGAGCGTTACCTGGACCAGGACCTGCCGCAGTTCACCTATGGGCTTCTGACGCGCAGCCAGCGCATCGGGCACGAGAACCTGCGCCTGCGCGATCCGGAATGGCTGGCCGAGGCCGAGGCGTGGTTCCAGTCCCGCGCCGGCAGCCAGTCGCGCCGCCGTCCGATGTTCGCACCCTTCCAACTGCGGGACATGCGGCTGCAGAACCGCGTCGTCGTCTCGCCCATGGCGCAGTACAAGGCGGTGGACGGGAACCCCACCGACTGGCATTTCGTCCATTATGCCGAACGCGCCAAGGGTGGGGCAGGCCTTGTCTTCACGGAAATGCTCTGCGTCAGCCCCGAGGGTCGCATCACCCCCGGCTGCCCCTGCATTGGCAAGGGTCAGGAGGCGGCATGGAAGCGCCTGACCGATTTCGTCCATGCCGAAACGGACGCGAAGATCTGCGCCCAGATCGGCCATGCCGGGCGCAAGGGCGCGACGCGCCTGGCCTGGGAGGGGATCGACAAACCGCTGGCCGAGGGTGGCTGGCCGCTTCTGTCGGCCTCGGCCATTCCCTATCTGCCCGAAAGCCAGACGCCCAAGGCGATGGATGCCGCCGAGATGGAGATGGTCAAGGCGCAGTTCGTCGCTGCCGTTCAATCCGCTGACCGCGCCGGCTTCGACATGATCGAGATGCACGCCGCGCACGGCTATCTGCTGGCCTCGTTCATTTCTCCAGTCACGAACAGGCGCACCGACGACTATGGCGGCAGCTTGGCAAACCGGCTGCGCTTCCCGCTGGAGGTCTTCGCCGCGATGCGCGCCGCATGGCCTGAGAGGAAGCCGATGACGGTCCGCATTTCGGCCCATGACTGGGTCGATGGCGGCGTCACGCCGACCGAGGCCGTGGCCGTCGCCCGCGCGTTCCGCCACGCGGGGGCCGATGCGATCAACGTCTCGTCCGGCCAGACCGACAAGGCCGAGCAGCCGGTCTATGGCCGCATGTTCCAGGCGCCATTCAGCGACCGCATCCGCAATGACCTCGACGTGCCGACGCTGGTCGCGGGCAACATCTACGAGGCCGATCACGTCAACTCGATCCTGATGGCTGGCCGCGCAGACCTGGTCCTTCTGGCCCGCCCACACCTGGCCGACCCCTACTGGACGCTGCATGCGGCGGTCGAACTGGGCGATACCGAGCAGGCTTGGCCTGCCCCCTATGAAGGGGGGCGCCGGCAGGCGAACACGCTGGCCGAACGCGCCAAGGCGATGACATGAGCCTGAAGGGACGCACGGCGCTGGTCACCGGCGGCGGTTCGGGCGTGGGGGTGGCCATCGCCGCGCGCCTGTCCGAGGCCGGGGCCGAGGTCACGGTCTGCGGCAGGCGCCCGATCCAACCGCCGCCGGGGATACGGGCGGAGGTCTGCAACATCACCGACGAGGCTGCGGTGGCCCGCTTGTTCGCACGCGGTCCCTTCGACATCGTTGTGGCCAATGCCGGCGCCTCGGACAGCGCGCCGCTGACGCGCACTTCGCTGGACCAGTTCCGGACGATGATCGACGTGAATCTGACCGGCAGCTTCCTGACAATCCGCGAGGCCTTGCGGACCATGCGCGGCGATTGGGGACGCGTCATCGCCGTCGCCTCGGCCGCCAGCCTCAAGGGCTATGCCTATGTCGCGCCCTATGCGGCGGCCAAGCACGGGGTCCTGGGCCTTGTGCGTTCGGCCGCGCTGGAGGTGGCAAAAAAGGGGATCACCGTGAACGCGGTCTGCCCCGGCTTCATGGATACCGAGATGACCAGGCGTTCGGTCCAGAAGATCGTCGCCAAGACCGGCCGCACCCCTGACGAAGCGCGCGCCACGCTGGCCGCGACCAACCCGATGCAGCGGCTTGTGCCGCCGGCAGACGTGGCCGAGGCCGTGCTGTGGCTCTGCGGGCCCGGTTCCGGAATGGTGACCGGCCAGGCGATTTCAATTTCGGGCGGAGAGACCCAATGACAGTTCAGAACCAGATCGCCCCCACCTCGCCGCACCGCTTCCTGCAGCCCGAGGGATGGGTGCAGGCCAAGGGTTATGCGAACGGAATGCTGGCCGAGGGTCGGACGGTCTTCACCGGCGGGTTGATCGGCTGGAACGCCCTGCAGCAGTTCGAGCATGACGACCTGGTCGGCCAGTTCGAACAGACGCTGCGCAACATCGTCGCCGTTCTGGAAACCGCTGGCGCGCGGCCCGAACATCTGGTCCGCCTGACCTGGTACATCACTGACAAGGCCGAGTATCTGTCGAACCTCAAGCAGATCGGCGCCGCCTATCGCCGGGTGATCGGCCGGCATTTCCCGGCCATGGCCGTCGTGCAGGTCGCCGGCTTGATGGAGGACGCCGCCAAGGTCGAGATCGAGGCGACGGCGGTCATACCCCATGGCTGAGCGGCCCGCGCCAGAGGTCCGCTACGCTGCTTCGGCCTGCGGATGGACTGTCTTCAGCGGCTGTATCATGGGCCGGTTCGACCACGCTGCTGGCCGCGCGGGGTGCGGCGTCCCCGGCGCCTGCCGGGTCCATGTGGCGCAGAAGATGGTCTTCCACGCGCTGCTGACCGCCGACACCGATTTCACCGTCAAGGCCCGAGAGGTCAGGCGCGGCCGGACTTCATTCATGCCGGAACCGACAGGCATCGCCGATCCCGGCGCGCGCATCATCATGGTCGCTGTGGAGGCGGCAGGTCAGTCCCGCCCGCTGGCGGCCTGACACAGGTTCGAAGGGAAGGAGAACATCATGGACAAGGTCGTCCCCGTCGTCACGCGGGCCAATCAGCTGGGCGACGCGACCGCGCAATCGGGCGATTGCGTGCGCCGCTCGGGCGTCAGCCCGCAGAACACGCCTGCCACCAAGATCTGGTTTGGCCAGGTCAGCAACGAGCCAGGCCACCGCTCGCCCCCCCATCACCACGAGCATTGCGAGACCGGCGGCTACGTCCTTCGCGGTCACGGCCGCATCTATTTCGGCGAGGATTACCAGAAATTCGTCGACGTGCTTGAGGGGGATTTCGTCTTCGTGCCGCCCTTCATGAAGCATGTCGAGGTGAACATGAGCACGACTGACGAACTGGTCTGGCTGACCTGCCGCACACCCGATAACCTCGTCACGAATTTTGAGGATGTGCCGGACGAGCAGCTTCAGGGCTATCGCCGTGCCTGAGGAGGATACATGAAACTTCTACGCCACGGTGCCCCCGGCGCCGAAAAGCCGGGGCTCTTGGATGCGCAAGGCCAGGTCCGCGACCTGTCGGCCCAACTGGAAGACATCAGGGGCGACGCACTTTCGCCGCAGGGCTTGGCCCGGCTGGCCGCGCTGAACCCCGAGGATCTGCCGGTTGTCCGGCCCGAGCGGATCGGTCCGCCGGTGGCGGGGGTCGGCAAGTTCCTCTGCGTCGGGCTGAACTATTCCGACCACGCGCGGGAAACCGGCAAGGAGCCCCCGGAAGAGCCGATCCTGTTCGCCAAGGCCGTCAGCGCGATCTGCGGCCCGAACGACGACGTCGAGATCCCGCGCGGCTCTGACCGCACCGACTGGGAGGTCGAGCTGGGCATCGTCATCGGCACTCGCGCCAAATACGTGGACGAGGCGCAGGCGCTTGACCATGTCGCGGGCTATCTTCTGGTCAACGACGTCAGCGAGCGGCGCTTCCAGTCCGAGCGCGGCGGCCAGTGGACCAAGGGCAAGAGCCACGACACCTTCGGCCCGATCGGCCCCTGGCTGGTCACCAGGGACGAGATCGCGGACGTGCAGGCGCTGGACCTGTGGCTGGACGTTGATGGCCAGCGCCGCCAGACTGGCAACACCAGCACGATGATCTTCGGCGTGGCGCATCTTGTCAGCTACATCAGCCAGTTCATGACGCTCGAGCCTGGCGACATCATCGCCACCGGCACGCCCCCCGGCGTGGGGCTGGGCATGAAGCCGCCGACCTTCCTTCGCGAGGGGCAGATCGTGACCCTTGGCGCCCGGGGCCTGGGCGAGCAGCGTCAGCGCATGGTGCAGGCGTGATCGCCACAGACCGGTTGAAGGCGATGTCGGACCTGTCGGGCAGGACCGTCATTGTCACCGGCGGCGGGCGCGGTCAGGGCGCAGTCGAGGCCGAGCTCTTGGCCGCCGCAGGCGCGCAGGTCCTGATCTGCGACGTGCTGGAGGCCGAAGGCGAGGCGCTGGCCGGACGGCTGGGCTCGAACGCCCGCTTCCTGCGGCTGGACGTGACCGAGGCCGAAGCCTGGGACGCGGCAGTCCGGGCGGCCGTGGTCTGGACCGGGCGCCTGGACGTGCTTGTCAACAACGCTGGCATCATCAACCGGAAGATCATCCGCGACATGACCCCCGAGGAATGGCGCCGCGTGATCGACGTGAACCTGACCGGCGCGTTCCTGGGCATCCGGGCGGCGGCGCCCGCGATGACGGCGGGGGGCAGCATCGTCAACATCTCGTCGAACAGCGCCTTCTCGGGCCATTACGATCCGGCCTATACCGCCAGCAAATGGGCGCTGCGCGGGCTGACGCGGACGGCGGCGATGGAATACGCGGATGTCGGCATTCGGGTGAACGCGATCTGCCCCGGGCTGATCGTCACGGACCTGAACCGCAACTCGTCCCATCTTGGGCCGATGATCGGCCTGACCCCCCTTGCCCGTGCGGGCGAGGCGGACGAGGTGGCGCAGCTGGTCCTGTTTCTCGCCTCCGACGCGTCGGGTTTCATCACCGGCGAGGATTTCGTCATCGACGGCGGCTTCACGGCCGGCGCCGCCTATCGCCGCGTGGCCAAGGACACCGGCATCCTCTGACGCCGGCGCCCTCCGCAGAGACGGCAGGGCCCATCCGGCGGGATGGGCCCTTACCGTTTGGCCTTGTGGCGGATGTCCAGCATGATCGATATGCCGCGCGCCGCGTCCGCCTCGGTCACGTCGCCCAGCAACTCGTCGATCCATTCAAGATGCCGCGCGGTCATCTCGCGCATCATGCCCTGGCCCTGCTCGGTGATGCGCACGCGGAAGGCGCGGCGATCCGTCTCGATCGTCTCGCGCTCGGCCAGACCGTCGGCGACCAGGCGGTCCACGATCCCCGTGACGTTCCCGTTCGACACCATAAGTTGCTGCGACAGCTCGGTCATCCGCAGCCCCTCGGGCGCGGCGGTCAGCGCGGCCAGCACGTCGAAGCGCGGCAGCGTCATGTCATAGCCCTGCCGCAGCCGCTCGCGCAGGTCGTTCTCGACATAACGCACCGCCTTCAGCATCTGCAGCCACAGGCGAAGGCGCTGCCGCCGAGTTTCTCGGCCGGCTGCTTCGTAAGGCGAGACGTCCGACTGATCCGCTTCCACCTGCCCGTTCCTTCCACTCTGTTTCATCTTCAGCCTACAGCAGGCCCAGGCCGGTGGAAACGCGCCCCGGCCGGGTCGTTCCGCATTCATGCATGGTAACGCCGGCGCCTTACAGGGCAGTCCTGACCCGCCACAGCTCGGGGAACAGCTCGACCTCCAGCATCCGGCGCAGATAGGACACTCCCCCCGTACCGCCGGTGCCGCGCTTGAAGCCGATCACGCGCTCGACCGTCGTGACGTGGTTGAAGCGCCAGCGGCGGAAATAGTCCTCGAAATCGACCAGCTTCTCGGCCAGCTCATACGCTTCCCAGTGGCGGGCGGGGTCGCGATAGACCTCGGCCCAGGCCGTCAGCACGCCCTCGTCCATCTGCCACGGCTGGCTCGTGTCGCGCGTCAAGACGGCCTCGGGCACCGGCAGCCCGAGGCGGAAGATCCGCCGCAGCACCTCGTCATAGAGCGAGGGGCGCGCCAGCTCTTCCTCGAGCTTGGCCATGATCTCCGGCCGGTGGGCGTGCGGGCGCAGCATCGCCGGGTTGCGGTTGCCGACGGCGTATTCGATTGCCCGGTATTGCCAGGATTGAAAGCCCGACGACTGGCCAAGGTCGTCACGGAACTGCGAATATTCCCAAGGCGTCATCGTTCGCAGCACGTCCCAGGCCGAGTTCAGCTGTTCGAAGATGCGGGCGACGCGGGTCAGCATCTTCAGCGCCTCGGGCGTGCTGTCGGATGCGATGCGGGTCCGCGCCGCATCCAGTTCGAAAAGCGCCAGCTTCATCCAAAGCTCGGACGTCTGGTGCTGGACGATGAACAGCATCTCGTCATGGGCGGTCGACAGCGGCAACTGCGCTGACAGAAGCCTGTCGATCTGCAGATAATCGCCATAGGACATGCGGCGCTGGAAATCCATCTGTGCGCCGTCGGTCGAGGGGTCATAGGTCATCTGTGCGTTCCTTGAGTCCAGAAGTGTGTGGGTCAGCGGGAAGCGTCAGTTTCAGCGGGTCAGCGACGACATCGGCCCAAGGCGCCGCCACAGGGCGATCCACCCCGCAGGCCGACATGTGCCGGGCAGGTTCGAAAGGCGTACGACGGAAGACAGCCTGCAGGTCATGTCACGCGGTTGCGCTGGCGGAATTCTGGGCGGTTCCATCGTTCTTCGGCCATGATCCGGGACAGGATGTCGACCGCGCGGCGCACGTCGTCAGGGCTGATGTAAAGCGGCGTGAAACCGAAGCGTAGGATCTCGGGGGCGCGGAAGTCGCCGATCACACCTTCGGCGATCAGGGCCTGCATGATCGCATAGCCCTCGGGGTGGGCGAAGCTGACTTGGCTTCCGCGATCCCGGTGCGCGCGGGGGGTCGCCAGGCGCAGGTCGGGGCATGCGGCCTCGACCCTCTCAATGAACAGATCGCCCAGCTCCAGCGAGCGGGTCCGGATGTCGGCCATGTCGACCCCGTCCCAGACATCCAGCGCCGCATCCAGCGCAGCCAGTTGCAGGATCGGCGGCGTGCCGACACGCATCCGCTCGATCCCCGCGCCGGCGCGATAGTGGAGGTCGAAGGCGAAGGGCGCGGCATGGCCCATCCAGCCCGACAGCGCCGGTCGCGCGCTTTCCTGGTGTCGCGGCGCGACATAGATGAAGGCCGGTCCGCCGGGCCCGGAATTGAGATACTTGTAGGTGCAGCCGACCGCGAAATCCGCGCCATGGGCCGCCACCTCGACCGGCACCGCGCCGGCCGAATGCGCCAGGTCCCAGATTGCCAAAGCGCCGACAGCATGGGCCTTTTCGGTCAGCGCCTTCATGTCGTGGCGGCGGCCGGTGCGATAGTCCACCTCGGTGATCAGGAAGGCCGCGACGCTGTCGTCGATGGCATCCAGCACCTCCTCGGGTGCGACGACGCGCAGTTGGTATCCCTGCCCAAGTGTGCGGACCAACCCGTCCGCAATATAGAGATCCGAGGGGAAGTTCCCGCTGTCCGACAGGATCACCCTCCGGTCCGGGTTCATCTCCAGCGCCGAGGCCAGCGCCTGATAGACCTTGATCGACAGCGTATCGCCCATGACCACGCTGCCCTCCTCGGCTCCGATCAGCCTGGCGATGCGATCGCCGACGCGGCGCGGCTGCTCCATCCAGCCGGCATCGTTCCAGCCACGGATCAGCATCTGGCCCCATTCCTCGGCCACGGCGGCCGCCATGCGCGCCTTGACGGCATGGGACAGCGGCCCAAGCGAATTGCCGTCCAGATAGATCACCCCTTCTGGCAGGTCGAACATGGCACGGGTGGCGGTGAAATCGGTGGTCATCGGCGGCAGTCCTCGGGCGGATGTCTTGTCGAAACGCTGGAACTATAGTGCGTTTCTCTGCGACGATTACACTGACCCGCGCTCGCGGGCCATGGCAATAGCCTGCGACATCTCACATCACGAAGCCCGCTTGGTCCGGATCCTGCAGCCTCCGCAGCGCGACCGAGCCGTGCGGCGATTGCCAAGTTGGCTGGCCTGCAACGGAGATCTCCGCCTGCAATCGCGGCCCGGGGCATGAAGGGGTTGACGAAGAAGAGGGCGCGATCCGCCCCGGACACGGCGAGGCGCCACCGGGCGCAAGATCGTCAACGAATGCCGGCGGAGCGGTGGTGGAAGTCTCAGTACCGCTCGAGCCGAGCGGCATTGACTAATTTGTGGGATCGGCGCAGTTTTGGTGCCCGGACCCCAGGCCAGAGATCAAGCCGATGTGCCAGATCTTCGCAGGACAGCATCCTGAACGATACGAAACCGTCACTCGGCGGCTGCGCCTCAACGGGCAGTCTACCTCGATCCGGTTGGAACGGGCCTTCTGGGGCATCCTCGACCAGATCGCTGCACGAGAGGGGATCAGCACGCCGGCCTTCATCTCGAAGCTGCATGCCGAAGTCCTTGAGCTTCATGGCGAGGCGCGGAACTTCACCTCGCTGCTGCGCTGCGCCTGCACGATCCATCTGGGAGAAGAACAGCAGCCGCGGCTGTCCGCCATCGCCGCCGAATAATCGAAGCTGTAGTAGCCTGATACTACCCCGGTCCGGCCGCGCCCCCTTAGGCTGATTCTGAAGTCAGTCACGACAAGGGGGCCTCATGGCCAAATATATCCACTCGATGATCCGCGTTCTGGACGAGGCGGCCTCGGTCGACTTCTACGGCCGCTGCTTTGGCCTGAGCATCGCCGAGCGGCTGGATTTCGAGACTTTCACGCTGATCTACCTTGCCAACGCGGAGAGCGGGACCGAGCTGGAGCTAACCGTCAACAAGGGACGCACCGAGCCCTACGATCTGGGCGACGGCTACGGCCATGTCGCCTTTTCGGTCGATGACGTGGATACGGAACATGCCCGCCTGTCCGAGGCGGGCTTCGCGCCGCGCAAGCTGGTCGATTTCGCGCCCGGCGGCGAGGTCATCGCCCGGTTCTTCTTCATCAAGGATCCGGACGGTTACGAGATCGAGGTCCTGCAACGCGCAGGCCGCTACAAGTAGCCCGCAGCCCTTGGGAGGGGGCGTCGCACGGGCGAGCATCAGGGAGGAGGACCCATGAAGGAACTGAGAGAAAAGGGATTGACCCGCCGCGCGCTGCTGAGCCGCGCTGTGGCGGCCGGAGCGCTGGCCGTCGCGGGCGCAGGCTTCATCGCCGCCCCCGATGGAGCCTGGGCGGTCGAGGTGCGCACGATCACCGAGGCGCAGATGGCGACGCTTCTGCAGATGGCGCGCGACATCTACCCCCATGACCGGATCGGCGACCGCTTCTACGCCGTTGCGATCAAGGGCTACGACACGCCCGAGCAGGCGCAGATGGTCGCCGCCGGCATCGAGGTGCTGGACGCCGCGGCCCGCGAGGCCGGCTTTGAGAGCTATGTCGAGGCCGGATGGGAGGCCGACCGCGTCGCCATCCTGCGCAGCATCGAGGAGAGCGACTTCTTCCAGACGGTGCGCGGGGGCCTCGTGACGGGGCTCTACAACCAGAAAGAGGTCTGGCCGATCTTCGGATACGAGGGCGAAAGCTTCTCGGAGGGCGGCTATATCCATCGCGGTTTCGACGACATCGACTGGCTGTGAGGGGGCGGACATGGCAACGGCGGCAAAATTCGAACTGACCGACGACAGTGTGGTCGTCATCATCGGCACCGGCGCGGGCGGCGGGGTCTTGGCCAACGAGCTGGCGCAGAAGGGTGTCAAGGTCGTGGCGCTGGAGGCGGGCGGGCGCTACCTGCCCGAGGATTACGTCAACGACGAATGGGAAAGCTTCGGCCAACTGGCATGGACCGACCCTCGCACGACCAGCGGCGACTGGCGCGTGGCGCGCGATTTCAGCGGTCTGCCGGCCTGGATCGTGAAGGCGGTCGGCGGGACGACGACCCATTGGGCGGGCGCCTCGATCCGCTTTCAGGAGCACGAGTGGAAGGCGCTGACAACCTATGGCGCTGTCGAGGGGGCGAACCTTCTGGACTGGCCGATTGACCACGCCGAGATGGCGCCGTGGTACGAGAAGGCCGAGGCGAAGCTGGGCGTGACGCGCACCGGTAACTTCCCGGGCCTTCCCGGCAACAACAACTACAAGGTCTTCGAGGCCGGGGCAAAGGCTGTCGGCTACAACCGCGTCTCGACCGGGCACATGGCGATCAACAGCGTCGACAATGACGAACGCCCAGCCTGCCAGCAAACCGGCTTCTGCTTTCAGGGCTGCAAATGGGGCGCCAAGTGGTCGGCCGCCTATACCGACATCCCGAAAGGCGAGGCGACCGGCAATCTCGAGGTGCGAGACCATGCCCATGTCGCCCGGATCCTGCACAACGACGCTGGCCGGGTGACGGGGGTCGAATACTTTGACGGGGACGGCAACCTTCACTTCCAGGCCGCGCGGCTGGTTGCGGTGGCGGGCAACACGTTCGAAAGTCCGCGTCTTTTGTTGAACAGCGCCAGCAGCATGTTCCCGGACGGGCTGGCCAACAGCAGCGGTCAGGTCGGGCGCAACTACATGCGGCACACCACCGGTTCGGTCTATGGCATCTTCGAGAAGCCCGTGCGGATGTGGCGCGGCACCACCATGGCCGGGATCATTCAAGACGAGGCGCATCACGACCCCGCGCGCGGCTTCGTCGGCGGCTACGAATTCGAGACGCTGAGCCTCGGCATCCCCTTCATGGCGGCCTTCCTCGACCCGGGCAGCTGGGGGCGCGAGTTCACCTCGGCGCTCGACCAGTACGAAAACATGGCAGGCATGTGGATCGTCGGCGAGGACATGCCCCAGGAAACCAACCGCGTGACGCTGTCGGACACAGTCGACAAGTTCGGGCTGAAGGTCGCAAACGTCCATTTCAGCGACCACGCGAACGATGTAGCGATGCGAAACCACGCCTATGAGCGGGGGCAGGCGATCTATCGCGCTATGGGAGCCACGCGGACGCTGCCTACGCCGCCCTATCCCTCGACCCACAACCTCGGGACCAACCGCATGTCCGAGCGACCCGAGGACGGGGTGGTGAACAGGTGGGGACAAAGCCACGATATCGAGAATCTCTTTGTCAGCGATGGCAGCCAATTCACGACCGGTGCGGCCGAAAACCCGACCCTGACCATCGTCGCATTGGCGATCCGGCAGGCGGACCACATCGCGCGTGAGATGTCGGCGGGGAACCTCTAAAGGCATTGGTCGGCACCAAAGTGTGCCGGCTGTTTCGCCGCAGGTGCATGAGCTTCTGCCGGTTTCGTGGACACGAAGACAAGATCGTGACCAAAGAGCGGGAGAGTGGATACAACGAGATGGAAGTTCAGCCGTGAGCTTAAGATCGAGGCTGTCATGCTGGTGACGGATCGGGGTGCGGCGGTGGCGCAGGCCGCCCGTGAGCTTGATGTGGCAGAGAGCGTGTTGCGCTGCTGTATGAGGGAGCTGACCGCAGCCCCTGCTGCGGCCTTTCCGGGAACGGTCAGGTGCGGGCCGATCTGGCCGAGATCGCAGCCCTGAAGAAAGAGGTCGTTCGACATTGCGTGCGAGGCGATATGAGGTTCGCCTTCATTGCCAGGCACCGTCACATCTGGCCGGTCAGTTGGCTCTGCGAGGTGCTGGAGGTCTCGCGTTCCGGCTTCCACGCCTGTCGGGGCCGCCCGACCAGCGCGCACGAGATCCATGACGCCAGGCTCGTCACGGCGATCGAGGCGAGCTTCAAGTCCGGTGAGAGAACCTACGGCGCCCGCCGCGTGGGGCGCGATGTTCTCGAAGAAGGACTGGCCTGGGGGCTTCAGCGGACCCTACGGCTGATGCGCGGCAACGCCTTCAAGGCTCGGCCTCGGCCCAGAGGCAAGCCCAAGGACGGTGGTGAGCGCTCAATTATTGCCGACAACATCCTGGACCGGGATTTCCAGGCGGATCGACCGAACCAGAAGCGGCTGGCCCACTTCAGCTACATCTGGACCGCAGAAGGCTGGCTCTATGTCGCGGTCGTCCTGGATCTCTTCTCCCGGCGCGCGGTTGGCTGGTCCATAAAGGCCAACCGAGATGCATCGCTGGTCATGGACGCCTTGATGATGGCAGTCTGGCGACGCGGCAAGGCCGATGCGCTGTTGCACGACTCGGATCAGGGCTCGCAATACACCGGTGAGCAGTTCCAGCGTCTGCTGGCGGGTAACGGGGACACCTGTTCGATGAGCCGGGCCGGTGACGTCCGGGACAATTCCGTGATGAAAAGCTTCTTCTCATCGCTGATGACCAAGCGGACGGCCCGTAAAGTTTACCGCACCCGCAACGAGGCCCGCGCTATGCCAGCTCAACCCGGTGTCCATGAAACCCCCCGCAGCTCACTGGCACGTACCCGACGCTGTTTCAGCTTCGAAGCCTTGAAAGCTTGACACCTCCAGCGGCCGTGGCGCGGTCTCATGCTACGCTCTCCGCAGCCTGCACCCATGTGGTGGTTCGGTTTCAGTCCTCGGCTCCAGACTCATTGACTCCAGACTTTTGACGCGGTTCAGGCCCCGCAAGGGGACCTGATCATGAGCAACCTGTTCTGGCTGACGGAAACGCATGTGACGCGCCTTCGCC
Source organism: Pseudomonadota bacterium (assembly GCA_036338635.1). Lineage (GTDB taxonomy): Bacteria > Pseudomonadota > Alphaproteobacteria > Rhodobacterales > Rhodobacteraceae > Paracoccus. The sequence goes on along the minus strand of JAYZBS010000148.1, from coordinate 8,959 downwards.
CTATTTTTCCAAAAGCCATCGCCGCCCTCGTGTCGATGATCTGCGAGTGCTGAGTGGGATTTTCTGGACCAACCGCACTTGGTTACGCTGGCGGGATGTGCCCAAAGAGTATGGCCCCACAAGACGCTCTATAACCGCTAGAAGCGGTGGAGCGACAAGGGCATCTTTGCACAGATGATGACCGGTCTGGCCGCCGAACACGGCGAGAAGAAGACCCTGATGATCGACGCAACTTACCTCAAGGCACATCGCATCGCGTCAAGCCTCGGCGTGAAAAAGGGGGGCCTGGCCGCCTGATTGGGCGCACCAAGGGAATAAAGGGAAGAAGAAACTGTCCAGTAGACGGTTTAGCCCGAGGACGGAAGACAAAGCTGCATGCTGTCACCGATACGAACGGCAGACCCATTCGGTTCTACCTGTCGACAGGGCAAGTCAGCGACTACACAGGCGCGGCGGCACTGATGGGCAGCCTGCCGCAGGCGGACTGGCTTCTGGCGGATCGGGGCTGTGACGCTGAAAGGCTGCGCGAAGCGTGGGATAAGCGCCCGCATCCCTGGCCGGAAGTCCCGCAAGAAGAGCGCGAAATACGACAAGAGACGTTACAAAAACCGTATCGAGATCATGTCCGGTCGCCTGAAGGACTGGAGACGTGTTACAATCCGCTGTGACAGGCGCCCGGAAACCCAGCTCTCCGCTGTCGCATTGGCCGCGATCAGTGGCACCACCTTCCGATCTACGTGCGAGGTAGCACATGCTATCTTGCCACCCGCATGCCCTTCCATCGCCTCTCTGATCTCAGGCTTGAAGGCCCCTCAGGCATGCGGTTCCGATGATGCTGTGGTCGGGACCGTCGCCGACCTGCATCGAGCACGCCAATGAGAAGGTCACATCGGACCCGCAGCAGACCAGCACCAGGCTAGGGGCCTCTGCGCGGGCCAGGGACCTAAGCACCCGAGGGAGCTCATACGGAGCAGCGGTGCCAGCAGAACGATGGAGGCAGCGTCGAAACCGCTAGATGGTAGCCGGCGCATTCACAAAATCGCTTGGATTGGCACGCCTCCGTTATCGAGGCTCTGAGCCTAGGGCGACACGGTGGACAGGTCCTGAAGGGCTTGGAAGGGGAAGCCAGCCCTCCCGCTTGCCGGACGCCCGGCCCACGCCTGCGGGATACGTCATATGCGGCCTAGCTGGCGCCCTCATGCAATGCGCGAAAACCCGAGTGCTTGGCGACCAAGGCGTCATAGGTGCCGCTGGCCACGACTTTGCCGTGTTCAAGCATGAAGATCTGGTCGCAGTGGCGGACCGTACTGAGGCGGTGGGCGATCATGATGATCGTCTTTGTCCTGCTCAGCCCATAGACGGCCTCCATGACGGCGCGCTCGGTCAGGTTATCCAGCGCGCTCGTCGCCTCGTCAAAGACCAGCAGGTCGGGGTTGTTGTAAAGCGCTCGCGCGATCCCGATGCGCTGGCGCTGGCCGCCCGACAAGCGGGTGCCCCGCTCGCCTACCAGCGTGTCATAGCCCTGCGGAAGCTGGTCGATTACGAACTCATGCAGCGATGCCGCGCGCGCGGCATGCTCGACCGCGGCTCGGTCGACGCGCTCGGGCGGAACGCCGAAGGCGATGTTAGCCACGACCGTATCATCTGTAAGGAAGATGTCCTGCGGCACGTAGCCGACTGATTTTTGCCACGCCCGGACGTTGTTCCGATCGATGACCTGGCCGTCGACACGGAATTCGCCAGCGTCCGCGGGCAGCAGACCCAGGATGAGATCCACGGCGGTGGTCTTGCCCGCGCCGGTCGTGCCCACGATGCCGACGGTGCTGTTGGCCGGGACCGACATCGACAGTCCCGACAGGGCAGGCGTGTCAGATTTGGGGAAGGTGAACATGATGTCCCTGAGCTCGAGGCTGTCGCGCAGGCGGAGGGGAGAGAGGTCTTCGCCACGGGCAAGGTCATCCGTCTCTGCAGCCTGCAGATCCTCGTGCAGGCCCTCGAGCGCAGCCTCTCCGTAGCGAATCGTCGAGATCGACGAGAACAGCTTCTGGATCGTCGGGAATGTGCGTGCGGCCGCGAAGGCATAGACGCCCAGGATCGGGACAACCTCTGAGATGTCGCCACCTTGCGTGATCAGCAACCACAGCACGAACAGGATCATGCCGCCGAAGGCGATCACCTCCAGCAGGTGACGCGGCAGGTCGTTGATGACCGCATAAGCTGCCTGCCCCCGCGCCTGCTTGAAGGCCGGGGCCTCGAACCGGGCCAGGTAACTGCGTTCGAGGTTCATCAGCTTGACGGCCTTGATGCCCCCCATCGCCTCTTGCATGATCTGGTATCTCTGCTTGTTGGCCTTCACGTTCTCCTTGCCCATCCGAGACAGGGGCCCCTTCGTCAGGACCACGATCAGGCCATAGGCGCCGCCGAAGAGGACGGCCGCGCCGATGGCGGCCGAAGGTTCCAGGATCAGCAGGAACAGGATCAGGAACACCAGCATCAGCGCATGCGCGATCAGGTTGACGGCCGCCTGCAGCGGTCCGCCGACGACGCCCCCGACCTCGGTCAGGATCGCTTTGCCCAGATCGGCGCTGTGGCGCTGCAGAAACCAGATGTAGGGCCGGCTCAGATAGCTTTCCATCAACCTCATGGAAAGGCTGGGGACGCGCATCCGCACGTAATATGTCAGGACATAGAAGCTGGCCGCACGAAAGAGGGCAGTAAACAGCACGAACAGGAAGGCCCCCGTGCCCAGGATGATCAGGAAGGTGTTCGTCTGAGGTGCGCCCAACCACTGGTGGACGCTGCTCAGCCAGTAGTTTTCCGTGATCAGTTCGGGATTGGAAACCACTGCCAGGAAGGGCAATATGGATGCCACGCCCAGCACGTCCAGCAGGCCCATGAACAGGGCTACCAGCACCAGCAGGGCGGCCTGCCTCCGCTCACGCGCATTAAGTATAGCGAAGAGTTTCCTATAGCTTCCGATCACCTCACGTCCTTTCGCTTGCGTTTGGCTATCCTGAACATGTCCGGTCGGGTTTCAGCTCAAGCTGACCGGACGCCTGCCAGCATGCCTGCGGACCTGCAACCATCTGCTTCGGTGAAAGTTGCCGGAATGACCTCGAAAACCCTTCCTGACGCCAAACGCGCCGGAAAGTCGGGGTCTTGCCGCAACTGCGGCAGCATCCGGATCGTTGAACCTCGCATGGGCAGGGGGCGGCGCCAAAGGGCTGCCGCATGACTTGGACACCTGAGGCTGAAAGGCGGAGCGATGACAGTGGACACCCATTCCGGGTCGAGACGCCCCTTGTGGGCGCGCGCATTCCGGACGCTGGAACGTGCGGCACGCGGCGGCGCACGGGACCTGTGCATGCGGTGTGTTCGCACCGGCGTCAATCCAAAGTGGGTTGGCTGGCGACATGTCGAGGCGGTACCCCTGACGCAGAGCGCCTCGGGCTATTGGACCATCCATCCGCCACGGCGAGAGGTGAACCCGCTGCCCGGCAACTTCCAGCGCCGGGATGAACTCCCCGACGATCCCTACTGGTGGGGATATTCGATGCGCGACGTTCCCGACCGGCTGAGCGACGAAACCTTCGCCGCAACATTCCGGGATGCGACGATCGCGTTCCATCGCGACGATCAGGGCCAGTTCTATCCCGGCATCCTGTCGCAGGCAGGCCACGCGATCAATCTCCGGGAAATCAGGTTCAGGCCAGGCCATTCGGAAATGCTGCGCCGCGCCAAGCCCGCGCGACGCGATCGAGCCGTCTGGTTGCTGGAACGGGTGCACGAGAATCATTCGCACTGGCTGACGGCGCATCTGCCTAAGTTCCTGCTGGCACGAAACCTGGGGCTGCTGGAGCATGTGCTACTGCCGGAAAGGCTAAAACCCGCGCAAGAAGCGTCGCTGCGCATGCTGGGCATCGATCCCGACGCATTTGCGTGCTTTGACGAAACGCGGCCGCTGCTGGTGTCGGATCTGACGCTGCTGGGCACCGACCGCTTCCGCCCCGACCTGCTGCGCCCCGTGCGCGATGTCATGGCACCGGCCCTGCCGCCCGAGGAACGCATGCGCCGGATCTATATCAGCCGGGCAAGGGCGCGCTTTCGCAAGCTTCTGAACGAGGACGAGATCTGGCCGATCCTTGAAGCGCGGGGTTTTGAGCGCATCTTCATGGAGGATCTGGACTTTGCCGCCCAGGTCGACCTGATGCGCCGCGCCGAATGCCTTGTGGCGCCGCATGGGGCTGGACTGACCAACATGATGTTCTGCGCCGAGGGCACGAAGATCGTCGAGATTGCGTCTCTCGGTTTTCCCAACCCGAATTTCTATGCGCTGGCCGCTGCGATGGGGCTGTCCTATCACCTGCTTCCCGCCGAAGAGCATGGCAACGGCAGACCGCTTGAACGGGATCTGTCGGTGTCGCCCCCGCAACTCGCCCGAGTGGTCGACATGATCGCCCCAAGCCGCGGGGGCGCCTGAGCCATGCGTATCTCGGTCGTGATCCCCGTCCTGAACGGAGCGGCTTTCCTGGCGCAGGCCATCCGGTCAGCGCGCGATCAGAGCCTGCCCCCGGTCGAGATCATCGTCGCGGACAACGGCAGCACCGATGCGAGCGTCGACATCGCGCGCAGCTTCGGGCCGCCCGTACAGGTGATTTCGGTCGCCGAACCGGGTGCAACGGCCGCCCGCGCCGCAGGTTTTGCCGAATCGTCGGGCGAGGCCCTGATGTTTTTAGATGCAGACGACCTTCTGGGCTTGGACACCTTGGCCCATCTGGCCGATGCGCTGAAGGGACAGGGCCCCGCCATGTCCTGCTGCCCTTGGCGACGATATGAGCTTGAGGGCGAATGCTGGCGGGCGCGTCCGGCGTCCTGCGCCGTGCGGCAGCCCTGGCACGACGACTTGGCCGCCTGGCTGACGGGCTGGTACCACCCGCCGTGCTCGGTGCTCTGGTCGCGGGAGGCGTATGAGACGTCCGGCGGGTGGGACCCGCTGGCGGCCTCGAACCAGGATGGCGATCTGATGATGCGGGCCTTGGTCGCTGGCGCTCCTCTGATCAGGGCCAAGGGGGGAATGGGCTATTATCGCCGTCTGCCCGGTGGCCAGACGTCACTGAGCGGGCAGCGGGCAAGCCCCAAGGGCTTGGCCGCACGGCTGCGCGTGCTGGAGAAAATCGAGACGCTGCTGCGCACGGCAGGGCGGCAGGGCCGCTATGCCACGCCGCTGGCCGAGGCCTATGCGACGATTGCCGGGATGTGCGGGCCGGACGTGCCCCAGGACCTTGCTGACCGCGCCCGCGGGGGCTGCGCCCGGAATGGCGGTTTCGGGCGCCTTCGCAGGACCCGGCGGTCGATCGGCAAGTCCCTTCGCCGGTCGATCCCGGCCCGGACCGTGCAAATGCCGGTGCAGCCCATCGAGGCGACGGCCGCGCCCGCGCAGGATGCGACGCCGCTGGTGTCGGTCGTTCTGCCGACCTACAACCGTGCCGCCACCCTGGGCCGCGCGGTCGATAGCGTCTTGGCGCAGAGCTATTCCCATCTCGAACTGCTGTTGGTCGACGACGGCTCCACTGACGGGACCGCGGAGTATGCGGCTTCGCTGAGCGACAGCCGGCTTCGTTATCTGAGGCAGGCGCAGAACCGGGGCGTTGCCGCCGCGCGCAATCGGGGCCTTGCCGCCGCACGGGGGCAGTTGATCGCCTTCATCGATTCCGACGATGCCTGGATGCCCGAGAAGCTGGCTCGGCAGGTGGCGCAGATGCAGGCCGCCCCCGGACGCATCGGCCTGATCTATTCGGGCCTGAGGGTCGAGCATGCCGACAGGGACAACGAGACTTGGCGCCCACAGGCGCGCGGCCATGTTCTGGCCGACATCCTGCAGCGGAACGTCCTGCACTTTGGTACCAGCAGCACGATGATCCGCGCCGAGGCGGCCGCGGTGGTCGGCGGCTTCGACAGCAGCTTCCCCGCGAACGAGGACCACGACTACTGGGCACGAATGGCGCGTTTTTACGAGTTTGAGTTCGATCCGGCACCGCTGGTGATCTACGACCAGGGCGGCGGGACTGCCGGAGCCGAGGCCAAGCGTTCGGCACAATTCGCCCGCAACATGCGCGCCAGGAACATGTTCATAGAAAAGCACGGCTTCGAGGCGGCGCATCTGCGCGCCTTGCATGCCTATCAGCTGGAAAGCGCGCGCCGTTTTCTGGAATGGCAGCAAGGCGGTACGCGGCACGGGCGCCGGCTGTTGCTGAAGGCCGCCCTGGCGGCACCTGCGCGGCCCCAGCCCTACGCTTGGCTGGCGCTGTCGCTGCTGCCCGAAGACGCCCGCGCGTCGGCGGTACGGCATCTGCGCCGTATCTGGAACAAGTCGAGGCCGGAAAGGTTGCCGAGCACGAAATGAAAATCCAAGTGCGCGGTCAATCCTGAATGAAAATCTGCATCGTCGTCGGTGTCTATCCCAACTTGTCAGAGACGTTCGTCCGCTCGCAGGTCGAGGGGCTTGCGCGTCGCGGACACGAGGTCGAGGTCCTCTGCCGTCATGTCAACGCGGGCGCCGGCGGGTGCGTCGTGCGGATCAGGCGTTGGTGGGGTCCCCTGTCGGCCCTGTCCGCCCCGGTCGAGATGCTCAGCTATCGCCTGGGGCACAAGGCACAGCGTATGCTTGACCAGATCCACAGGCAATATTTCCGCAGGTTCGATGTGATCCTGGCCCATTTCGGCCACACCGGCGCCCGCGTTGCGTCGACTTTGGCCGGGATGGAGCGAGCTCCCCCGCTTGTCACGATCTATCACGGATACGACGTCGCGACCGTCGCCCACGAAAACGGCATGTGGCGCTATCGCCAGCTTTTCGATGTGGGTGCGCTGCACCTGCCCGTGAACGACGCGTTCCGCGACATGCTGGTCGCCGGAGGCGCGCCCCCCAAGCGCACCGTCGTTCATCGCGTCGGCACGGAGTTCCGTCCTGCGGCCCCGGCCCCCGATCAACCGGCGACCGGAATGCGCTTCCTGTCGGTATGCAGGCTAACCGAGAAGAAGGGCATCACCTATGCCATTTCCGCGCTTGAACGTCTGGCCAAGGATCGCCCTGACCTTGACTGGCGATACGAGATCGTCGGCGCGGGGGAACTTGACGAGTTGCTGCGCAGACAGGCATCGGCTTCTACGGTATCCGACCGGATCGTGTTCCTAGGCGCCCAGCCCCATCAAGAGGTCAAGCGGCTGATGCAGGTGGCCGACGTGTTCCTGCTGCCCAGTGTCACCGCAGAGAACGGTGACTCAGAAGGGGTGCCCGTCTCGCTGATGGAGGCCATGGCCTCGGGCGTACTGGTCGTCAGCACAAGCCACTCAGGCATCCCAGAACTGGTCGAGGACGGAGAGAGCGGCTTTCTGGCGCCGGAACGGGACGTCGGGGCGCTGGCGGCGAAGATCGCGGCGGCGGCGGATGCCGCAGGCAACCCGACGATCCGGCGGGCGGCGGCCGACAGGATCGAGCACTATTTCAATTCAGACGTTCAGCTGGAGGAGTTGGAGCGGCTGCTGAACGGCGTTGGTCGACACCGGGTGCTTTCGGAGGAATACGCGTAGGTCACACCATGGTCGGCAGACCACCCAGACGTCGCCACCGGCGAACGTGGTACCAGCGCTCATCGCTGGCGAATTCACAAGGAGAAAAATGCGAAGTTGTCCGAACGGAAAGACCCTGTACCTGCATATCGGGATCCCGAAGACGGCGTCATCCTGGCTGCAGTCTTCGGTCTTCTGCAGGTTCCCGCACCTCGATTTCTTCGATTCGCCTCGCAGCGGTCTTTTCGACAGCGCCGAGGATCTGAAGGACGGCGGCTGGCTGATGGCCAGCGTCTTCAAGCGGTCGAGCCACATCTGGAAGGACTACGGCGACGCCATCTTTCAGGATATCTTCGGTGACAAGAACGCCTGGCGGGCGAGGCAACGGAATGCCCTGATCTCGGATGAGAGGATCGGACGGCAGGGAAGTCGCTCCGCCCTGCTGGCTGCGCACCTAACCGGCTTCAGGGATGTGGCGGCAGATTGGGGCTTCACCAGCGTCAAGGTCCTCTTCCTGATCCGCCGTCAGGACAGATGGCTGGCATCGCACTACGCGCAGATGTCGGACCGAAATCCCGACGCGGGCCAAGCCGACTTCGAAAGGTTCCTGTACGACATCACATCCCCACGGCGATCACGCTACAGCTTCGGCACATTGCTTGATTTCGGTTCCTTGTACGCTACCCTCGCCGAGACCTTGGGCCCGGCCAATGTAACGGTCCTGCCATATGAACATCTTCAGGAATCGCCTTCCGATTTTCTCGACAAGCTGGCCACCGCCCTCGACGCGCCTGACAGGGCCGCTCTCGAAGCCGCTACAGCAACCTCGGCGAATGTGCGCTCGGAAGGGAATATCTGGAAGCTGCGGCAGAAACCGGGCACATCCAGCATTTTCCGACGCAAGCTGCCGCTTGGCCGGAACGCTGAACCCAACATCGAGCTTACTCCCGACCTCTCGCTTCTTGTGCAGAACTGCTATCTTAAGGAAAACGTCACATTTATCCGACTTACCGGCATAGACCTGAATCAGTTAGGATATTGAACCGCACCGGGTTTTGCGGAGGCGTCAACTCCTGAGCAGGATGGCGTATCATGAGCAAGACGACGAACAGGCTTTCCCCCGAATTGCGTGAACGCGCGGTGCGGCTGGTCTTCGACTACGAAGGTCGGCATGGATGGCGCTGGCAGGCAGTCATGCCGATTTCCGCGAAGATCGGCTGCGCGCCCGGACCCTCATCCAGTGGGTGATGAAGGCCGAGGTCGACAGCGGCAAGCGCGCGGGCATCCCGACCGACATGGCCGGGAAGCGTGAACCGCGCCAGGGTGAGGAGGGTCGGTCCTCAGTCCGGGGGACTGTCTTCCCGACGAACGAGATCCTGCGCAAGGCAAG
>JAYZBS010000147.1:0-76414 GCA_036338635.1 Pseudomonadota bacterium | reverse complement strand
CTCGCCCAGGGCGGCGCGGCCGCGTTCAGCGCGCAGGTTGCGGGCCAGCAGGTCCAGCGCGGCCATGCGGACGGCGACGCCCATCTCGACCTGGTCCTGGATGACGCTGCGGTTGATGTCGTCGGCGATGGTGCCGTCGATTTCCACGCCGCGATTCATTGGGCCGGGATGCATGACGATGGCGTCCGGCGCGGCCAGCGCCAGCTTTTCGGCATCCAGTCCCCAGCGGTGAAAATACTCTCGTTCGGACGGGATGAAGCCGCCGTCCATGCGTTCCTTCTGCAGCCGCAGCATCATGACGACATCGGCGTCCTTCAGTCCCTCGCGCATGTCCTCATAAAGCTCGACCCCCATCTCGGCCACGCCTGCGGGCATCAACGTCGATGGGCCGATCAGGCGGATGCGGTTTTCCATCTTGCCCATCAGGATCAGGTTCGACCGAGCGACCCGGCTGTGGGCGATGTCGCCGCAGATGGCGATGGTCAGGCGGTGCAGCCGGCCCTTGGCGCGCCGGATCGTCAGCGCATCCAGCAGCGCCTGAGTCGGATGTTCGTGCCGCCCGTCGCCCGCGTTGATGACGGCGCAGTTCACCTTTTCGGCCAGCAGGTTCACGGCGCCCGAATGGGGATGGCGCACCACCAGAAGGTCGGGCTGCATCGCGTTCAGCGTCAATGCGGTGTCGATCAGCGTCTCGCCCTTCTTCACGCTGGACTGACTGACCGCCATGTTCATCACGTCCGCCCCCAACCGTTTGCCGGCCAGTTCGAAACTGGCCTGGGTGCGGGTCGAGTTCTCGAAGAACATGTTGATCTGGGTCAGCCCCTCCAGCGCATCGGAATGCTTGATCGTCCGACGGTTGAGCGAGACATAGTCCTCGGCCAGGTCCAGCAGGGCCGTGATCTCATCCGGCTTCAGATGGTCGATGCCTAGAAGGTGGCGGGCGCGAAAGCTCATGTGCGGCCTCTTGGTCGGAATGGCGCTTCTATCGCAGATGGGCGGGGATGCAGCAAGCGGGCTGCGACCCGTGGCGGGTGCATCGGCGGCAGCTTTCTGCAGGTCGTGCAACTGTCACTTGCCGTGTCCCGCGGGCGCGGATATGGCGAAGAAATGAGCAACAGGTACCGCCCTCACATCCTTGCGACGCTGTCGCTCGGGTTGCCGCTGATCGGCAGCCACCTGGCGCGCATGGCCATCGGCGTGGGCGACACGGTCATGGTCGGCTGGTACGGGGTCGAGCCCTTGGCGGCGCTGGTCATCGCCACCTCGTTCTTCTTCATCCTGTTCTTTTTGGGCATGGGCTTCGGCACCGGCGTCATGGGGCTGATCGCCAGCCACATCGCCAGCGGCAATCAGACCGAGGTCCGGCGCGGCGCCCGCATGGCCCTGTGGCTGTCGACGGCCTTCGCGCTGGCCGTGATGCCGCTGCTGTGGTGGTCCGAACCGATCCTGCTGGCCCTGGGGCAGACGCCGGTGGTGTCGGCCCTGGCGCAGGACTATCTGCGCATCGCGGGCTGGGGGCTGGCGGTGGTGCTGGGGCAGGTGACGCTCTCGTCCTATCTCGCCGCGCTCGAGCGGACGCAGATCGTCATGTGGGTCACGTTGGCCGGGCTGCCGCTGAACCTGTTCCTGAACTGGGTGCTGATCTTTGGCAACCTCGGCGCGCCGGAACTGGGCGTGCGCGGGGCGGCCATTGCCAGCGTCACCGTGCAGGTGGTCCAGCTGGTGCTGCTGGTCGCCTATGCGGCCTGGCTGCCGATGGCGCGGCAATACAACCTGTTCCAGCGCTTCTGGCGGCCGGACTGGCAGGCCATGGGCCAGGTCGCCCGCGTCGGCTGGCCGATCGGGCTGACCATGGTGGCCGAAGGCGGGCTGTTCGTCGCCTCGAACGTCATGATGGGCTGGATCGGCACCCCGCAGCTGGCCGCGCACGGGATCGCGCTGCAGATCACCTCGATCACCTTCATGGCGCATCTGGGACTGTCGAACGCGGCCACCGTGCGGGTAGGGCAGGCCAAGGGACGTGGCGACCGCGCCTGGATGCGTGACGCGGCGATCACCGTCATGTGGATGTCGCTGGTCTTTTCCGCCATCGCCATCGCCATCTATCTGCTGTTCGCGGAAGGTCTGGTGCGTCTCTATCTGGACCCGGCCGACCCCCAGGCCCCGCAGATCGTGGCGATCGGCGCCAGCCTGCTGATGTTCGCGGCGCTGTTCCAGCTGACCGACGCGTTCCAGGTGATCGCACTGGGCTTTCTGCGCGGTGTCCATGATACGAACGTGCCGATGTGGATTGCGGGCTTCAGCTATTGGGTGGTCGGCATGCCTGTGGCTTGGGCGCTGGCCTTTCCCCTGGGCCTCGGACCGCCGGGGCTGTGGCTGGGTCTGTGCGCCGGGCTGACCGTCGCGGCCATCCTGCTGATGCGCCGCTTCTGGCGCGGCCACGCGCGCGGGGACTGGACCCGCGCTGTCGCCCCGGTCTAACCTTGCCCCTGAAGGAGAGTGCGATGCGTCCAGTTTTCGTCCAGTTCCGCTGCGAACCCGGCAAGACCTATCAGGTGGCCGAGGCAATCTACGACCGCGAGGTCGTCAGCGAGCTTTACTCGACCTCGGGCGATTACGATCTGATCGCCAAGGTCTACATCCCCGAGGATGAGGATGTCGGCCGCTTCCTGTCGGACCGGCTGTTCGACATCCCCCATATCAGCCGCACGCTGACCACGATGACCTTCCGCGCCTTCTAGGGCGCGCTTGCGGGGCGGCCGCAATCGGGGCAGATTGCGCGCCATGACACGATTTGCCCCCCTGCCTGCGGGCCTGCCCGCCACCGTTCCCTTCATCGGCCCCGAAACGCTGGAGCGTCGGCGCGGCACACCCTTCGCCGCGCGCCTTGGCGCCAACGAAAGCGCGTTCGGTCCCAGCCCCCTGGCCGCGCGGGCCATGCGAGAGGCGGTGGGCCAAATCTGGAAATATGGCGACGCGCCCAGCCACGATCTGACGCAGGCGCTGGCGGCGCATCACCGGATCGTGCCCGCGAACCTGATGATCGGCGAAGGCATCGACGGCCTGCTGGGCAATCTGGTGCGGCTGATGGTGGCGCCGGGCGATGCGGTGGTCACGTCCGAGGGGGCCTATCCGACGTTCAACTATCACGTTGCGGGGTTTGGCGGCGTGCTGCACAAGGTGCCCTATCGCAACGACGCCGAGGACCCGCAGGCGCTCCTGGATCGCGCCCATGAGGTCGGCGCGCGGCTGGTCTATCTGGCCAATCCAGACAACCCGATGGGAAGCTGGCACGAGGGGGGCGTCATCACCGCCATGCTGGACCGCCTGCCGGATGACTGTCTTCTGGTGCTGGACGAGGCCTATGCCGAGTTCGCCCCCGCCAGTGCCGTGCCCCAGATCTCTGCCGACGATCCCCGCGTGATCCGTATGCGGACTTTTTCAAAGGCTTACGGTCTGGCCGGGGCGCGCATTGGCTATGCCATCGGGGCGCCCGAGCTGATCGCGGGCTTTGACCGTATCCGCAACCATTTCGGCGTGAACCGCATCGCGCAGGCCGGCGCGCTGGCGGCGCTGGCCGACCAGGGATGGCTGGCCCATGTCGTGGCCGAGGTGGCGGCCGCCCGCGACCGCATCGCGCGTATCGGTACCGCCAACGGGCTGGCTGCATTGCCCTCAGCCACGAACTTCGTGGCATTGGACACCCACCGCAGCGGCGATTTCGCCCGCGCCCTGATCGGCGCGCTGGAGGCCGAGGGCGTCTTTGCCCGGATGCCCGGCGTCGCGCCGCTGGACCGCTGCATCCGCATCAGCTGCGGCCCCGTCACGGAATTGGACGTTCTGGAGGACGCGCTGCCACGGGCGCTGGACCGGCTCAGTCCCGCATGAAGCGGCGGCGCGCCTCCTCGGCGATCGACTGACGCATCTGAAGACGGGCGATCTCGGCCAAAAGCGCTTCGCGCTCGGGCCCTGCGGGCAGCCCGGCCAGGCGTGACTGGGCGGCGATCACCTGCTTCTTCAGGACGATCTCGTCGGGCAGAACGCCGGCCTCGGCCATGATGCGAAAGCCTTTGGCCTCGCCCGTGTCGCCCACCGGACGCCGGGGCAGGGGCTTGCCCTCACCCTCGAGGCCCGAGAGCTTCCCTTCGGCACGGGCCTTCAGCATCATCCGCTCGGCAATCCGGTCCAGCCAGCCCATTCCGATCCCTGTCGTCCCGTCGGCCCCCGCTGGTGCGCTGTCCTACATCGCCGCCAGCTGCGCCAGCGCCCCGTTCAGGCGCAGGATGTCGTCGTCCAGCGCCGCCAGCTTGTCGCGCGTCTCCTCGATGACCTCGGGTTCCGCGTTTTCGGCGAACTTGGGATTGGACAGGCGCTTGCGCAAACCCTCGGCATCTTTTTCCGTCTTGGCCTTCGCCTTGGTCAGCCGCGCCGTTTCAGCCGGAACGTCGATCACATCGCCGATGGGCAGCGCGAAGCTGGCGCCCTGCACGGCCACGGCGATCATGCCGCGGCCGGTCGCGCCGTCAACGGGCGCGTTCACCCGCGCCAGGCGTTCGACCAGCGGGCCGTTGGCGGTCAGGGCGGCGCGGGCCGGGGCGTCGGCCTCGGTCACGATCAGGTCCAGCTTCGCGCCGGCCGGCACACCCATCTGCGCGCGGGCCGAGCGCACCGCCTCGATCAGGGCGATGACCCAGTTCATCTGCCGGTCCGCATCCGCGTCGATCAGATCGGCGCCCAGCACCGGCCAGTCGCCATGGACCAGCATCTTCGACCGCTCGCCCGTCAGCGACCACAGCTCTTCGGTGACGAAGGGCATGATCGGGTGCAGCATCAGATAGCACTGGTCCAGCACCCAGCCCATCGTGGCGCGGGTCTCCTCGGCGTGTTCGCCGTCGAAGAGAGGCTTGGCGAACTCGACATACCAGTCGCAGACCTTGCCCCAGACGAAGGCGTAAAGCCCCGTTGCCGCGTCGTTGAAACGATAGGATGCCAGCGCCTGGTCCACGTCCATCAGGATGCGCGCGGTTTCCCCGATGATCCAGCGGTTCACGGTATGCGCGGGTGTCGGACGCGCTCCGCCGCCGCGCACGCCGTTCATTTCGGCGAAGCGGGTGGCGTTCCAGATCTTGGTGACGAAGTTCCGGTTCACCTCGACATGCTTCGGCCCCAGCTTCGGGTCGCGCCCCATCGCCGCCATGCTGGTCAGCGTGAAGCGCAGCGCGTCGGCGCCGTATTCGTCCACCAGCACCAGCGGGTCGATGACGTTGCCCTTGGACTTGGACATCTTGGCGCCCTTTTCGTCGCGCACCAGACCGTGGACATAGACGGTGTGGAATGGGACGTCGCCCACGACCTCCAGCTGCATCATCATCATCCGGGCGACCCAGAAGAAGATGATGTCGAAGCCCGTCACCAGAACGTCGGTCGGGAAATACTTCTGCAACTCGGGCGTGGGTTCGGGCCAGCCGAGCGTGCCGATGGGCCAGAGGCCGCTGCTGAACCAGGTGTCCAGAACGTCCGGGTCGCGCCAGACCGGATAGACCAGGTGGGTCGGGTCCTGCGACAGATTATAATCTGCCATCGCCCGGGCCAGCATCTCGATGGCCGCCTCGCGGTCCTTGACCTCGACCACGCGGCTGGCCTCGAGCGGCTGCGGCAGGCCCGCGATATCGTCGCGGAAGCGGTCGGCCACGGCGTCGAACTGCGGCGCGCAGTTCTGACGTTCGCCCGCGTTCACCAGGCCACCTTCCAGCAGGCGGAACAGTTCGACCTCGTCCAGCGCGCCGTCGCCCTCGTCGTCGCGGAAGCCCGAGACCGACAGGTCGAGGCCATACCAGACCGGGATCTGGTGGCCCCACCACAGCTGGCGGCTGATGGTCCAGGGCTCGATGTTCTCAAGCCAGTTGAAATAGACCTTGCGGTGCTGTTCCGGCAGGATGCGGGTGCGGCCGTCGCGGACGGCGTCCAGGGCGGGGCCGACGATGCGGGCCGTGTCGACGAACCACTGGTCGGTCAGCATCGGCTCGATCACCACACCCGAGCGGTCGCCGAAGGGCTGCATGATGGGCTTCGCGTCCACCAGCGGGCGCTTTTCCAGATGCTCGGCGCCGGTTTCCCTGTCGATTTCCTTGTGCAGGTAAGTGACGGCCAGACCCTCGGCGGTGATCGCCTCGATGACCTGCTTGCGGGCTTCGAAGCGGTCGAGGCCGCGCAGATCCTCGGGGACCAGGTTCACGCCGGAGACGTCGCCCACATCCTCGCCCCGCGCCGCGCGGCTCGCGACCTCGGCGCTCTCAGCATAGGACAGACCGTCCGCGCGCATCGCGCCCTTGCCGTCCATCAGCGCGTAGAGCGGAATGTTGTTGCGCGTCGCCACACCATAGTCGTTGAAGTCATGCGCGCCGGTGATCTTGACCGCGCCAGAGCCGAAGGTCGGGTCGGGGTATTCGTCAGTGATGATCGGGATCAGGCGGCGGTGTTCCTTCGGTCCGACCGGGATCTCGACCAGCTTGCCCACAATGGGGGCATAGCGCGCGTCGGACGGATGCACGGCGACCGCACCGTCGCCCAGCATCGTCTCGGGGCGGGTCGTGGCGATGCTGATATAGTCGCGGGTCTCGCGCAGGGTGACGCGACCATCCTCGTCACGCTCGACATATTCATAGGTTTCGCCGCCGGCCAGCGGGTACTTGAAGTGCCACATGTGGCCGGGAACCTCGCGGTTCTCGACCTCAAGGTCGCTGATCGCGGTCTCGAAATGCGGGTCCCAGTTCACCAGGCGCTTGCCGCGATAGATGATGCCCTTGTCATAAAGGTCCACGAAGACCCGGATCACCGCGTCGTGGAAGTTGCCCTCCTCGCCCTCGGGCGCGTTCGGGGCGCCAGACATGGTGAAGGCGTTCCGGGACCAGTCGAGCGAGGCGCCAAGCCGCCTGAGCTGGCCGATGATCGTGTCCCCGGATTCGCGCTTCCAGTCCCAGATCTTCTGCGTGAAGGCCTCGCGCCCGATCTCGCGGCGACCGGGCTCGCCGCGCTCGGCCATCTGGCGTTCGACGACCATCTGCGTCGCGATGCCGGCATGGTCCTGGCCGGGCTGCCACAGCGTGTCGAAGCCGCGCATCCGGTGCCAGCGGACCAGGATGTCCTGCAGCGTGTTGTTGAAGGCGTGGCCGATATGCAGGCTGCCGGTCACGTTCGGGGGCGGGATCATCACGGTGAAGGTTTCGGCACGCGAGGCATTGGCCCCGGCCGCGAAGGCGTTCGCCTGCTCCCATTCGGCGCTGATCCGGGCCTCGGCGGCCTTGGCGTCAAAGCTCTTGTCCATCGTCATCGCAAATCCCCTTGGTTGGGGATGGATTAGCGAATGCGGGCGCAAAGGCCAAGATCAGACGGCGCGGTCCAGCTTGCTGGACAGGTGGATCAGGCTTTCCGACGATCGTACGCCCTCGACACCGCCGATCCGGTCCAGCAGCTCGTCCAGCTCGGCCGTCGATCCGGCGGCCAACTGCACCAGCAGATCCACGCGTCCGCTGGTCGTGTGGATGCGCTCGATCTGCGGGATGACCTTCAGCCGAGACAGGACGGCGGCCTGGGCGCGCGGCTCGATCCCCAGAAGGATGGTGGCGCGGATGCGGGCGCCGCGCGCGGCGTCGCCAAGGCGGAGGGTGTATCCGGCGATGGCGCCGTTCCCCTCCAGCCGCTCCAGTCGGGCCTGCACGGTCGAGCGAGCGACGCGCAGCCTGCGGGCCAGAACCGCGACCGACATGCGGGCATCGCCTGACAGCTGCGCCAGGATGTTGCGGTCAAGATCGTCCAAATGCGGCGGCTTTCGTCAAAGTGACACATGATCGATCATAATAACGTCAGGAAGAGGCGAATCTACCCTTTTCATCGGTGAAATCGGAACCCAAAAGCGCCATTCTGACTTGGACCCCCTACTCCCACCACCGCCTGCGCGAAAGGAACGTCAATGGGACAACAGAAGACCGTCTGGGACAATCCGGCCGAGGTCATCCGACATCTGGCCCCGGAACATCCGGTCATGGTCTTCGCGCCGACGGTGCTGCAGGACCGCGCGCGGCAGTTCATCGACGGCTTTCCCGGCCTTGTCACCTACGCAGTGAAGTCCAACCCCGACGAAGCGGTGATCCAGAATCTGGTGACCGCCGGCATTCAGGGCTTCGACGTCGCTTCGCCGTTCGAGATCGACCTGATCGGCCGGATGGCCCCGCGCGCCGCGCGCCATTATCACAACCCCGTCCGCGCCCGGTCCGAGATTGCCCATGCGGTGGCGCAGGGCATCACGTCCTGGTCCGTCGACAGCCGGTCCGAGCTGGAGAAGCTGTTCGAGCAGGTTCCGACCGAGGTCGACGGCGTGGCCGTCGAGATCTCGCCCCGGTTCAAGCTGCCTGTCCTGGGTGCGGCCTATGACTTCGGCTCGAAGTTCGGCGCCACGCCGGAACTGGCGGCCGAGCTGCTGGCCGAGGTCGAGCGGCGCGGCTATGTCGCGTCGCTGACCTTCCACCCCGGCACGCAATGCACCGACCCCATCGCCTGGGAGAGCTATATCCGCGTGGCCAAGGACATCTGCGACATGGCGGGCGTCCGGGCGCGGCGGCTGAACGTCGGCGGCGGCTTCCCCTCGCACAGGGCGGTTGGAGTCGAGCCTGACCTGACGTCGATCTTCCAGGAGATCGGCGATACGGCGACCGAGATGTTTGGCGACGAAGCGCCGGCGCTGGTCTGCGAACCCGGTCGTGGTCTGGTGGCTGACGCCTATTCGCTGATCACCCGCGTGAAGGGCATCCGCGACGGGGGCCATGTCTTCCTGAACGACGGCGTCTATGGCGGGTTAGCCGAGCTGCCGATCATCGGCAACATCGACCGGATCGAGGTGCTGACCCCCCAGGGCCAGCCGCGCAACGGTGATGTCGGCGGCCGTGTCATTTTCGGGCCGACCTGCGATTCCGTCGACCGCCTGCCGGGCGAGCTGAGCCTGCCCGAAGATGTAACCGAGGGCGACTTCGTCATCTTCCACGGCGCGGGCGCCTATTCGACGGTCACGAACACGCGCTTCAACGGGTTCGGCGCCATGACCCACGCCACGGTCATGAACCTGAACTGAACCGCCGACTCCACCGGCGCCGTCCCGTGGGGCGGCGCCATCGCGCCTGACCGGCAGCTTCGCGGTTGCCCGGAGGACGCAAAAAGGTCAAGTTCCTCGCCTATCCATCAGGGGGCGACACGTCCCCAGTAGACATTTTCGCGAGTGAACGATTGAAGACGCTGAGCATTCTGATCACCGACATGGGTTTCATCGTGCCGTCGATGCAGATGGCCGAGCAGCTGACGCGTCCCGATCTGGCGCGGCTGACGGATGTGATGGTGTTCGTCCTCGACCCGCCAGAGGGCTTCATCGAGGCGCTGCGCCAAGAGTTTGGCAGCCCGTCGGTCCGCCTGGTGGGGTTGTCGACGAAGGATTTCGCCGCATCCTCGGACTATGCCCGATACTTCAAGGGACATGTCCCGCTGGCGGCGTTGGCGCGGCTCGAAATCTGCGACATGATCCCCGATTGCTATGACCGGGTGATGTATCTGGACGGCGACATGCAGTTGGTCGGGGACATCGCGCCGCTTCTGCAGCTGGAGGTCCCCGAGGGCCGGATCGCCGCGGCCGTCGAGAATTTCGTCATGTTCGAGGGGCCGGGTGGCAGGCGCCCCGACTGGCTGGAGAGCTATCTGGCGGCGCTGCAGCTGGGCGGCGCAGGTTCCTATTTCAACTCGGGCCTGATGCTTTTCCGCAGGACGACATGGGCCAAGGTTGCACCCCGCGCGCTGGACTTCTTCCTGACCCACGCAGACATCTGCGCCCATCACGACCAGTCCGCGCTGAACGCGGTCTGCGCTGGCGACTGGCTGCCGCTGTCACCGGCCTACAATTACCTGACCTTCTACCTGAAGATGGGCGGTCTTGACGGGATGCAGCCGAAGATCCTGCACTTCGCGAGCGCGCCGAAGCCCTGGCAATCGCCAGAAAGCCCGTGGCCGCCGCGCCATGCCGAGACCTATCGCCGCTTCATGGACCGCCATCCGGCCCTGCAGGGCAGGCTGACCGTCTATGATCCAGCGCAGGTGCCGCCGGTGCCGATGCGCGCGGTCAAGGCCACCAAGGTCAAGGCGCGGGCCCTGCTCAAGACGCCCGGGCTTGCCCGGAACTTCCGCCGCTATGTGCGGCGCACGCAGTTCCTGCTGGACTAGGCCGCGGCAGTCAGCGGCTCGATGCCCAGAGCCGTGCAGACATCGAAGGTCAGCTCCGGCCGGTTAAGCGTATAGAAGTGCAGCCGGTCGACGCCCCCGGCGATCAGCTTCTCGCACAGATCGACGCAGAGGCCCGTGGCCAGCGTACGCTGCGCCTCGGGGCCGTCCAGCGCGGCCAGCTGGAACGATTCCTCGGCCCAGTCGGGCACGGTGGTGTTGCAGGTGGCGGCAAAGCGCTTGGTGCCGGCCCAGCTTTGCACGGGCAGGATGCCGGGGATGATCGGCGCATCGATTCCGGCGGCGGTGCAGCGGTCGCGAAAGCGGAAGAAGGTCTCGGGCTCGAAGAAGAACTGCGTGATCGCGCTGGTCGCGCCGGCCTCGATCTTGCGCTTGAGCCAGGCCACATCGGCGTCGCCATCGGCGCTGTCGGGATGAGGTTCGGGATAGGCGCCGCAGCGGATGGTCATGTCGCCCCGCGCGGCGATCGCCTCGATCAGCTCGACCGAATTGGCGAACCCGTCGGCATGCGGCGTGAACCGGTCGGCCCCCTGCGGTGCGTCACCCCGCAGGGCCACGATCTCGCGGATGCCGGCATCGGCGTAGGACTGCACGATCTCCATCGTCTCGGCACGCGTCGCCTCGACGCAGGTCAGATGCGCCGCGACCTCCAGACCGAACTGGCGGTTGATCGTGGTCACGGCCTCGTGCGTCAGCTTGCGGGTTGTGCCGCCGGCGCCATAGGTCACCGACACGAACTCGGGCGCCAGTGGGGCCAGCACCCGCGCGGTTTCCCACAGCTTGAACGACGCCTCCAGCGTCTTCGGCGGGAAAAACTCGAAGCTGATCTTCGGCGGGGTCATGGCAGGTCCTTTCTGTTGGCGGGTCTTGTGCCATGGGCAGCGGCGTGAGACAAATTCATAATCCTCAACATCAAGCTGAGTTTCATTCATCATGCATCTGGAGCTGCGGCATCTTCGCACCGTTCACGCCATCCACGAACAAGGCGGCCTGGCCCGCGCGGCCGAGGTGTTGAACATCACGCAAAGCGCGCTGTCCCACCAGGTAAAGGCCCTGGAGGAGCAGGCCGGCACCCCGCTATTCGTCCGCCGCGCCAAGCCCATGCGCCTGTCGGCGGCGGGCATGCGCCTTCTGCGGTTGGCCGAGCAGGTGCTGCCGCTGGTCAGCGCCACCGAGGCCGAGTTCAAGGGCGTCGAGGCGGGCCGCATCGGCCGCCTGCACATCGCGATGGAGTGCCACGCCTGTTTCGACTGGCTGCTGCCGGTCCTGGACATCTTCCGTCGCGCCTGGCCCGACGTCGACGTGGACATCCGCCAGCGCCTGGCCTTCGGTGCGCTGCCCGCGCTGGTGCGCGAGGAGGTGGACCTGGTGATTTCCTCGGACCCCGAGGATCTGCCGGACGTGATCTTCCAGCCGCTGTTCGACTATGCGCCGACGCTGGTTGTGCCGGCGGGTCATCCTCTGGTCGCCAAGGGACACGCCGACCCCGCCGACCTGGCCGGGGAAACGCTGATCACCTATCCGATGGACCGCGCGCGGCTGGACGTCTTCAGCCAGTTCCTGACGCCTGCCGGCGTCGAACCCGCCCGGCAGCGCACGGTCGAGCTGACGGCCGTGGCGCTGATGCTGGTCGCCTCGGGGCGCGGCGTCGCGGTCATGCCCGACTGGGTCCTGAGGCGAGAGGCCGCGAACCCAGAACTGGCGATGCTTCCCCTGGGACCGCAGGGCATCCGGCGCAGGCTCTATGCGGCGGTGCGGGCGAACGACCTGTCGCAGCCCTACATGGCCCATGTCCTGCGCCTGTCGCGGACCGAGCCCCTGCGGATGCTGCGTGGTCCCGCGGCGTGATGCTTGGCATTCCGGACCGGCTGGCCTATGACGCGCCCAACCCCAATTCCCGGAGCATGTGATGGCAAGCGCCAATCTGAACGTCATGATCAAGGCCGCCCGCAAGGCCGGGCGCGGCCTCGTCAAGGATTTCCGCGAGGTCGAGAACCTTCAGGTCAGCGTCAAGGGCGCGGGCGACTTCGTGACCCGCGCCGACCGAGAGGCCGAGCGCGTCATCAAGGAAGAGCTGATGAACGCTCGACCCAGCTATGGCTGGCTGGGCGAGGAGACCGGAGAGGACGCGGGCGACGACCCGACCCGCCGCTGGATCGTCGACCCGCTGGACGGGACCACGAACTTCCTGCACGGCCTGCCTCACTGGGCGGTCTCGATCGCGCTGGAGCACAAGAAAGAGATCGTGGCCGCCGTCATCTTCGACGCCGCCAAGGACGAGATGTTCGTGGCCGAAAAGGGCGGCGGCGCCTTCATGAACGACCAGCGCCTGCGCGTGTCGGGTCGCACGCGGCTGGCCGATTCGGTCTTTGCCACCGGCATCCCCTTCGCCGGGCGCGGCCCGCTGCCCGCCGCCCTGCAGGACCTGGCGCAGCTGATGCCGGTCACGGCCGGCGTGCGCCGCTTCGGCGCCGCGGCGCTGGACCTGGCCTATGTCGCGGCCGGACGCTTCGACGGCTACTGGGAACGCGGCAACAAGCCGTGGGACGTGGCGGCGGGCATCCTTCTGGTCCGCGAGTCCGGCGGCTTCGTCCAGGGGATCCGCGAAAATGACGACCCGCTGGAATCGGGTCGGATCATCGCCGCGAACCCGACCCTGCTGGAGCCCTTCGCCAAGATCATCCGCGCCCGCGACTGATGTCATGACCGGGTTGCAGATCATGCAGCCCGGTTGCTTGACCTTGCCGCGGGCAAGGCGCAACAGGGGGCACCAAAGACGGGCCCCCGATGCCAGACAACCAGCCGAACCCGCCCTATGCCGCCGCTGCGGCCGTCTCGGCACCGCCGGTGACGCCCAGTGCGCCCGCGCCCCTGCGCGACCGTACCGGGTTGGCGATCCTGATGATGTGCGTTGTCAGCTTCATCTTCGCCCTGCAGGACGTGTTCTCGCGGATGTTGGGCGACACCTATCCCCCGGTCCTGATCGTGATGATCCGGTACTGGGTCTTCGCGCTGTTCGTGACCGGGCTGGTGTCGCGACAGCAGGGCGGCCTGCGCCGGGCGATCCGCACGAAGCGGCCGCTGACGCAGATCGCGCGGGGTGCGATCCTCGCGTTCGAGGTGCTGCTGATGGTCGAGGCCTTCGTGCGCCTGGGCCTGATCGAGACGCATGCGGTCTTCGCCGTCTATCCTCTGCTGGTGGCGGCGCTGTCGGGCCCGATCCTGGCCGAAAGGGTCGGCTGGCGCCGCTGGACCGCCATCGGCATCGGGTTCCTGGGGATCCTGGTGATCCTGAACCCGGGCGGCGGGGTCGTCAGCACGGCCGCGCTGCTGCCGTTCGGGGCGGCGCTGATGTTCGCGTTCTATGGGCTTCTGACACGGCACGTGTCGCGAGACGATCCGGCGGTGGTCAGCTTCTTCTGGACCGGGATCTCGGGCGCGGTGGCGATCACGCTGGTGGGGATCTGGGACTGGCAGCTGCTGGCGCCGGTGGACTGGATCTGGATGGCGTGTCTGTGCATCTGCGGGATGTCGTCGCATTACCTGATGATCCGCGCCTATGAACTGGCCGAGGCCTCGGCCCTGCAGCCCTTCGCCTATACGCAGCTGGTCTGGGTCAGCATCCTGGGCGTCTGGCTGTTTTCGGAAACGCTGCGGCCGAACGTGGTGGCCGGCGGTGCAATCGTCGTGGGAGCGGGCATCTTCACTCTGTGGCGACAGCGGCGGCGGTCGGGTTGAACCAGCCCTCGGGCAGGCGCGGGCCGATGAAGGGCTTGGGCCGCGGCTTGGCCGACAGCGCCAGCGTCAGGCGCGGTTCCGGCGGCGGCACCTGGCCACCGCCCGACAGGTCCCACCGCGTCACCACCGGCGCCGGCGTCCCGTGGATGCGAGAGCGATAGACCGGCAGCGCCTCGGCCACGCGCATGACATAGTTGCGCGTCTCGTCGAAAGGGATCAGCTCGACCCAGTCGACCGGGTCCGCATCGCGGCGCAGGTCGCCGAAATCGCCCAGCCAGCGGGCCGGACGCCCCGGTCCGGCATTATAGCCCGAGGCGATCAGCGCCACCGAAGGCCCGAAGCGGTCGGCCAGCCCCATCAGATATTGCGACCCGATCCGCGCGTTATAGCTGGCGTCGCTGGACAGGCGGCCCAGATCATAGGGCAGGCCGATCTGACGGGTGACCTGCTCGGCCGTGCCGGGCATGACCTGCATCAGGCCCTGAGCGCCCACCGGGCTGCTGGCGGTATGATTGAATTCCGATTCCTGGCGGGCGATGGCCATGACCAGTTCAGGCGGCGGGCCCAGTTCCTCGCGCTCCAGTCCCGTCAGCGGGAATTGCGCAACGGGCCAGACGACGCCCTGGTTGGCGGAATACTTTGCCAGCCGAAGGCCGTGCCAAGGGGCACCCGCTTCGAACATCAGGCGCGACATGCGGGCGATGTCCTCGGGCGCGGCGGTTTCGGCCAGGTGCAGGAAGAAGCGCTGCGCGTCGTCGCGCCGCCTGCTGGCGATCAGCCACAGCCCGGCGCGGAAGATGTCGTTTTCGCGCAGGGTGCTGCCGCGCCAGTCTGGCAGCGTCTCGATGGCCGGGTCCGGGCGGGCATAGTCGGCGGGCAGGGCGGCGCCGGTCTTTTCCATCGCCAGCTGGCCGTAATAGACACCGGGGTACTGCGCCGCCGCGTCATAGGCCGCAAGGGCCGCATCGGCATCGCCGAGCGCCTCGTGCGCGCGGGCCTGCCAGTAATGCGCGCGAGCCTTGCTGATCGCGCTGCCGACAACGGTTTCAAGATGCAGGAAGTGGTCCAGCGCTCGGCCCGGATCGTCGATTTTCAGCGCCGCGAACCCGGCCAGCCACTCAAGGTCGCTGTAGTGGCGGTTGTCGGGCGGCAGGAAATGCGGATGCGCCAGCCGCAGGGCGCGCGACCAGTCGCCGTTCCGCATCGCAAGCCGCGCATAATCGACACGCATCTGCGCCCATTGCGCCGGATCGCGCAGCGCCCGGGCGTCGGTCGAGGCTTCCAGCATCAGCGCCTGCGCGCCGTCGTGCTGCTTGGCGCGGACACGCCACAGGAAGCGGTCCATGGTCAGGCCCGGATCGGCACGGCTCTGCTCCGGCAGCGCCAGGATCAGATCGTCCACGCCCGCACGACCGGCCTGCAGCGCGATGCGGGCGGCTGGCAGGGCGCGATCGGGCTCGGGCAGCCGCGGCAGAAGGCGCTCGGCCTCGGCCCATTCGCCGGCGTCAAGCATGGCCAGAACGCGCACGGGAATCAACTCGGCCAGTTCCGGGTGATCGGCCAACAGCGAGGTCTCGTCCGCGACGGGCATCGGTCGGGTGGTGAAGAAGCGTTCGCGACGGGCGCGGGCATCCGCCGGCGGCAGCACCGCGGCCAGCGCCTCCAGCGCCATCCGGGTCGCGGGGTCGCGGTCCGCGAACCACAGGCGCAGGTCGTCGGCATCGGCGCCCGGTCGCAGCTTCGCCTCTCCCTGGCGGATCAGCAGGTCGAGACCGGGCCAGTCCGGGTTTTCACGCAGGAAGGCGGCGTAGTCGGCAAAATCTCCGAAGCCCGCGCGAAGGGCGTTCCAGCCGACCAGCGCCTCGGCCAGGGGACCGGCGCGGCGGGCGGCGTCGCGGGCGGTCACCCAATCCTGCGCATCGGTGGCGGCCAGGGCCAGGGCCATGGCGCCGGGATCCTCGGCCCGCGCGGGGGCTGCGAGGGGAAGGGCCAGCAGAAGGCCCGCAGTCATCATGTCGCGCAGAAGTCGCATCACCACCCTGTGTCATCGTCATCGCCGACGGACGCAATTCACAACCTTGGCAAGTTCCCCGCCCGGCGCTAGGGAAGGGGCCGCAGATTTGCATCTTATGCCAGAATTCACCAAGGAGCGTGTCATGTTCAAAGGGTCCCTGCCAGCCCTCGTCACGCCGTTCGACCAGGACGGCGAGCTGGATCTGGACACGCTGAAGAAGCTGGTCGAATGGCATGTCGAGCAGGGGACGCACGGGCTGGTGCCGGTCGGCACCACCGGCGAAAGCCCCACCCTGACCCATGACGAGCATCGCACCGTCATCGAGGAGGTCGTGCGTGCGGTGAATGGCCGCATCCCGGTGATCGCCGGCGCGGGGTCGAACTCGACGCGGGAAGGGATCGGGCTTCTGAAGCACGCGGCCAGCGTCGGCGCCGACGCGGCGCTGGTGGTGACGCCCTATTACAACAAGCCGACGCAGGCCGGGCTGATCGCGCATTACACCGCGCTGACCGATGCCTGCGACCTGCCGATCATCATCTACAACATTCCCGGCCGCTCGGTCGTTGACATGATGCCCGAGACGATGGGCGTCCTGGCGAAGATCCCGTCGATCATCGGCGTCAAGGATGCGACCGGGCGGCTGGAGCGTGTCAGCTGCCAGCGCATGACCTGCGGTGCCAATTTCGTGCAACTGTCCGGAGAGGACGCGACGGCGCTTGGCTTCAACGCGCATGGCGGCGTGGGCTGCATCAGCGTGACCGCGAACGTGGCGCCGAAGCTGTGCGCCCAGTTCCAGGAGGCGACGCTGCGCGGCGACTATGCCGAGGCGCTGGAGCTGCAGGACCGGCTGATGCCCCTGCACCTGGCGATCTTCGTCGAGCCGGGGCTGGTCGGGGCCAAATATGCGATGTCGCGGCTGGGGCTGTGCCACGAGCGGGTGCGCCTGCCGCTGACCCCGTTAACCGAACCCACTCGGCGGCTGATCGATGCGGCGCTGGAGCATGCCGGGCTGATCTGACGCGGGCCAAGGCGCGTTGCCCCCCATCGCCCAAGGCGCTTTCACGTTCAGGACCACAGCAGCCTAGTCGAGGCCGAGTCCCGTCCGCATCAGCAGGCGCCGCACCGGCGCGATGCCGTAGAGGCCACCGAGCGCCGCCGCCCGCAGGTCGCGCAGCGGTCGCAGCCCGGTCTGGCTGGCACGGTTCAGCGCGTCGATGCCCAGAAGCCTTGCATAGGCTTCGGGGCGGCGGGTGCGCTCGTAGCGGGCAAGCGACGTCCGGCCGCCGGGGTCGGCGGCGCTGAGGTCCAGAAGGGCGCCAAGGTCCGCCAGGCTCATGTTCAGGCCCTGCGCGCCGATCGGCGGCAGGACATGGGCCGCCTCGGCGATCAGGGCGGTGCGGGGGGCGGTGAAACGATCGGCGATCTGGCTGATGATCGGCCATTCGGTCAGCTGCGTCGCAAGTGTCAGATGGCCCAGAACGCCGGCCGAGCGGGCGTTCAGTTCCGCCTCGAACGCGTCGGGGGCCAGGCTGCGCAGGCGGGTCGTCTCGCGGCCGTTCTCCATCCAGACCACCGCCGAGGAATGCTTTCCGTCGCGGTCCGGCAGGGGGACCAGCGTGAAGGGGCCGCCGGAGCGGTGCACCTCTGTCGAGACGTTGTGGTGGGGCTGGTCATGGGTGACGGCGAAGGCCAGCGCCTTCTGGCCATAGCGGAAGGTGCGCACCCCAATTCCCAAGGCCTGCCGGACCGGCGAATTGCGCCCATCGGCGCCGATCAGCAGCCGCGTCCGCAGGCGGCTGCCGTCGGTCAAGGTCACGATCGCGCCTTCGTCCCGCGCCAGAACCGCCGCCGTCCCGGTCCCCGAAAGGAAGCTGACGTTCGGCAGGCTGTCCAGCTGGGCCGAGATTTCGCGCCGCAGAAGCCAGTTGGGCAGGTTCCAGCCGAAGGGCTGGTCGCCAATCTCGGTCGCGTCGAAGTCGCGGGTCAGGCGCGGGGTGGGCTCGGTACCGCCGGCATCGACGATGCGCATTATCTGCAGAGCCGTCGCTTGCGGCGCCAGCCGTTGCCAGAGGCCGATCCGTTCCAGCAGCTTGACCGAGGGCGTCAGGAACGCGGTCGAGCGCAGATCGGCGCCCTCGGCGGTTTCCTCGGTGACGGGGGGGGCCGGGTCGACGCAAACGGTCGAGAAGCCCCGCGATCCGAAGGCGGCGGCGGCGACCAGCCCGGCGATGCCGCCGCCCGAGATCAGGATGTCGATGTCGCGGATGTCGGTCATGGTGCAGCCTTTCGCTTTGGCGCCACCATGCCCCCTGCCGCAGGCGGGGGGAAGTGGCGGCTTCAGTTCCCCGCGGTGAAGGCCAGCATGACGGCGAAGACTGCCAGCGTCAGGACCAGTCCCAGGATGCCCAGGACGGCCAGGCCGAAATGCGCGACGACGGCGATGGCCATCACGGCGACCGCAAGAAGCGCGATCATCAGCAGGTGGAAGGCAGGGCGGGAGGGCGCGGTATGGTTCATGATCGTGATCCGGTTCGATGTGGCGCGCGTTCGACAGGACCCTAGCCCGGCTGAAGCTGCGGGGCGATGCGGCACAGGAACGCAGTCAGATCATCGGTGCGGTGATGCACATGCGCGCCCGGATCGCCCTGCAGCGCGTCCGGGCCGTGGCGACCCGAACCCACCAGCACCGTGCGCATGCCCAGGTCGTGTGGCACCTGCAGGTTGCGGGGGTCGTCCTCGAAGAAGGCGGCCTGGCGCGGGTCGATACCCGATGCCGCAATGACGCGGGCGAAGGCCTCGGGCACGGGCTTTGGCAGGAACCCTGTCTCTTCGATGCCGTAGACCGCGTCGAAGAGATCCTGAAGTCCGCGGGCGGCCAGCACGCGGCGGGCATAGGCGGCGTCGCCGTTCGTGTGGACGATCCGACGGCCGGGCAGGGCCGCGATGGCGCGGGCCAGATCCGGCGCTGGATCGAGGACCGAGAAGTCGATGTCGTGGACATCGGCCAGATAGGCCTGCGGGTCGATCGCATGTTCCGCCATCAGCCCCGCCAGCGTCGTGCCGTGCAATCGCCAGTATTCGGCCCGCAGTCGGTCGGCATGGTCCTGCGGTACGCCCAGCAGGCGCATCATCCAGGCGGTCATCCGCGTTTCGATCTGCGCGAACAGCTGCGCCTCGGGCGGGTAGAGGGTATTGTCCAGATCGAAGATCCAGACGCGAACATGAGAGAAATCCATGGGCCGGGCTTAGCGCGGGCCGCCCGCGCTTGCAATTCGGCGCGGCGCGGCCAATCGTGCGGCCATGAAGGACGCTTATTCCCTGATCCTAACCGCTATCGAGGGCGGCACCTATCGCCCCGGCGACAGGCTGGTCGAATCCGAATTGGCCGAACGATTCGGCGTCAGCCGCACCCCCGTCCGCGAGGCGCTGCAGCGCCTGGAGACGCAGGCGATGCTGGTGCGCGACGGGCGCAGCCTGATCGTCGCCTCGCTGGATCACAACCAGCTGGCCGAGCTCTATACCGTGCGGGCCGAGCTTGAGGCGCTGGCCGGCCGGCTGGCCGCCCGCCACGCCACCCCCGAGGAGGTGCGCGTCCTGGCGCAGATGGTCGAGGAGGACCGCCGCGCCAAGGGCAACCCCGAGCTTCTGGCACGGACGAACAAGCGCTTTCACCGGCAGATCCATCTGGCGTCGCACAACCGCTATCTGGTGCAGCAGCTGGACCTGGTGCACCGGACCATGGCGCTGATGGCGCGGACGTCGCTTGCGGCCGAGGGGCGGAGCGAAACGGCGCTGGCCGAGCATGCTCGCATCGTCGAAGCCATTGCAGCCGGCGACGGGGCGGCGGCGGACAAGGCGCTGCGGCAGCACATCTCGATGGCATGGGAGACGCGCCTGAAGCTTGAGGCGCAGTCGAGTGGCTGATCCGCGCCTGATCCTGACCGAGGATGACCTGGCCGAAGGCTGCGCACATCTGTCGTCGGTCTGCCCGGTCTGGGCGCGGGTGCTGCCGGATCTGGGGCCTCTGCCGCTGCGGCGGCAGGCGGACGGGTTTGCGGCCATGGCGCAGGCGATCGTCGGGCAGCAGGTCTCGGTCGCGGCGGCGGCGGCGATCTGGGCGCGGCTGGAGGCGGCCGGTCTGACGGACGAGGCGGCGCTGCGCGAGGCGGGTGACGACGATCTGCGCGCGGCGGGCCTGTCGCGGCCCAAGGCGCGCTATCTGCGCGGCATCGCCGAGGCGCGGCTGGATTGGCAAGGACTGCGCGATCTGCCTGACGACCAGGCCATCGCGCAGCTGGTCGCGCTGCCTGGCATCGGCGTCTGGACGGCCGAGATCTATCTGAAGTTCGCGCTGGGGCGCGCCGATGTGTTCGCCGCGGGGGACCTGGCGCTGCAGGAGGCGGCGCGGATCATGTACGACCTGCCGGCGCGCCCCGGCCCGGTGGCGCTGCGCGAACTGGCGTTGCCCTGGAGTCCCTGGCGTGCGGTTGCGGCGCGGGGGCTGTGGTCCTATTACCGGTGGTCCAAGGGACGCGAGGGAGTGACATGACCGAACAGCTGACATCCGACCGCAAGGGGCCCGCCAAGGCATCATCGGTTGTCGTCTTCCTGCATGGCTATGGCGCGGACGGCAACGACCTGCTGGGCTTGGCCGAGCCTCTGACGCCGCATCTGCCGGAGACGGCCTTCTATGCGCCGAACGCGCCCGAGCCCTGCCGTAACAACCCGATGGGCTATCAGTGGTTTCCGATCCCCTGGCTGGACGGATCATCGGAGGCCGATGCGCGGTCCAGCGCGATGCGGTCATTCGGCCTGCTGAACGATTTCCTGAACCGGGTGCTGGCGGACGAGGGTCTGGCGCCTGACCGGATGGTGCTGGTCGGGTTCTCGCAGGGAACGATGATGGCGCTGCACGTGGCGCCGCGGCGGGACCGGGCGGTGGCGGGCGTCGTCGGGTTTTCCGGCCGGCTGCTGGAGCCGCAGCTGCTGGCGGCTGAGGCGACGGTGAAGCCGCCGGTGCTGCTGATCCATGGCGATCAGGACCAGATGGTGCCGTTCGAGGACATGGGCCTGGCCGGACAGGCGCTGCAAGAGGCGGGCTTCACCGTCTATGGCCATGTGATGGAGGGCACCGGGCATGGGATTTCCCCTGACGGGCTGTCCGTGGCGCTGGCCTTTCTGCGCGAGCGTCTGGAAGCCTGATCGCCCCCGGCCCTGTGCCGAAGCGTCGGGGGAATTTGCCGACCCTAAAGGGGGGTCGGCGGTGGCGGGGCCCGGACGGGCCCCGCGGTCTTTCCAAGCCGCGCGCGTCGGTCGTCATGCTGCTGTCATGGCGGGCTGTTACCCCCTTGGGACGGCCCCGGGTAGATGCGGGGGCTTGCCAGACGGCCGACGCGATATATAGTCGGGTTGACGGATGAGACGGGCGCCCCGGTCAACCCCACGGGGCAGACGGGGAAGGCGCTATGCTGGACGACCATCATCAGACGGACTTCAGGACCCAGTTCGTGCGCGAGCCCGCGAACCTGCGCCATTACCCAGCGCTGGTCCTAAACGCAGATTACCGGCCGCTGAGCTATTATCCGCTGTCCCTTTGGCCCTGGCAGGAGGCAATCAAGGCCGTCTTCCTGGATCGCGTGTCGATCATCGCCGAATACGACCATGAGGTGCGAAGTCAGCGGCGGGCTTTCCGAATCCCCTCGGTCGTCGTTCTCAAGGATTTTGTCAGACCTCAGAAGCGCGTGGCCTTCACGCGCTTCAATCTTTTTCTGCGGGACGAATTCTGCTGCCAATACTGCGGCGCCAAGGGCGATCTGACCTTCGACCATGTCGTGCCGCGGTCGCGCGGCGGGGTGACCAGTTGGGAAAACGTCGTTGCCGCCTGCTCTCCGTGCAACCTGAGGAAGGCGAACCGCAGCCTGCGCCATTCCGGCATGCATTTGCGCAAGCCGCCCCGCCAGCCGTCGGCCGAGGAGATGCACGCCGTCGGGCGGCGGTTCCCACCGAACCACCTGCACGACAGCTGGATGGATTTCCTCTATTGGGATGCCGAGCTGGAGAGCTGAACGGGATCAATGATCGTGCCCGTCGCGGAGGCCCAGATGGACCAGGAGCGCGGCGCTGAGCGCAAGGAGGAGGATGGTGACGGCCGGCAGACCCGCCGCGACACCGGCCCAGAGCGTCAGCGCGGCGCCGACGACCACGGCGCAGATGAGCATCAGGAAATGGGTCAGCGGCATGGGTCTCTCCTTCTCCTGCCACCAGTATGGGGGTGGCCGTGGCGCTTGGGAAGCCTGCGAGAGTCAATGTCCCGCAGCCTGCGCGGGTTCCCCCGGTTTCGCGCGCTTTTGTCACAGCCCATGCCGGCGGTGCTTGATCCGGGGGCTTGCCCGTCCTAGATCTGGCGCCGAGGACGACCTCGGCCGAGACGGCATGATTTCCGGGACGGCCCGGACGGATGCGCGAGGTTGTCAATGCCCTGGTTTCTGATTTCCGTCGCCGGACTGCTGGAGGTGGTCTGGGCTCTTGCAATGAAACAGTCGCAGGGTTTTACCCGGATCGGGCCCACGTCGATCATGGTGGTCGGCATGGTCGGTTCGTTCTGGCTGCTGGCGCTGGCCATGCGCAGCCTGCCCCTGGGGACGGCCTATACCGTCTGGACCGGGATCGGCGCCGTCGGAGGCTTCCTGGTCGGCATCGCCCTTTTGGGAGAGCCGGTCACGCCGCTTCGGCTTTTGGCCGCGGGGCTGATCGTTGCAGGGATCGTGACGATGAAGCTGGCCTCGTGACCGCAATTGCGGAAGTGCGTCCCGCGACGGCCAGGAGCGCTGCGCCCCCGGACCCCCAGCATGGCGTTCCTGGCCGTGGACGACATGAAACCGACGCCGGCCTGTCGCAGGGGCAATTTCCTTTCGATGCGCGTGGTGTTAAACGCAGTTTCAGCCAAAGGAGATCAGCCATGCCCGCCTATCGTTCCCGCACAACCACCCACGGTCGCAACATGGCCGGCGCGCGCGGTCTGTGGCGCGCGACGGGGGTGAAGGACAGCGACTTCGGCAAGCCGATCATCGCCATCGTCAACAGCTTCACCCAGTTCGTGCCGGGCCATGTCCACCTGAAGGACCTGGGCCAGCTGGTCGCGCGAGAGGTCGAGGCGGCCGGCGGCATCGCCAAGGAATTCAACACGATTGCCGTCGATGACGGTATCGCGATGGGCCATGACGGAATGCTCTATTCGCTGCCGTCGCGCGAGGTCATCGCCGATTCGGTCGAGTACATGGTCAACGCCCATTGCGCCGACGCGATGGTCTGCATCAGCAACTGCGACAAGATTACGCCGGGCATGCTCATGGCCTCGCTGCGGCTGAACATCCCCACCGTCTTCGTGTCGGGCGGGCCGATGGAGGCGGGCAAGGTCGTGCTGCAGGACGGCAAGGTGAAGGCCCTGGACCTGGTCGATGCGATGGTCGCGGCGGCCGATGATTCGGTTTCGGACGCTGATGTTCAGGCGATCGAGCGGTCGGCCTGCCCGACCTGCGGGTCGTGTTCAGGCATGTTCACGGCCAACTCGATGAACTGTCTGACCGAGGCGCTCGGCTTGTCGCTGCCTGGCAACGGATCCACCCTGGCCACCCATGCCGACCGCAAGCGCCTGTTCGTGGAGGCGGGGCACCTGGTCGTGGACCTGGCGCGCCGCTATTACGAGGGCGACGATGCCAGCGTGCTGCCGCGCAACGTCGCCAGCTTCGCCGCCTTTGAAAACGCGATGACGCTGGACATCGCCATGGGCGGGTCCACCAACACGGTCCTGCACCTGCTGGCCGCGGCCCACGAGGCCGAGATCGATTTCACCATGTCCGACATCGACCGGCTGTCGCGCAAGGTTCCGGTCCTGTGCAAGGTCGCACCCGCCAAGTCCGACGTTCACATGGAGGACGTGCACCGAGCCGGTGGCATCATGGCGATCCTGGGCCAGTTGGACCGGGCGGGGCTGCTGGACACGACCGTGGGCAGTGTTCATTCCGGCACGCTGGCGCAGGCGCTGGACCGGTGGGACGTCTCGCGGACCGAGGCCGCGTCCGTCCACGACTTCTATCGCGCAGCGCCAGGCGGCGTGCCGACGCAGACCGCATTCTCGCAGGACCGCCGCTATGATAGCGTCGATCTGGACCGCGAATCAGGCGTGATCCGCAGCGCCGAGCATGCCTTCAGCAAGGACGGCGGTCTGGCGGTGCTTTACGGCAACCTGGCCGAGGACGGCTGCATCGTGAAGACCGCCGGCGTCGACGAATCGATCCTGACCTTCGAAGGCCCGGCACACATTTTCGAAAGCCAGGACGACAGCGTCAGCGCGATCCTGACAGGCAAGGTCAAGCCCGGAGAGGTCGTTCTGATCCGCTATGAGGGGCCGCGCGGCGGGCCGGGCATGCAGGAGATGCTGTATCCGACCAGCTACCTGAAGTCGAAGGGGCTGGGGAAGGCCTGCGCACTGGTGACGGACGGACGTTTTTCGGGTGGCTCTTCGGGGCTGTCTATCGGCCATGTCTCGCCCGAGGCTGCCGAGGGTGGGACGATCGGTCTGGTCGAACAGGGCGACCTGATCCGCATCGACATCCCGAACCGCAGGATCGAACTGGTCGTGGACGACGCCACCCTGGCCGCGCGCCGCGAAAAGCGCGACGCCGAAGGGTGGAAGCCCGCCAAGCCCCGCCAGCGCAAGGTCTCGACGGCGTTGCGGGCCTATGCGGCCATGACCACCAGTGCCGCCAGGGGCGCGGTTCGCGTCATCCCTGACTGATCCCGGTGTGACCCCACGCGATCATCCCGCCCTCGGCATGGGCGTCATGGCGCTGGCCATGCTGCTTCTGCCGATGGGCGACGCGATCACCAAGGCACTGACCGCGGTCGCACCGCCATTCGAGGTGACGGTCTGGCGCGCCACCGCGCAGGCGCTGTGGTTCGTGCCGGTGGCGCTGGTCCTGCGCCGCCGCTTGGGCGGGCCGCTGGTGACGCGGGCGGCGGTCCTGTCGGGGGCCTGCCTGATCGGCGTGTCGTTCTGCCTGATCTCGGCCTTCCAGCACATGCCGATCGCAACGGCCATCGCAATCTTCTTCCTGGAGCCTCTGCTGCTGACGCTGCTGGCGGGCCCGCTTCTGGGCGAGGTGCCGGGCCCGCGCCGGCTGGCCGCGGTGGGCGTGGGACTGGTCGGTGCGCTGGTCGTGATCCGTCCGAACTTCGCCGTCTATGGGCCGGTGACGCTGATGCCGGTGCTGGCGGCGCTGCTCTATGCGCTCAACGTGGTGGTGATGCGCAGCGCCACGCGGCGCCAGTCTGCGCTGAGCCTGCAGATCGGCGCGGCCGCCTGCGCGGCGGTCCTTGGACTGGCGGTGCTGGCGGGGGCGTGGGCGATGGGGCGTGCACCTGCCAGCCTGATGCATGCGCCTGGCTGGGCGCAGTTCGCCATTATCGGCGCGGGCGCGCTGGCGGCGGTGACCTTCCTGATGATTACGCAGGCCTTTTCCCTGGCCGAGGCCAGCATGCTGGCCCCCCTGCAATACCTCGAGATCGTCGGCGCGACCGTCATCGGTTGGATCGTCTTCGGCGACCTGCCGGATGGATGGACTTGGATCGGCACGGCGATCATCCTGTCGGCGGGGCTTTACGTCTGGCACCGCGAACGGCGGGCTTAGCCCAAGGGACCGGGGCGGCGTTCCTCGGACAGCATGACGTTCGCCTCGACCTGACCAATGCCAGGCAGGGTCATGATCCGGCGGCGCAGGATACGCTCGAAGTCGCTGATGTCGCGCGCCGTGATCCGCAGGCGATAGTCGAACTGGCCCAGCACGTGCTGGACCAGCTGCACCTCGGGGATGGCGGTCACGGCACGCTCGAAATCCTCCAGTCCCGTGCGGCCCTTGCCAGCCAGCTTGATGCCCAGGAAGACGGTCACGCCGAACCCCAGGGCAGCCTGGTCCAGTACCACCCGGCGTCCGGCGATCGCGCCCTGGTCCGTCAGCCGCTTTACGCGTCGCCAGGCGGCAGGCTGGCCGATGCCCACCGCGCGGCCCAGGTCGGCGGCGCTGCGGGTCGCATCCTCGGCCAGAAGGCGCAGGATGGCCAGGTCGTTGGCGTCCAGATCGATCACAGCGGCAGCTCCTCGCTGTCCTTGATGGTGGCGACCAGCATCAGCGCATCGAGGTCCGCGATATGCGGCAGCGTCAGGATGCGGTCGCGATAGACCTGCTGCCAATGCGCCATGTCCCGCGCGATGACCGAGGCGCGCCAGTCCACGCTGCCCAGGAAGGACTGGATCTCGATGACCTCGGGGACCTTGCGCAGGGCCGCAAGGAATTCGTCGAAGGCGCGCGGGTTGGTCTTGTCGAGCGTGAACCGCAGGCTGACCTCGACCGCCCAACCTATCGCGCGCCAGTCGATACGCGCCTGCACGCCTTTCAGCACGCCTGCCTCTCGCATCCGCTCGGTTCGCCGCCAGAGGCTCGCCGCAGTCACCCCTGCGCGTTCGGCCAGGACGGCCGTGGAAGCCCCGGGTTCGGCCAGAAGCTGACGGAGAATGCGGCGATCAGTGCTGTCTGGCATGAATTTCATTTAAACGGTCATATCATGGCATGATCATTTCGCAATATACGCAGCCCCCGCGATAGTACCTGCTCCTTATGCTCCGTCGATGACCTAAAAAGTATCTAGAGAAACGAAAGGACTATGCCATGCGCGTTTACTATGACCGCGATTGCGACGTGAACCTGATCAAGGACAAGAAGGTCGCGATTCTTGGCTATGGCAGCCAAGGCCATGCCCATGCGCTGAACCTGCGCGACTCGGGCGCCAAGAACGTCGTCGTCGCCCTGCGCGAGGGCAGCGCCTCGGCCAAGAAGGCCGAGGGCGAGGGCCTGCAGGTGATGGGCATCGCCGAAGCGGCCGCCTGGTGCGACGTCATCATGTTCACCATGCCGGACGAACTGCAGGCCGAGACCTACAAGAAATACGTCCATGACAACCTGCGCGAAGGCTCCGCCATCGCCTTCGCCCATGGCCTGAATGTCCATTTCGGTCTGATCGAGCCGAAGCCCGGCGTCGACGTCATCATGATGGCGCCCAAGGGCCCCGGCCACACGGTCCGCGGCGAATACGTCAAGGGAGGCGGCGTGCCCTGCCTGGTCGCGGTGCATCAGGACGCCTCGGGCAAGGCGATGGATATCGGCCTGTCGTACTGCTCGGCCATCGGCGGCGGCCGCTCGGGCATCATCGAGACGAACTTCCGCGAGGAATGCGAGACCGACCTCTTCGGCGAGCAGGCCGTTCTTTGCGGCGGGCTGGTCGAGCTGATCCGCATGGGCTTCGAGACGCTGGTCGAGGCCGGCTACGAGCCCGAGATGGCCTATTTCGAGTGCCTTCACGAGGTGAAGCTGATCGTCGACCTAATCTATGAAGGCGGCATCGCGAACATGAACTATTCGATCTCGAACACGGCAGAATACGGCGAATATGTCTCCGGCCCGCGCATCCTGCCCTACGACGAGACGAAGGCCCGCATGAAGGCGGTGCTGCGCGACATCCAGACCGGCAAGTTCGTCCGCGACTTCATGCAGGAAAACGCTGTCGGCCAGCCATCGTTCAAGGCCACGCGCCGCATCAATGACGAACACCAGATCGAGCAGGTCGGTGCAAAACTGCGCGAGATGATGCCCTGGATCAGCAAGGGCAAGATGGTCGACCGCGCCCGCAACTGACGCGCCGGACCGGGGGTTTCAAGCCCTCGGGCTCCCGTGAGGTATTTCGGCAAAGTAGAGGTCGCTCACTTGTAGAAACACCCTGGGGGAGCCTGAAGGACGGGGGGCATTGCCCCCCTTTCTCATGCTTGCAGCTTGTCCTGAGTCTTCGTCTGGAAATCCGAAGCATCGTGGCGTTCGTGCAGCTGCTTTTCCGGATCGCCGGACACGTTGTTGACCATGATGCCCCGTTGCACCGCCGGACGCGATGCGACCTCGTCCTGCCAGCGGTGCAGGTTCTTGTAGCTTACCGCATCAAGGAAGGTAGCCGCGTCGCCATAGGCGCCGCCTGTGATCAGACGCCCATACCAGGGCCAGATCGCCATGTCGGCGATGGTATAGTCATTGCCCGCAATAAAGCGCGTCTCGGCCAGGCGCTTGTCCAGCAGGTCCAGTTGGCGCTTGACCTCCATCGTGAAGCGGTCGATCGCGTATTCGATTTTCTCTGGGGCATAGGCATAGAAGTGGCCGAAGCCGCCGCCCAGATAGGGGCCAGCGCCCATCTGCCAGAACAGCCAGTTCAGCGTCTCGGTCCTGGAGGCGGGATCCTTCGGCAGAAACGCGCCGAACTTCTCGGCCAGGTAAAGCAGGATCGACCCAGACTCGAAGACCCGCTGCGGGGGGGTGGTGGAATGGTCCATCAGGGCCGGGATCTTGCTGTTCGGATTGACCGCGACGAAGCCGCTTCCAAACTGGTCGCCGTCGCCAATGCGGATCAGCCATGCATCGTATTCGGCATCATGACCCGCTTCGAGCAGTTCCTCCAGCATGATGGTGGCCTTCTGGCCGTTTGGGGTGGCCAGGGAATAAAGCTGCAGCGGGTGCTTGCCGACCGGCAGCTCCCGCTCGTACTGCGCGCCGGCGGTGGGTTTGTTGATGCTGGCGAACTTGCCGCCGTTTTCCTTGCCGGCGGTCCAGACCTTGGGCGGGGTATAATCGTTCATGGGAGATCCTGTGCTTGCCTTGTCCAAAGATGTGAGCGGGCTTGCGAAACATCAAGCCGCGATCGGGCTTGGCACATGTTCCCCATGTGTTCTATGATCGGCGCATGCTGCCGCCCCGCAATCCCGACCAGCGCCTGAAGGCCCGAGGAGCCGATACGCAGCCCGAGGGTCGCTTCGAGGCCGAGCACCGCATTCGCGAAAGCGACGGCTGGGACATCCCCGAGGAACAGGCTCTGCTGCGGACCG
The DNA here is from genome assembly GCA_036338635.1 of Pseudomonadota bacterium. Lineage (GTDB taxonomy): Bacteria > Pseudomonadota > Alphaproteobacteria > Rhodobacterales > Rhodobacteraceae > Paracoccus. The sequence goes on along the minus strand of JAYZBS010000147.1, from coordinate 47,411 downwards.
AGGTGACGACAGAGCGGCCGCGCAGCATCATCACCCGCAACAGCTCGCCCGACATCGGGTTCGACCGGTCGATCAACCCCTATCGCGGCTGCGAACATGGGTGCATCTACTGCTATGCCCGGCCCAGTCATGCCTATCTGGGGCTCTCGCCCGGGCTGGATTTCGAAACGCGGATCACTGCCAAACCTCAGGCTGCGGAGCTGCTGGCGCGGGAACTGGCGCGGCCCTCTTATCGGCCGGCGCCGATCGCCTTGGGAACGAACACCGACCCATATCAGCCGGTCGAGGCGAAGCTTGCGATCATGCCTGGCATCCTGAGGGTGCTGCGCGATTGGAACCATCCTGTGACACTGGTGACGCGGGGTCAGACGGTGTTGCGCGACCTGGACCTGTGGGCCGAGATGGCCGCCCGCGACCAGGCGGCGGTCGGTGTCAGCCTGACGACGCTGGATGCGGACCTGGCGCGGGCGCTGGAGCCGCGAGCGCCGGCGCCCTCTACCCGGCTGCGGATGATCCGCGAACTTTCGCGGGCGGGCGTGCCGGTGCGCGTGATGATCGCCCCAGTCATCCCAGTTCTGACCGAGCCAGAGATCGAGCGCCTGCTGGCAGCCGCGGCCGAGGCGGGCGCCACCACCGCGAGCATGATCCCGCTGCGGCTGCCCCACGAGGTCGCGCCGCTGTTCCGCGACTGGCTGGAACGGCACCGGCCCGGTATGGCCGCGCATGTCATGAACCGGGTGCAGGCGATGCGCGGCGGGCGCGACAACGATCCGCGGTTCGGACACCGCTTCAAGGGTGAGGGGATCGAGGCGCAACTGGCGCTGCAGCGTTTCCGTCTGGCGCGCAGGCGGCTGGGATATCGAGAGGGCAGCCCGGCGCTGGACTGCTCCCGTTTCGGGCCGCCGCCGCGCGCCGGGGACCAGCTGTCGCTGTTCTAGTGCCGCCGCCCGATCGTCAGCCCGTCGCCGCCATCTGCGCTGCTGAAGGCGCCAAGGCGGGCGGTGATCTGATCCAGTGTGGGACGCACGCCCCTCGGCCTCGACCTAAGCGCCTCGCGCATGGCGCGCAGATGGTCGGGCATCGTGCCGCAGCAGCCGCCGATCACCCGAACGCCCATGTCACGGGCCAAACAGGCATAGTCTGCCATCAGCTGCGGAGTACCGTCGTAATGGATGTGCCCGTCCTTCAGGTGCGGGACCCCGGCATTGCCCTTGGCGATGATCGGACGCTCGTTTCCCGAGGCCACGAAGCTGGCAACGGTCCGCAACAGGTCCGGCACACCGACGCCGCAGTTGGCGCCATACGCGACGGGCGGATTCGGCAGGCGTTCGACCGCGGCGGAAAGCTGCGTAGGCGTCGCGCCCATGATCGTGCGGCCTGCCGTGTCGAAGCTGAGGCTGCCGCACCAGGCCATCCCGGTCAGGCGGGCGGCCTCGGCCGCGGCCTTCAGCTCCTCGATCGAGGACAGTGTCTCGACCCAGAGGATATCCGCCCCGCCGTCGCGCAGCGCCTCGGCCTGTTCGTGGAACATCTCGACCGCGCGGGCATGAGTCAGGCCGCCGACGGGGGCCATGATCTCTCCGATCGGGCCGATGCTGCCCGCGACGACGACAGGCCGGCCGGCACGGTCGGCCTGGTCGCGGCCGATGCCGGCGGCGGCGCGGTTCAGGTCGGACACCCGGTCGGCGGCGCCGTGCAGGCGCAGGCGGCTGGCATTGGCGCTGAAACTGTTCGTGAGGAACAGGTCCGACCCGGCCTCGATGGCGCTGCGGTACAGGGCGGCGATCCGGTCGGGGTGGCTGAGGTTCCAAAGCTCGGGCGGGGTGCTTCCGTCCAGGCCCATATTGAACAATGCCGTGCCCGTGGCGCCGTCGGCCAGAACGACGTCGCGCGTGGACAGCATCCGGGTGAGCGCGTCTGTCATTCCCACGTTCCTCTCTGGCAGGCAAATCGGCCCGGCATCGGCAGTTCCAATCATCAGGTCCATGTCGTCGAATCTGTCCCGCTTGTACGGTTTTCAGATGAACGAATGAAAAACCGCGCCGGTTTCCCGGCGCGGCAAATATTGCATGATCCCGAAGGGTTGGGATCAGTTGCGGTCGTCGCCCTCGTCGTCCGAGGCGCCGCCGATGTCGTCGAACAGCTCGGCGATCTCGAATTCGGCCTCGGCATCGGCTTCCGCGGCGAGGTCCTGGATGGACTTGCCCTGCGCCTGCAGTTCGGCCTCTTCGTTCGAACGGGCGACGTTCATGGTGATCATCGCCTCGACTTCGGGGTGCAGCACGACGGTGACGTCATGCAGGCCCAGATCCTTGATCGGCGCGCGCAGGACCACCGACTTGCGGTCGACGGTGAACCCGGCCTCGGTCGCGGCATCGGCGGCGTCACGCGTGGTGACGGAACCGTAGAGCGCGCCCGAATCGGATGCCGAGCGGATGACCACGAAGGTCTGGCCGTCCAGCTTTTCGGCGATCTTCTGGGCCTCGGCCTTCGATTCGGCGTTCTGGGTTTCCAGTTGGACCTTGCGGGTCTCGAACGACTTGATGTTCGCGTCGGATGCGCGCAGCGCCTTTCCCTGCGGCAGCAGGAAGTTGCGGGCGTAGCCTTGCTTGACGTTCACCACGTCGCCCATCTGGCCCAACTTGGCCACGCGTTCCAGCAGGATGACTTGCATCTTTCAGGTCTCCTTACTTCACGACATAGGGCAGCAGGGCGAGGAAGCGGGCGCGCTTGATCGCACGGGCCAGCTCGCGCTGCTTCTTGGCCGAAACGGCGGTGATGCGCGAGGGCACGATCTTGCCGCGTTCCGAGATGTAACGCTGCAGCAGGCGCGTGTCCTTGTAGTCGATCGCTGGCGCGTTATCGCCCGAGAACGGGCAGACCTTGCGGCGGCGGAAGAACGGTTTGTTCGCCATGGTTCAGATCCTCTCAGTTCCGCTCGCGGCGTTCGCCGCGGTCGCCGCCCCGATCACCGCGATCACCGCGGTCGCCACGATCACGGTCGCCGCGCGGACGGTCGCCGCGGTCGCCACGCTCTTCGCGCTTCTGCATCTGGACCGAGGGGCCTTCCTGATGCTCGTCCACGCGGATGGTCATCACGCGCATGACGTCGTCATGAAGGCGGGCCAGACGCTCCATCTCCTGCACGGCGGCCGAGGGCGCGTCCGAACGCAGGAAGGCATAGTGGCCCTTGCGGTTCTTGTTGATCTTGTAGGCGAGGGTGCGGACACCCCAATATTCGTGGTCGACGACCTTGCCGCCATTGTCGGCGAGAATGGTCGAGAAGTGTTCGATCAGCCCTTCGGCCTGCGTGTTCGACAGGTCCTGGCGGGCGATCAGCACATGCTCATAGAGAGACATGGCGATCCTTTCGATATGGTGCGCATTTCATCGACGGGCCGTCCCTTCCGCACCCGTCACGAGAGGCTGCGCCGTTACAGAGAAGCTGAGGCGGAAGGATGGCGTTCCATAGCAGCAATTCCTGGGGACGCAACCTGATTCGCGTTGCCGGCGGTGCGTTGGGCCTTGCGGTGTCCCAAAGCCGCGGGCAGTCTGTCGCCGCAACAAGGGGGGCGGCATGGCGCTGGAAGACGCGAAAACTCAGGTGGATCAAGCCTTCACAAGGCGGGACCTGCGCGGATTGTCCTTCGAGAACGCCTTCGGTGGCGCGACCAGCTTCCTGCGCCGGCGCTATACCAAGGACCTGGCCGGGGTCGATGTGGCGGTGACCGGCGTGCCCTTCGACCAGGCCGTCACGCACCGGCCGGGCACGCGGTTCGGTCCCCGCGCGATCCGCGAGGCATCGACCCTTCAGGCCTTCGACGCCCCCTATGGCTGGGGCTATGATCCGCTGTCGGTGCTGGACGTGATCGACTATGGCGACATGGCCTTCGACTATGCCGACACGCGTGGCGTGCCGGGTCGGATAGAGGCGCATATCGGCGCGATCATGGATGCCGGGGCGGCCCCCATCACGTTTGGGGGCGATCATTCGATCACGCTGCCCATCCTGCGGGCAGTTGCGGCGCGACGTGGGCCTGTGGCGCTGATCCAGTTCGATGCGCATTCCGACACCTGGGTTGACGACGATCCCGACCGGATCGATCACGGCACGTTCCTCTACAAGGCAATCCGGCAGGGGATCGTCGATCCGGCGGCGAGCGTGGCGGTCGGCATCAGGACCGACAATCCGGACACACTGGGCGTGAGCATCCTGGATGCGGCCTCGGTCCACCGCGACGGGGTCGAGGCGACGCTGGCGCGGGTGCGCGAAGTCATCGGCGACCGCCCGGTCTATGTGACCTTTGACATCGATGCGCTGGACCCGGCCTTCGCGCCCGGCACGGGAACGCCGGTCTGGGGAGGGTTGGCCAGCTGGCAGGCGGCGGCGTTGCTGCGCGGGTTGGCGGGGATCGACCTGATCGGCGGCGACGTCGTCGAGGTCTCGCCCCCCTATGACACGACGGGGGCGACCGCGATTGCCGGGGCCCATGTGGCGGTCGAGCTGATCGCCCTGTTCGGCTGGGACCGGCGTGGCTGAATTGCGTCCGGCGACGGCCGGGGGCGCTTCGCCCCCCGGACCCCCCGAGGGTGTTTTGGCAAGGAAGAAGCCGGGGGGTGGCTTGTTCCGGGGCGGGGCCGGGGGTATGGCGCGGTGATGTTGCCAGAAGATCGCCTGAGCCAGATCGTCCAGCGGTTCGAGTTTCTCGAGGCGCAGCTGAATGCCGGGGCCGCGCCGGACCAGATTGCCAGGATCAGTCGAGAATATGCCGAGCTGAAGCCGGTGGTCGAGACGATCGGCCATTGGCGCGCCTCCCAGGCCGGACTGGCCGAGGCGCGGGCCATGCTGGACGACCCCGAGATGCGGCCCTTGGCCGAGGACGAGTTGCGGCGGCTGGAGGGTGAGATGCCCGCGCTGGAGCAGGCGCTGCGGATCGCCATGCTGCCCAAGGATGCGGCCGATGCGCGTCCCGCGATCCTGGAGATCCGTCCTGGCACCGGGGGGGACGAGGCCGCTCTGTTCGCGGGAGATCTGCTGTCGATGTACCGCCGGTACGCCGAGGCGCAGGGTTGGAGCTTTCAGATGATGGAGCTGACGCAGACCGAGTTGGGCGGCATCAAGGAGGCGATTGCGCGGATCGAGGGCGAGGGGGTCTTCGCGCGGCTGAAATACGAATCGGGCGTCCACCGCGTCCAGCGCGTCCCCGAGACGGAATCCGGCGGCCGCATCCATACCAGCGCCGCCACCGTGGCAGTCCTGCCGGAGGCGGCCGAGGATGCCCAGATCGACATCCCCGCAGGCGACATCCGCATCGATACGATGCGTGCCAGCGGGGCAGGCGGCCAGCATGTGAACACGACAGATTCGGCCGTGCGGATCACTCACCTGCCCTCAGGGATCGTGGTGACCAGCAGCGAGAAGTCCCAGCACCAGAACCGCGCCAACGCGATGGCCGTGCTGCGGGCGCGGCTTTACGACATGCAACGCGCGGCGGCGGATGCCGAGCGGGCCGCCGACCGCAAGAGCCAGGTCGGCAGCGGCGACCGCAGCGAGCGAATCCGGACCTACAACTTTCCGCAGGGCCGCATGACGGATCATCGGATCAACCTGACGCTCTATGCGCTGGACCGGATCATGGCGGGCGATCTGACCGAGATCATCGACGCGCTGACGGCGCATGATCAGGCCGCGCGGCTGGCGGTGGCGTCATGAGGTTGTGGCAGGCCCAGGCCGAGGGGGCGGCCCTGTTGCGCGCGGCCGGGATCGATGGCGCCTCGCGCGATGCGGACCGCATCCTGGCGGCGGCTCTGGGGATCGAGCCCGGACAGCTGCGCATCACCGACGATCGCGCGCTGACCGGGGAGGAGGCCGGGCGGTTCCATCGCGGCATTGCGGCCCGAGCGCTGCACCAGCCTGTCGCGCAGATCGTGGGCTTTCGAGATTTCTGGGCGCATCGCTTCAAGGTCACGCGTGACACGCTGGACCCGAGGCCCGAGACCGAGGCCTTGGTCGAGGCTGCGTTGGCGCGGCCCTGGCGCAGCGTTCTGGACCTGGGGACGGGGACGGGGGCGATCCTGATCTCGCTTCTGGCAGCGCGGCCGGGGGCGACGGGGACCGGGCCCGACATTTCGGAAGCTGCGCTGCAGGTGGCGCGCTTCAATGCGCGGCAGGTGGGGGTCAACGCGCGGTTCCGGCAGGCTGATTGGTATCAGGGCATCACCGGGCCGTTCGACCTGATCGTGTCGAACCCGCCCTATATTGCCGCAGCCGAGATGGCCGGCCTGTCGCCCGACGTGCGCGACTGGGAGCCCCGGACGGCGCTGACGGACGGGGCCGACGGGCTGAGCGCCTATCGCGCGATCGCGGCCGGTGCGTGTGGACTGCTGGCGCCCGGCGGGGCGGTCCTGGTCGAGATCGGCCCGACGCAGGCTGAAGACGTCGTGGCGATCTTCCGCGCGAGCGGTGCGGAAACCCGTATCATGAAGGATCTGGACGGGCGCGACCGGGTCGTGGCGGCGAATTTCGCCGAGATTGCGGCGAAATGACACCGGCGGACAGGCGGGTTTCTCAGTTTCCGCTTGTCTTGGCCGGCATGACGTGATTAGTCACCCATGTGCGACAGGCCCACGCCGTCGCACGGGTCAGCCTGACACTGCCGATTCCGATGGGGCGCAAGCTGCGCCGCAATCTGGGCGAGGCAGGGCTGAACGGAGAGGTCACCCGCCCCCGTAGCCGTCCGACACCGCCGTCCAGTTCAATCTGGCACCCTGACGATCAGTAACATTACAGACAGACGGATGAGATCATCAAAATCCCGCTCGCGTAGCAAATCGAACCGCCAGCGCTCGCTGGGGAATATCGTCAATCGCGTCTTCGACAGCTCGGGTCCGGAAGGAAAGGTGCGCGGCACCCCCCAGCAGATCATCGAGAAGTACCTGACGCTGGCCCGCGATGCGCAGCTGTCCGGGGACCGCGTGGCGGAGCAGAGTTTCCTTCAGCATGCCGAGCACTATACCCGCATGCTTGGCGAGGCGCAGCGCGAGATGGCCGAGCGGCAGGCCCAAGGGCATTCGCAGGGTCGGCAGTCGGATGACGACAACGGTTATTCGAACCACGGCTACGGCAACGGCGGGAACAGCCACGGCTATCACAGCGGCGGGCAGGGCGATGGCCAAGGCGGCCAGAACACGCGTCGCGACGGAGGCCGGGACCAGCAGCCGCGTGATCAGCAACTGCGCGAACAGCAGCCGCGCGATCAGCAGCCGCGCGATCAGCAGCAATCCCGCGATCAGCAGCCGCGTGAGCAACAGCCGCGCGAGCAACAGCCGCGCGAGCAGCAGGGCAGGGATCAGCGGTCGCCGCGCGAGAATCGCCCCGAACCGGCCGAGGTCCCGCAGCCGGACGACGCCCCGAGCCTGCCCGAAGTCGTGCAGGCCGGTGACGAGAACGCCGCCGAGCCCGTCAGCACACCCGAGGCCGAGGCCAAGCCCACGCGCAGCCGGACGTCGCGGCCCCGTACTCCGCGTGCCCCTGCAGCCGAGAAACCGGCGGGCGAGACGGCAGAGCGCAAGCCCCGCAGCCGCCGCAAGCCCGCAGCGGATGCCGCCCCCTCGGACGGAGCAGCCGAAGAGCGTCACGTCGACAGCACAGCCCAGTCGGGCGGCGATCAGGACTGAACCTGTCGCGGCTCTCCGCTGCAGGATATCGCTGGCTTGATATAGACCACCCTCCCTGAATGAAGGGCAGGGATGTGATGGACCAACAGTACGACATTGTGCTTCAAGATCGGGTTGTACTGTCTGCTGGCAGGAGACTCGGCACCGTGCAGCGGCTGCGCGGTGTCGATTTTCGCTGTTCCTTGAGTGACATGGTGATCCTGTCGCATGACTTCCGAATGTCGTCCCGGGCGCCCGAAGGCATAATCACGACAAATCGCCGAGTTCGAAACACTGATCGCCTTGCGGCGAGGGCGAAGCACAAGCCCACTTTGGAAGGTGTGTTTGGCGGAGCCGCAGGTTATCGCTGCATTTCCCGTTGTCGTGATCCGCTCATTAATCTTTTCGGGCTGGAGAGGCAGCTCGGATCAGAGGGTGGTCAGAAGGATGTGGCCTGATATCCTGCAACTAAATGAAATCCTTATCTGAAGATTTCCCCTGTCCACGCGAAAATGACGACGCGAAGCGATTCGATTTCCGAATTTCGGCAGGCGCATGGTTTATCGCCCAAGGCGCCCTCGGCCGCTGGAACCTCCGGAACTTCAGCCCCACGCAGGATATGAAGCCCGACGGACATGGCAAGGTCAGAGCGAGCCGGGCTGCAGCTTTGACGGGTCTTGTGACGTTTGTCGTCTAGCCTGCCGATCTTGCGTCGGCCAAGGCGCGGGCGAGGGCGCAGAAGCGCTGGAGGTCGATTTCCTCGGCGCGAGCGGTCGGTGGAATGTCCACCGAAAGCAGAAGGTCTCCGATCTGGTTATGCAGGCCCTTGAGGCTGGCCCTGAGCATCTTGCGCCGCTGGTTGAAGGCTGCCGCGGTGATCTGGGCAAGCACTGCCGGATTGGCCGGAAACCTGGGCCGGGGCAGCGCGGTCAGGTGGACGACGGCGGAGTGGACTTTCGGGGCCGGCACGAATGCCTCGGGCGGAAGCGACATGACGATCCGGGCGTCGGCGCGCCACTGCGCCAGAAGCGCCAACCGGCCGTAGGCCTTGGACCCCGGCGTGGCGACGATCCGCTCGGCCACCTCTTTCTGGAACATCAGCGTCAACGACTGCCAGAACGGCGGCCAGTCGCTGGGAGTCAGCCAGCGGATCAGAAGCTCGGTCCCGACATTGTAGGGCAGGTTCGCCGCGATGCGGATCGGCGGGGTCAGATGCGCCAGCGGGTCGATCTGCAGCGCGTCACCATTGATGACGGTGAGACGGCCCGGATAGGCATCTGCGATCTCTTGCAGCGCGGGCAGGGCGCGGGGGTCCTTTTCGATGGCCAGGACATGGCGGGCGCCTTCGGCCAGAAGGCCCCGGGTGAGACCGCCGGGACCGGGGCCGATCTCGAGCACGTCGCAGCCGGACAGGTCGCCCGCCTGCCGGGCGATCTTCGAGGTCAGGTTCAGGTCCAGAAGAAAGTTCTGGCCGAGCTGCTTCCTGGCCCGCAGATCATGCGTCGCGATGACCTCGCGAAGCGGAGGGAGCTTGTCGATCATGATGCGGAACGTGGCGCCGGGAGCGTTCCGCCCCCGGACCCCCTGAAGTTATTTGGGCAAACAAAAAGCGTCATGCGCGGGCCGTCGACATGTCGCGCGCCAACTTCAGCGCGGCAAGGGTCGAGGAGGGGTCGGCGAGGCTGCGTCCGGCTATGTCGAAGGCGGTGCCATGGTCTGGCGAGGTGCGGATGAACGGCAGGCCAAGCGTCACGTTGACGCCGCCTGAGAAGTCGAGAGTCTTCACCGGGATGAGGGCCTGGTCGTGATACGCGCAGATGGCGGCGTCCCACGTGGCGCGTGCAGGGGCGTGGAACATGGTGTCGGCGGGCAGGGGGCCGGCGAGGTTCAACCCCTCGGTGCGGAGGCGGGCGATCAAGGGGGCGATGATGTCCCGGTCCTGCCGGCCCATCGTGCCGCCCTCGCCTGCATGGGGGTTCAGGCCCGCGACCGCAATGCGCGGTGCGGCAATGCCAAAGTCGCGGATCAGGCCGGCATGGGTCAGGCGGATGGCCTGTTCCAGCGCTTGCGGGGTCAGCGCGGCGGGCACGTCCTGCAGCGGGATGTGGATCGTGGCCGGCACGACCCGGCAGGGTGGTGTCACCGTGGTCGAGGCCAGCATCATCGCCACGGGCACATCGCCTGCCAGATGCGCCAGATATTCGGTATGGCCGGGAAAGGCGAAGCCAGCGCCCTGTTTCAGCGCCTGCTTGCTGATCGGGGCGGTGGTGATCGCCGCGACCTGGCCGGTCATTGCCAGATCGACCGCGCGGGCGATGACGGCGATGACGTCGGCTGCATGGGCGGGATCCGGCGTGCCGGGGGTTGCGGGGCCGGCGAAGTCGTGACGCAGCACCGGCAGGTGACCGGGCGGAACCGGGTCCGATGGCGACTGCACCTCGGTCCACGCAGTGCCAGGCGGCAGGTGCCGCGGGTCGCCCAGCCAGACCGTGTCCACGCCCGAGCCAAGTGCGAATGGCGCCAGTTCCGGCCCGATGCCCGCGGGTTCGCCGCAGGTCAGCAACACCCGCGCCATCAGGGGCGCCGGATCACGGCATCGGCGCGCAGATCGGCCAGAAGCCCGTCTGCGGCCGCGTTGATCTTGGCGTTGAACAGCTGGTCGCGGACGGCTTCCCTTGTCGGGATGCCCGGCACCTCGGCTTGCGGGACCGCGGCCTCGACTCCGTCATCGGGAAGGGCGGTCGTCGCGACATCGGCCTGCGCGGCCAGGGCCGGTTGGCGCGAGCAGAGGACGACCAGCTGGGCTGCGGTGCCGGTGGGCACAACGCCCGCCTCTCCGGCATCCAGCGAGGCGAGGCGGGTGGCAATCAGCGTCGGGATCTGCGCCTGCGACACGGTCTGGCGCTGGACACGGGCCGCGGCCTCGGGCCCGGCCTGAACGTAGAGGTCGTCGCAGCTGCGGGTCCGGGCGGCCAGCGATGCCGCATCAGTCACCGATGCCATCGGCAGGGTCAGGTATTCCAGGACCTGCTCCTGCGCGCCGGGGCGCATGGTGCCCTGGGCGTCGCGCAGGAAGAACAGCACCACGGCGCCCTCGACCGGCAGGGGGCGCGTCACCTGGCCGGGCTGCAGCGCCGTCACGATGGGGCGCAGGCTGGGCGGGAGGTTGTCCAGCGCCAGCATTTCGAGCCGGCCGCCGGCTTCGGCCGAGGGAACGGCGGAATACTGGCGCGCGGCTTCGGCGAACTGGGCCTCGGTCGGGCGGGATGCGGCAATGCGTTCGGCCAGCGCCAGGGCCTGGCCTTCCTGACCCGGCGGGGCAGGGATGATCAGCTCGGACAGAAGGACGCGGTCGATGACCGGTGTCTCGATGGCGCGCTGCAGGGCCTGGTCGACCTCGGCGTCCGAGATCTCGATCTGCGGCAGAAGCCGGGCGCGGACCACCTGGCGCCAGGCGGTGCCGGCCTCGACGAAGTCGCGGAAGACCCCCGGTTCGACCCCGGCACGCTCCAGCTGCGCGGTAAAGCTGGCGGCATCAAGGCCTGCGCGGCCGGCGAATTCCTCAAGCCCCTGCTGCAGTTGCTCGGGCGTGACCTCGACCCCGATCTCTTGCGCGGCCTGGATGCGCAGGCGGTCGTCGACCAGCGCCTGTTCGGCGGCCTGGGGGGTGGCGTCGGGTGCGCCGATGACCTGCAGGAAGCGCACGCGCTGGTCGACTTCGTACCGGGTGACGGCGCTGTCGTTCACATAGACGACCGGCGCGAACAGGTTCTGCGCCGATGCGGGGGCGATGGCGCCGGTGGCCATCACCGCCGCCAGGGCGATACCCGATAGGAAGTGCCGCATTGCTGCCCTCATCTTGGTTCTTGGCGCGCAGACTAGCGCATGCAGGATCGGCGCGCCACCGTGCCCGGCGCGTCTTGACGCTGGCCGAAGCCTTCCAGCCGGACCGACAGGTCGAAGCTGGTTTCCGGCCTGACCAGGTCGGAGGTCGTGAAGCGCCGCGACAGACCGGATTCGACCGTGATGCATTCGTTGCGATAGGCCACCTGCAGCGATGCCCGCTGCGCCCGGTCGGCCGCGAAGTCATAGCGGGTCTCGGCCTCGCCCCACCAGCCGTCGGTGATCTGCCAGCCGACATTGCCGATCAGTTCGCTGGCGTCGGCGGCGCGACCCTCGTCCTCGTCGCGGTCGATCCACAGATAGCCGGCCGAGACCTGCAGGTCCGGCCGCAGCCAGCCGACCCGCAGCTCGTTGCGTGAAATCCCGAAGCTGTCGTCGAACAGCGCGCGGTTGGCGACCGCCAGGCCGGTTCCGCTGTCGTAATTCGCGGACAGAAGCCAGTCAGAGCTGCGTCCGCCCAGGGGCGAATCGTCGGCAAAATTGTCGGCGTCGCGGCTGCGCAGCACGCGCCCGCCTGTCAGGCCGATCGACCAGCCGGTAGGGTCGAGGCGGGTCCAGGTGACGCCGACATTGGCGCGCAGCCCGGTCTCTCGCACGTCCCAGCCGGGGAAGCGGTTGTCGGAAAAGAGGTTCCCCTCGTCGAACTCGATCAGGCGGCTGTCTTCGTTCGGGATGTCGTCGTCGCGCCCGCGCGGGGTATAGAGGACCTGGACGACAGGTTCGACCACATGGGTCGCGCCGCCGCGGGCGGTCGCCAGGGGCCAGCGCAGTTCGACCCCGACCTGAGGGTCGACACGGGTCACGATGTCGTCGAAGCGGTCGTCCTGCACGATGCGATAGACGTCGGCCTCGAGCCCCGCCAGCGCCGCGCCCACCACGCCGCCCGGCAGGATCCGGCTGCGCCGCCAGTCCAGTCCGACCGAGGCCCGCGCCATGTCGCGTCCGATCCGGTCCGCGTCGGATGGACGGCGGTGGGCATGGGCCGACCATTCCAGCACCGCCTGCCCGCCGATGAGGCGCGGCGAGAACCGGCGCATCCAGATCACGTCGGCCACCTGCGCGGGCGAGGTCGCGCCATCCTCGTCCTCGCGCAGCGTCTCGTAGTTGCCGACCCTGCCCCAGACCAGCTTGTCGCGGCGCACGCGTTCCAGCGTCAGCCCGCTCCACAGCCGGTCGGCATCGCTGATGTCATAGTCCAGCAGATAGGCCCGGTCCGAGGCCGATTGCACCTGCATGCCAAGGCGATAGCCGCGCGGCAGATCGAAGCGCGCGACGCCGAAGAGATAGCCGCGCGTCTCGCCCTCGCGCAGGTCGTCGCGGCTGATGGCGCCGTTCCATTCCGTCGCGCCGTTGGTGAAGGCCTGACGATAGCGAAGCTCCAGCGTCCGGGTGCGGTCCAGCGACAGATAAGGCGCGAAGGTCAGGTCAGCGCTGTCGCCCAGGGTCTGGAAATAGGGCAGCTTGACGCCGAACCCCAGGCCCGAGGTCGTGCGGATCTCGGGGCGCAGAAAGCCCGAGCGGCGTTCCACCGTCGGATCGGGCGCGGTCAACGCGAAAGGCGCATATGCCAGCGGCACCCCGAAGGCGCGCAGCTGCGGGCGGTCGAAGGTGATCAGCCGCGTCTCGGCGTCGTGGGTGATGCGGCGGGCCCTGATCTCCCACAGGGGCGTGGGGTCGCTGGCGCAGATCTGGCAGGACGAGGCGACGACCTGGCTCAGCTCGCTGATGCGTCCGTCGTCGCGGCGTTCCAGGCGGGTGGCGGCCAGTTGCAGTTCTCGCGCCAGGACAAGGCGCGCGCCCAGGATGATGCCGTTCTGCAGGTCCTGGTCCAACTGGGCCGAATCGGCGATCAGCACGGCCTCACTGTCGGGGTCGGTGCCGGGGCTGGACAGGTGGATCGGCCCCTCGATGGTCAGCGCGCCGGTCTGACCGTCGACGATGACGCGGGATGCAATCAGCCGTGCCCCCTTGTGCCAGATGACGACGCCGCCCGCCGCGATCAGCGTCCGGTCGTCGCGCAGCACGACGTTGTCGGCCAGGACGGTGGCGGGGCTGGTCTCATCCTCCGACAGGTCGGTGCCGGGCAGGGTGAGGCGGGCATCGGGCGCGACGCTGGCCGGTGTGACGGTCATAGGCGTGCGGTCGCCCACCGGGTCGCTGCCCAGGCTGGGCGCGGCAGGCGCCAGCGCCGAGCCGTCGCGATCCGTCACCGGCGCGCCGGGCATGTTTGGCATGACCGCCCCCGGCGCATCGAACAGCGTCTGCGCCCCGGTCGGCAGGGCCAGCGCAGTGGCACAGGCCAGCGCCGCGGCCAGCATCCTCGCCCGATCAACGGTCTTCTGCACGCGCGGGGTCATCCGTCCTCTCGTTTCAGGATCAGGGCCATGGCCAGCAGGGCGCCGACGATGGGCGGGGTCCAGGCCGCCATGGCCGGAGTGATCTGCCCGTTATCACCAAGAACCTGCGCCAGGTTGCGCAGAAAGAACAGGGCAATCCCGGCGCCGAAGGCCAGAAGCACCGCCGTGCCCGTGTTGCGGCCCCGGACGTGCTGCATGGTGAAGGCGGCGGCGATCATCACCATCGCGGCCATCAGGAAGGGACGTGCCAGCTCCATCTGGAACCAGACGCTGTGGCGGGCGGCGGAAAAGCCCGCGCGCTCCAGCCCGGCAATGAATGCCGGCAACTGCCAGACCGAGACCGATTCAGGGCGCCCGAAACCTTCGCGGATACGCTGTGCAGTCAGATCCGAAGCCAGCGTTAGGGTCTGGCTGCGGGTGACTTCGGCCTGGGGATTGGGGCGGTCCAGCGGGAAATCGGCGACATCGGTCAGGATCCAAGCGCCGGGGGTCAGGCGGGCCTGGCGCGCCTCGATCCGGCGGACCGGGCCTGCATCAGCGTCAAAGACCAGGAAGCTGGCGTCATAGAGCGTCACGGCATCCGGGCTGGCACGGCTGGCGCGGATGACGATCTGGCCGGCTTCCTCGCCGCCTTGCTGCACGGCCTGGCGCAGCCAGACGGCGCTGTCGCCGACGCTGACGGTCTGGCTGCCGGCACGGTCGATCTCGGCCACGGCATCGTCGAACAGCGCCTCGGTCGCCGCCACCAGCGGGTTGAGCAGCCCGACCGTCAGCGCGCCGACCGCCACCGCCGTCAGCGCGGGCGCCGTGATCACCCGCAACGCCGACCGCCCCGAGGCGCGGATCGCCACCATCTCGGAGCTGCGGGCAAGGCCCAGGAACAGCGCGATCCCCGCCAGCACGGTCATCAGCGGCAGGATCGAATAGAAGCTGCCGGCGATGTTCAGCGCCGCCAGCCGCGCCGCGCCGCCCAGTCCGATGCCGCGATCCGAAAAGCGGCGGATCATCTCGATCATGTCGATCAGGAACAGGATCAGCAGGAAGACGCCGGCGATCAGCAGGAAGCTGCGCAGGAAGCGTTTCGCGACATAGCTGGCCAGGATCATGCCGCGCGCCTCGGGCCGCGCGGACGCGCCGCGATCCACAGAAGACCCGCCGACAGCGCCGCCCCCGCCATGGCCGGCAGATAGAGAACCGGCCACAGCGCCGGATTGCGTCCGACCTGGTTGGCGGCTGCATTGGACAGGAACTGCACCAGGATCAGCCCCAGGATCGCCCAGCCGACCTGCCTCCAGACGCCGAAGCGCGAGAAGCCGCCGATCATCAAGGTGGCAAAACCGATCATCGCGGCCACAGGCGACAGCAGGGGCTGGGCGATCCGCTCGTGGGCCTCGCGGCGGGCATCCTCTGGCGTGGCGCCGGTCGCCTCCAGCAACTGGGCGTCAGGCGCCAGCAGCCGCAGCGTGCCGTAGTCGCGAAGGTCGCGCCCCCGGTCGCCGCGCCCGCCGAACATCGCTCCGATGTCATAACTGAACTCGTCGAACCGGGTCACCGCCATTCGGGGGGCGCCCGTGTCCTGGCGCAGATTCTGGCTCATCCCCTCCAGCAGGACCAGAACGGGGCCGGTGTCGGTACGCACCACAAGCGCCTCTTGCGCGGTATAGGTCACGCGGTCGTCGGGGTTTCGCGCATCCTCGATGAACAGGTCCAGAAGGCGACCGTCGGCGGCGACGTCGCGGATGAACAGCGTCACGTCGCGCGTCGGATACTGGAACGATCCCGGCCGCAGGAACTGTGCGGTCACGTTCTCGGCAATCTCGGCCGACCGCTCGGCCAGCCGGGCCCGCGCCATCGGCACCAGCCCGTGGACCAGCACCGCGACCATCAGCCCCACCGCGACCCCGAAGATCAGGACCGGCCGCGCCAGCCGCCAGGGCGACAGGCCCGCCGACTGCATCGCCACCAGCTCGGATTCGCCGGACAGGCGGTTCGTGCCGTAGGCGGTCGCGGCGAAGGCCGCCACCGGCAGCACGACCGAGATCACCAGCGGCAGCGTCAGCGCCGTGAACTCCAGCACGACCAGCGCGGTCTGGCCGTCGTTCAGAAGGTCGTCGAACAGGCTGACGGCCCGGTTGATCCAGTAGACCGACACAAGCACCAGCGCAAAGAAGCCGAACAGCGTCAGCAGCTGGCCAAGGATATAGCGGTCGATCCGGGGCATGGGCTGCCTTCTTCGCGTGACGTTTCGCCTTGCTTAGCCGCAAGGGCGGCTCTGGAAAAGGGCCGGGCAGGGGGCTAGGGTCGGCGCAACCAGACGAGAGGACCGTTCCAGATGACACAGCCTGTCGAAATCAGCTTCACCGAAACCGCGCCCGAGAAACTGGCCGAGCATCAGGGCCGCGTCGCGCTGATCCTGACGGCCGGCGACAAACTGCCCGGCAAGCTGCCGCGCGCCACGCGCGACGCGGCGGCGCGCGCGCTTGCGTCGAAGGCGGGGCAGGCGCTGAAACCGGGGCAGGCGCTGGAACTGGCCTTCCCCGCCGGCATGGCCGCCGAAGCGCTGGTGCTTGTCGTGCTGCCCAACACCGCCACCCAGGCCGAAGCCCGCCGCGCCGGAGCCGTCATCGGCGCCAAGCTGGGGCACGTCCACACGCTGGTTCTGGCGGGCAGTCACAAGCTGGCCGACCAGGTGGCGCTGGGGCTGGCACTACGCGGCTATGACTTCGACGCCTACAAGACCAAATCCGAGGACGAGAAGCCCGGCGACCGTCCGCGCGTGACCTTCATGATCAAGGATCCCGAGGCACTGGCCCGCAGCGCCTCGGATTCGGCCGCGCTGGCGGAGGGCGTGTTCTTCACCCGCGACCTGGTGAACGAACCCGCCAATGTCCTGACCACCAGCGACTTCGCCGACCGCCTTCTGGCCATGCAGGAGATCGGCCTGACCGTGGAGGTCCTGGACGAGGATCAGCTGCGCAAGCTTGGCATGCGCGCGCTTCTGGCCGTGGGTCAGGGCAGCGAAAGCCCCTCGAAGGTCGTCGTCATGCGCTGGAACGGCGGCGGCGACGAGGCCCCGCTGGCGCTGGTCGGCAAAGGCGTCGTCTTCGACACCGGCGGCATCTCGATCAAGCCCGGCGCGGGCATGGAGGAGATGACGATGGACATGGGCGGCGCGGGCGTTGTCGCGGGCACCATGCGCACCCTGGCGCTGCGCCGCGCCAAGGCCAACGTCGTGGGCCTTGTCGGGCTGGTCGAGAACATGCCGGACGGCGGAGCCTATCGCCCCGGCGACATCCTGAAGTCCATGAAGGGCGACACGATCGAGGTCGTGAACACCGACGCCGAGGGTCGGCTGGTTCTGGCCGACGTCCTCTGGTACGCTCAGGACCGCTTCAACCCCAAGGCGGTCATCAACCTGGCAACCCTGACCGGCGCGGTCATAGTTGCGCTGGGGCACGAACATGCCGGCATCTTCTCTAACGACGACGCGCTGGCCGACGAGATCCTCGCGGCCGCGCGCGCCGAGGGCGAGGGCGCTTGGCGGATGCCGCTGGCCCCGGCCTATGACACGCTGATCAAGTCGCGGCTGGCCGACATGAAGAACTCCGGCGGTCGCGCGGCGGGATCGATCACCGCGGCGCAGTTCCTGCAGCGCTTCATCCGGGACGGCCAGCCCTGGGCGCATATCGACATCGCCGGGGTGACGCTGCCGCCGCAGGCCACGGACCTTGCGCCGAAGGGGGCGACGGGTTGGGGCGTCATGACGCTGGACCGGCTGGTGCGCGACGAATACGAGGGTCAGTGACCCACCGCCGTGAACCGACCGGCGCGCCTGCCGCGCGCCGGTGTCGGCCGGGCGCGGGCGGAGCCGCTTGATGGGCAAGGCGCTGTTCTATCACCTCACCCGCTCGCCGGCCGAGGCGCTGCTGCCCGTCCTTCTAACGAAGGCGCTTCAGTCCGGCTGGCGGGTCGAGCTGCGCGGCCCCGCCGCGGCGCGGCTCGACCGGCTGGACCAGCAGCTGTGGCAGGGTGAGGGCTTCCTGCCGCATGGCCTTGCCGGGGGGATGCACGATGCGCGCCAGCCGGTGCTGCTGACGGTGCCAGGGCAGCCCGCGCCGAATTCGCCGTCCTGCCTGATGGCCATTGACGGCGTCGACATCGCCCCGCCCGAGGCGGTGGCGCTGCAGCGGACCTGCATCCTCTTCGACGGCGGCGACAGCGGCGCGGTCGCCCGCGCCCGCGAGCAATGGCGCGCCCTGACCGGCGCCGAGGTCGAGGCCGAATACTGGTCCGAGGAATCTGGTCGATGGGAGCGCAAGCGCTGAGATTTGAACAGGCGCTATGCTTCGCGCGGCTGCCAGTGGCTGGGGCAAGGGATTTCCGGATGCTGTGCAGACCATCCTGCGGGGGTGATCGGTGATGGGCCTCCAAGCTGATCGTGGCCGGCTGCCGGAGATGCGCTGAATCGGCGCCTGAGGCCGATCGCCTCGACCCGCAGCGTGGTTGCATCAGCCCCTCTCGCGTCCGGCTTCTGCATTTGGCGGCCGTATCGAACCAATCGCCTGGCGGCTCAAGCTGCAAGGGACACTGCCGCACCAGGCGAAGGCGCGCGGCGGCCTGCACCAGCCGTCCAGTTGAGATAAGTCTCGGTTGGCGGGCATGGGCCGAAGCACGGGCTCGCGGCGGCTCGCCCTGATCGCTGAAAGTGTCGCAGGTGAGGCATCGGAGGCATGGCGTCGATCCTGTGCCGAACAATCACTTTGTTCGGGACGCGTGACCGATACAATTCATTGCCAGTTGCCTGCACCACGGCGCCTGTGCTGCGTGTGGTCGGGCACCCGACGCTGCAGCGCCAGAGCGGGCCGGGGACCGCCACATTGATGTCAAGCGGCGGCGTGGCCGGCCAGACGGGCGTGCAGGTCCTCTCGGCGCAGTGCGGATTTGGGTCCCTGCATGACCGCCCGACCGCGTTCCATGATCAGGAAATTGTCGCCGAGGTCCCAGGCGAAGTCGAAGAACTGCTCGACCAGGACGATCGCCATGTCGCCGCGGTCGCGCAGACCGGCAATGACGCGGCCGATCTGGGCAATGATGTTGGGCTGGATGCCCTCGGTCGGCTCGTCCAAGAGCAGGATGCGGGGCCGGGTGATCAGCGCGCGGGCGATGGCCAGCTGCTGCTGCTGACCGCCGGACAGGTCGCCGCCGCGCCGGTGCGCCATCTCGGCCAGGACGGGGAAGCTCTCGAAGATTTCGTCGGGGATGCGACGGTCGGCGCGGGGCAGGCAGGCAAAGCCCGTCTCCATGTTCTCGCGCACGGTCAGCATCGGGAAGATCGCCCGCCCCTGCGGCACATAGCCGACGCCCATCCGCGCCATCTTCTGCGCCGACAGGCGGCCAAGCGGCTTGCCATCCAGAACGACCTCTCCGCCCGTCCGGGGGTGCCGCCCCGCCAGCAGGTTCATCAGCGAGGTCTTGCCGACGCCGTTGTTGCCCATCACGCAGGTGACGGCGCCGGCGCGGGCGGTGATGTCGATGCCGTGCAGGATCTGGCTGCCGCCGTAATGCAGGGTCAGGTTCGTCGCGGTCAGCATCCTATCGCCCCAGATAGACGTCGATGACGTCGGGATTGCGGGTCACATGGTCCAGGCTGCCCTCGGCCAGGACTGACCCCTGGTGCAGCACCGTGACCTTGCAGTTCAGGCGGCGCACGAAGTCCATGTCGTGTTCGACGACCACGACCGCCCGCGTCTCGGCCAGCTTGCACAGCAGCGTCGTCGTCTGTTCGCGTTCCGCCAGCGTCATGCCGGCGGCGGGTTCGTCCACCAGCAGCAGGCGGGGGTCCGACGCCAGCAGCATGCCGATCTCGAGCCATTGCTTCTGTCCGTGGCTCAGCTCTCCGGCGCGGCGGGACAGCTGGGCGGACAGGCCGACCTCGTCGGCCAGGGCCAGCACGCGCGCCTGCGATCTGCGCGACGGGCGCCAAGACAGGACGGCAAAGGGGGTGCGGTCGGCCTTCAGTGCCATGGTCAGGTTGTCGGCGACGGTTTGGTCCTCGAAGACGGTTGGGCGCTGGAACTTCCGGCCGATCCCGGCGCGGGCGATCTGCGCCTCGTTCATCTTCAGAAGCGACCGGCCGGTGTCGCCGAACCGGACCTCGCCCTCGTCCGGCGTGGTCTTGCCGGTCACGATGTCCATGAAGGTGGTCTTGCCGGCGCCGTTCGGCCCGATGACGGCCCGCAGCTCGGCCGCGTTGATCGAGAACGACAGGTTGTTGATCGCTTTGAACCCGTCGAAGGACTTGCTGATGCCGCTGACTTCCAGAAGCGCGCTCATGCCTTGGCCTCCTGTTCCTGCAGGGCGCCCTGGTCGGGGCCGAGGTCGCGGCCGCGCCGTCTGGGCGGCATGACGCCGGCCAGCAGGTCGAAGATGCCGGCGATGCCCTTGGGCGCGAAAAGCGTCACCAGGACGAACGACAGGCCAAGCGCCACCTGCCACCAGTCCACCCAGTTCACGACATAAACGCCCAGGTTCAGGTCGGGCGCACGCCCGCCGGTGAACCAGCTGGACAGAAGCGACACGACCACGGCCCCGATCACCGCCCCGTAAAGCCGCCCGCGGCCACCGATGGCGACCCAGACCGCCAGATAGATCGAGGCGATGGGCATCAGCTCGGCCGGGTTGATGATGCCTGCCTGCGGGTAATAGAGGGCGCCCGCCACGGCGGTGATCATCGCGGCCAAGGTGAAGACGACCAGCTTGAAGCCCTCGACCGGGTAGCCCAGGAACCGCACGCGGGTTTCGTCGTCGCGGATCGCGCGGATCACGCTGCCGAACTTGCCGCTGACCAGCCAGGCCGCCAGCAGGTAAAAGACTGCCAGGGCCGCGGCGGATGCCCAGAGGAACCAGACCGACAGCGTCGCCTGGTCGACCTCCTCCAGTCCAGGCAGGTTCTGCAGGCCCGACAGCCCATTGTTGCCGCGAAAGCCGCTGTCGTTCTGGAAAAGCCACAGCGCCAGGGCCAGCGTCATCGCCTGCGTCAGGATCGACAGATAGACGCCGTTCACACGGCTGCGGAAGGCCAGCCAGCCGAAGACCAGCGCCAGAAGGCCCGGCACCACGACCACCAGCAGCAGTTGCAGCGGCAGGGAATGGGCGAAGGACCAGACCAGCGGCAGCTCGGCGCTGCCCACCACGCCGAAGATCTGGTTCGCCACGGCCTCTTGCAGTTCCAGCGCGGTGGGCGGGATCGGGTTCTGCGCCAGTTGAACGGCGACGATGCTTTCAGTCCGGGCATACATCAGCCACTGCCCGATCATGTAGCCGCCAAGCGCGAAGAACGCCATCTGCCCCAGGGACAGGATGCCCAGATAGCCCCAGACCAGGTCCATGGCGACGGCGGCCAGCGCCAGGCACAGCGTCATGCCGAAGACCTTGACCGTCGAGGTCGGGATGACGCCCGAGCCATAGGCGTGGCTGAGCATCGTGACCGTAACGGTGAAGACCGCCAGCACCGCCATGACGATCAAGATCGAGGGGTTCTGCAGGATGAAGGGCTTGCGGGTCATGTCACGCCTCGGCTGCGCGGCCGCGCTGCGGGATGATCCCGCGCGGACGGAACTGGATGAAGATAATGATGAAAAGGATCATGAACGTCTGTGCCGCCAGCGTGTTTGCGGGGTTCAGGAATTCGATGACCTTGGACAGCCCGCCGATCAGCGTGGCCCCGGCCAGCGTGCCCCAGATGTTGCCCACGCCGCCCACGACCACGGTCATGAAGCTTTGCACGATATAGCCCTGTCCCAGTTCGGACGTGACCTGCGCAAAAAGCCCAATGGCGATGCCCGCGATGCCGGCGATGCCGGACCCCAGGCCAAAGGTCAGCATGGCGATGCGGTCCGGGTTGATGCCCATGCTGGCGGCCATGCCTGGGTTCTGCGTGACAGCGCGCACCTCAAGGCCAAGGCGGGTGCGCTTCATGATGAACAGGAACAGCCCAAGGAACATCAGCGCCAGCACGAAGATCGCCACACGGATCGAGCTGACGCCGATCACGTCATTGACCGTGATGGACCCCTCCAGCCACGCGGGCGAGGTCAAGGGGCGGGCCTGCGTGCCGAAGATGTTCTTGGCCAGCTGCTGCAGCGCGATCGACACGCCGAAGGTCGCCAGCAGCGTTTCCAGCGGGCGGTGGGCCAAATGGCGGATCACCAGCCGATAGAGGATCACTCCCGCCCCGAAGGTCACGGCAAAGGCCAGGGGCAGCGCCACGATCAGCGACAGCGTGCGATCCGCGATCAGCGTCTGCACGGTGTATCCGGTATAGGCGCCCATCATGATGAATTCGCCATGCGCCATGTTGATCACGCGCATCACGCCGAAGGTCACCGCCAGTCCGATCGCCGCCAGAAAATAGATCGAAGCCAGTGACAGCGCGTCCAGCCCCAGATCGATGGTCGTCATCGCGGCCAGCCGGACCTGCGCCCGGGTCTGCGCGGCCGCGGCCGCATCAGTGACCGCGGGGTCGGTTTCGGCATAAAGCTGGAAGAAGCGGTTCGCCTCCAGCGCGGCCTCGGCCTCGGCATCGGTGGCGGCGGGAGGGACGGTGCCGGCGGCCTCCAGCGCCTCATAGGCGCGGTCGCGGGCTTTGGGCGATGACAGGTCGGCCACGGGAACGCCGCCCACCTCTCCGTCGACGATATGCTGCGCCAGAACGTCGCGCAGCCCGTTGCGGGTCAGCGGCGGCTGCAGCAGGTCCTGCTGGACCAGCTGCGCCAGCGCTGCATCGCGGGAAAGGTCGTCGCCGCCCGGCGTCATTTCGCGCGCGACGTTGGCGCCCTCCGGCGGTTCGGGCGCGGCGATGGTCCGCGTTGCCAGCAGCGGGTTCAGCGCGGCCCGGAAGTCCAACCCTACATCGCCCGCCAGGTCGTTGATGGCGGCCACGCGGGTGGCGCTGTTTTCGCCCACCTGGATGGTCAGAAGGCGTTCCAGCCGCGCCTTCCGGGCGGCGAGATCCGGGTCAGGGTCGTCCAGCGCGCCGCGCAGCGCCTGCAGCTGCTCGAAGGTGCCGCCGCGGGCCAGCGTGTCCAAGGCCGATGCGCGCCGCGCCGGGTCGGGGTCAGACAGAAGCCCCGTCACCAGCGCCGATTCGATCACGCCCCGCACGCCAGAATTGGGCCGAAGCGCGCTGCCCTCGGCGCCGGGCGCCGGTGCGCCGGTCACCGCGTCGGTGGGCGGATCGCCCGCGATCAGCAGACGCCCGTCATCGCTCAGCGACAGGTCGCGGTCCGCCCAGGCCTGCAGCAAGGCCAGCCCCTCGGGCCCGGTCGCGGCGATTTCTGCTACCAAGGGGCCCACGGTCAGTCGCGAAGGGCGCTCGATCTGATCGATATTGCCGTCGACCACCGCCTGAAGCGCGGGATTGGCCAGCGCCGGGATGGGCAGGATCAGCGCAAGCGCGCAGGCAAGCAGGCGGAACCGGGTCACGCGGGGCATCCTTCCGGAAAGGGGGCCGGGCCGCCGAGGCCGCCCGGCAGTCAGGTTAATAGTTCGACTGCACCTGCACACAGGTCTGCGTGTCGGTGTTGAACATGCCGCAGTCCTTGCCCGGCCAGTCGGCGTCCAGGACCGCGGATTCAGGCAGGAAATCCGTCCACGCGTCACCGGGCACGGGGTCGGTTTGGCTGACGATGTCGAACTGGCCATCCTCGCGGATCTCTCCGATCAGAACGGGCTTGGTAATGTGGTGGTTCGGCAGGACAGTGGCGGTGCCGCCGGTCAGGTTCGGCACCTCGACTCCCACGATCGCGTCCAGCACCGGGTCCACGTCGGTGGTGCCGGCCTTTTCGACAGCCGCGACCCAGGCGTTGAAGCCGATCATCGTGGCCTCCATCGGGTCGTTTGTCACGCGGTCGGGGCTGGCAAATTCGTGCCAGCCGGTGATGAAGTCGGTGTTCGCGTCGCTTTCGGCGGTCTGGAAATAGTTCCAGGCGGCCAGGTGCCCGACAAGGTTCGCGGTATCCAGGCCCGACAGCTCTTCCTCGCCAACGGAGAAGGCCATGACCGGGATGTCGTCGGCGCTGACGCCCGCCGCGGCCAACTCCTTGTAAAAGCCCACGTTCGCGTCGCCGTTGATGGTGGACACCACCCCGACCTTCTTGCCGTCCGCGCCAAGCGCGACCACGTCGGCCACGATCTTGGACCAGTCGCTGTGGCCGAACGGGGTGTAGTTGACGAAGATGTCCTCCTCGGCCACGCCATTGTCCTTCAGGTAGGCGTCGAGGATGTTGTTCGTCGTGCGCGGATAGACATAGTCGGTGCCCAGAAGCGCCCATTTCTCGACGCCCAGTTCGTCGCGCATGTAGTCGACCGCCGGGATCGCCTGCTGGTTCGGCGCGGCGCCGGTATAGATCACGTTCTTCGAGGATTCCTCGCCCTCGTATTGCACAGGATAGAACAGCAGGCCGTTCAGCTCCTCGATCACCGGCAGGACGGATTTCCGGCTGACCGATGTCCAGCAGCCGAAGATCGCGTCCACGTCGCTGACGGTCAGCAGCTCTCGCGCCTTTTCGGCGAACAGCGGCCAGTCCGAAGCGGGGTCCACCACCACCGCCTCGAGCGGGCGGCCAAGGACGCCGCCCTTGGCATTTTGCTGTTCGACCAGCATCAGGACAGTGTCCTTCAGCGTGGTTTCCGAAATCGCCATGGTGCCCGACAGCGAATGCAGGACGCCGATCTTGATCGGCTCTCCCTCTTGGGCGTGGGCGGTCTGGGCCAGCGCGACGGCGCTGGTCAGCATCAGGATCTTGGTCAGCTTGCTCATCTTTTCCCCTCGGCCGGACGGCCGGTGTCCCTGTTGTTCATTGGGGGCGCGGCCCCCGCACCAGAAGACTGAGCGCAAATTTTGCTCATTGGACAGGAAAGCGGCAGCTTCGGGACGGTCGGCGCAGGGCTTGGCGTAAGCTTGAGCAGCTGTCGGCGTCCCTGCCTTCCGTGCGGGCAACATCAGGCTGGCTGCAGCGTCAAGCCGCCCTGCGTCACCAGGAAATCGATGATCTGCTGCACACCCTTGCCGTGGCGCAGCTGGGCCATGACGACGGGGCGTGGGCCGCGCGCCTCATGTGCATCCTTTTCCAGCAGTTCCGCATCGACGCCGACATGGGGGGCCAGGTCAGTCTTGTTGACGACCAGCAGGTCTGACCGGGCCAGTCCCGGCCCGCGCTTTCTGGGGATGTCCTGCCCTGCCGCCGTGTCGATCACATAGATCGTCAGGTCGGCCAGTTCCGGGCTGAAGGTCGCGGCCAGATTGTCGCCGCCCGATTCGATCAGCACCAGATCAAGGTCGGGAAAGGCCGCGTTCAGATTGGCGATGGCGGCCAAGTTGATGCTGGCATCCTCGCGGATGGCGGTATGGGGGCAGCCGCCGGTCTCTACCCCGCGGATGCGCTCGGCGGGCAGGACCTGGGCGCGCATCAATGCCTCGGCGTCTTCACGGGTATAGATGTCGTTCGTGACGACGGCCATCGACAGGCGGGGGGCCAGCGCGCGGGCCAGTTGTTCGGTCAGCGTCGTCTTGCCGGCGCCGACGGGGCCGCCGATACCGACGCGGAGGGGGCCATGCTGGCTCATGAACGGAAAATCCTTGTGGTCATGGTTTCGTGGCGCATCGCGGCGATGTCCGCACCCCAGGCCGCGCTGGCCAGATCGTCCTCGGACGTGTCCGAGGCGATCAGTGCCCGTGCCAGGATGCGCGGCTGCAGGTCGGCCAGCATGCGCTGCCCCTCGACGGGCCCAAGTGGCAGAAAGCGGACGGCGGCGCTGACAAGGGCGGCGGCTTGAGCCTGAAGGAAGGCGGCAATGACCTCGGGGGCGGGCAGGGGCATCGCGGCGCAGGCGCGGCCGAAGGCCACGGGCAGCGCCGCCGGGTCCTGTGCGCAACCGGATAGCGCCGCGACATTGGCCGCGAAGGCTGCGCCCTGTTCGGCCGTCTCGGTCAGGCGCTGGCTTGTCGGGCAGGCCGCGCGGGCCAGATCGTTCAGCGCCTGGTGGTCGGCGCCGGACCGTAGGGACAGCGCGACCAGCACGGCATCGGTCCAGCCCGCGCCATGGTCCAACCAGTCGGCCAGCCATTGCGGCAGCGTCCGCCGCGTGGCCAGCCCCTGGTCCATCGCCCATTCCAGCCCCTGCGACCAGGCAAAGCTGCCGGTCGGGAAGGCGGGCGACAGCATCTGCGCCAGTTGCAGCCGGGCGGCCTCAGGCGTGGTCATGGGCGTGGCTGTGACCGTGATGATGCTTCCCATGGTCATGCCCGTGCCCGTGACCATGATCGTGACCGAAGGTGCGGCCGTGGCCATAGGCGCCGCCTTCGGGACTGAAAGGCAGCAGCGCGGGCTGCGGGTCGGCACCCAGCTGGCGCAGCATCGCCTCGAGCACGTGGTCCTGGCGGATGATCAGGCGATCGGGCTCGATCCGGCAGGGCGTGTGGCGGTTGCCGATATGCCAAGCCAGCCGCGGCAGGTCGCCCGTGATGACCAGCACCGGTTCCGCAGCGGCGCGCACGACGATGCTGCGCCCGTCGGACAGTGCGAAGGCGTCACCGTCATTCAGGCTGGTCACCTCGGGCAGGTCCACCAGGAAGTCGCCGCCATCGCAGGCCAGCCGCTTGCGGCGCAGCAGGCGGCCTTCGTAGTCCAGCGCGATTTCGCCCTGAAAGGGGCCGGTGGCCCGGCGGCTGACGGAATGGGCGTGGGGGATCATGGCGGGCCTTTTCAGAACAGGAAATAGCGTTGCGCCAGCGGCAGGTCGGCCGCAGGCTCGCAGGTCAGAAGTTCGCCATCGGCGCGCACCTCATAGGTCTCGGGATCGACCTCGATGGCGGGCATGGTGGCGTTCAGCACCATGTCGGTCTTGCCGATGTCGCGGGTGTGTTCGACAGCGATCAGCGCCTTCGACAAGCCACTGCCCGCCCCGGCCTCGAGCCCCGCCCGGCTGACGAACAGGGCCGAGGCACGCCGGTTGTACCCCCACATAGGCCGCGAGAAGATCGGCTGCACCGGGATCGAGCCGTTGGGATCGCCCATCTGCGCCACGCTGATCTGACCGCCGACCAGAACCATTTCGGGCTTGGCCGCGAAGAAGGCCGGCGACCACAGCACCAGATCGGCGCGCTTGCCGGGCGTGATCGAGCCGATGTGCTGGCTGACGCCATGTGCGATCGCCGGGTTGATCGTGTACTTCGCGATATAGCGCCGGGCGCGCAGGTTGTCGTTGTGGCCCTGTTCGCCGGGCAGGGGACCGCGCTGCTGGCGCATCTTCGATGCGGTCTGCCAGGTGCGGATGATGACCTCTCCGATCCGGCCCATCGCCTGGCTGTCCGAGGAGATCACGCTGAACGCGCCCAGATCGTGCAGGATGTCCTCGGCCGCGATCGTCTCCTTGCGGATGCGGGATTCGGCGAAGGCCACGTCCTCGGGCACGCGGCGGTCCAGATGATGACACACCATCAGCATGTCGAGATGTTCCTCGACAGTGTTCGCCGTGTAGGGCCGGGTCGGGTTGGTGGACGAGGGCAGGACATTTGCCATGCCGACCATGCGGATGATGTCGGGGGCATGGCCGCCGCCCGCGCCCTCGGTGTGATAGGCGTGGATGGTGCGGCCGGCGATGGCGGCCATCGTGTCCTCGACGAAGCCCGATTCGTTCAGCGTGTCGGTGTGGATCATCACCTGCACGTCCATCGCGTCGGCAACGCTCAGGCAGGTGTCGATGGCCTTGGGCGTGGTGCCCCAATCCTCGTGCAGCTTCAGCGCACAGGCGCCGGCGCGGATCTGCTCCTCCAGGGGCGCCTTGATGCTGGCGTTGCCCTTGCCAGCGATGCCGATGTTCACCGGCAGGTCGGCGCAGGCCTCGAGCATGCGGGCGATGTGCCACGGTCCGGGGGTGCAGGTCGTGGCCAGCGTGCCATGCGCGGGGCCGGTGCCGCCGCCCAGCAGCGTCGTGACGCCGGAATGCAGCGCGTGGTCCACCTGCTGCGGGCAGATGTAATGGATGTGGCAGTCGAAGCCGCCCGGCGTCAGGATGCGCCCTTCGCCCGCGATGATCTCGGTGCCGGGGCCAATGATCAGGGTGACGCCAGGCTGGGTGTCGGGGTTGCCGGCCTTCCCGATCCCGGCGATCACGCCATCTTTCAGGCCGACATCGGCCTTCACGATGCCCTGATGGTCAAAGACCACGACGCCGGTGATGACCGTGTCCATCGCCCCGCCCGCGCGCGTGATCTGGGACTGGCCCATGCCGTCGCGGACGACCTTGCCGCCGCCGAACTTGACCTCCTCTCCGGGGATGGTCAGGTCACGCTCGACCTCGATGACGATCTCTGTGTCGGCCAGGCGAATGCGGTCGCCGGTGGTCGGGCCATACAGCGCCGCGTAGTCGGCGCGGGACAGCGTCGTCACAGCGCACCCCCGATCTGGCCGCGAAAGCCGTGCACGATCCGGGCGCCCGCATAGCCTACCAGCGTCACCTGACGCGACTGACCCGGTTCGAACCGCACGGCGGTGCCTGCAGGGATGGCCAGCCGCATGCCGCGCGCGGCGGCGCGGTCGAAATCCAGCGCGGCATTGGTTTCGGCGAAATGGTAATGGCTGCCGACCTGTATCGGCCGGTCGCCCGTATTGGCGATCATCAGCGTGATCGTGTCGCGCCCCTCGTTCAGGGCGATCTCGCCATCGGCAGGGAAGATCTCTCCGGGGATCATGTCACGCCACCGCCAGCGCGATGCCTGCCAATGCGGTCCCGCCGCCGAGGACACGCAGCTCCAGCCCCCGCGACAGCAGGCGGCCGAAGGCGATGCCGCCCAGGTGCAGCGCCAGGGTCGCCAACACGAAGCCTGCGGCGTAAAGCGCCAGCCCCGTCGCCGGGCCTTCCGTCCCATGCGCCCATCCATGGGCCGCGCCGAAAGCCGCCACCATCGGCAGAAGCGCGGCCAACGGCAGGCGTGCGGCCATCGCCACCATCACGCCCAGGATCACGACCGAGGCGAGGATCATCGGCTCGACCGCGGGAAAGCCCACGCCGCCTGCGCCCATCATTCCGCCTGCCAGCATCGCGCCGACGAAAGTCCCCGGCAGGGCCCAGACCGCACGCCCGCCGAGCTGCGCGGCCAGAAGTCCGAGCGCGACCATCGCCAGCAGGTGATCGGCCCCGCCGACCGGGTGGGCCAACCCGTGCAGGAACTGGCCGCCGTCCTGAACATTCCCGGGATGGGCCAGCGCGGCAGAGGGGGACAGCATGGCGGCAAGAAGCAGTCGTTTCATTCGGAAGCCTCGCGGATGGGATGGTGGACGGTGACCAGCTTGGTGCCGTCGGGAAAGGTCGCCTCGACCTGGACGGATTCGATCATCTGCGGGATGCCGGGCATGCACTGGTCGACGGTGATGACATGGGCGCCCGCCTGCATCAGGTCGGCGACCGATCGGCCGTCGCGCGCGCCCTCGACCACGAAATCGGTGATCAGGGCGATGGCCTCGGGGTGGTTCAGCTTGACGCCGCGCGACAGGCGGCCGCGCGCCACCATGGCGGCGACCGAGACCAGCAGCTTTTCGCGTTCGCGGGGGGAAAGGTTCATCGTCAGACCTGCCAGATGCGGGGAAGGGGATCGGGGCGCAGGACGCGCAGCAGCCGGTTGATCTGCCGCCGCAGGGGCCAGCCGTCGTCGGCCAGCATCCTCAGGACCAGCCGCCCGGGCGGTGCGCTTGCGGCGGCGGTGACGCCGGGTTCGTCAAGGACCCCGCGGGCCGGGGCCAGCAGATCGGGCGCATGGGGGGCGACCATCGCCAGGGTCGCCATCGCGCGCGCCCCGTTCAGCAGGGCCGGCCCGTCCAGCCTGGTCAAGGCAGCATCGTCCAGGGCCAGCGCGTCGTGATGCACGACCCGGCCCTCACGGCGCACGATCCGCCGGTCGCGAAGCTGCAGGCGCTGCGGACGTTCGCCCATGGCAAGGCGCCCGAGGATCAGGATCTCGAGCAGCAGGCAACCCGCGTCCGGCGCAAGGGTGACGGTCGTCTCTCGGTCAAGCCGGGCCCCGTCATAGAGGATCGTTTCCTGCGGTAGCCAATCCAGCCAGCCACCCGCGCCCACCGACAGGGCGACGTTCGCCATGGCAGGACCCTGCTGCGCGCGATAGGCGCGTTCCGCGGTCTGCGTCGTGGCGACGGCGCGGGTGCCCGGCCGCAGGTCGACGGCGAAGGACAGGCTGTCGCCCGAGGCCAGCCCGCCAGATGTGTTCAGGAACACGATTTCGGGCAGGCCGGCGGTCATGCGGGGCAGCATCGCCTTGGCCGATCCGCGCTGCGACAGGTCGATCAGGCCGCGCGGCCCCATTGCCACCTGCGCCGCCCCGTGGCTGCGCTGCATGCGGATTTGGCTGGTGGCGCTGTCGAACATGTGGGCATGGGTTGCCAAGGACGCGGCAGCGTCAACGGCATCTGCCGACACGCGTGCTGCGGAGGCAGGCAACAATAGTGCGGATGCATGTGTATTGGGCAGTATGCGCGGCGAACAGGCAGATTTCAGGTCAGCCCAGCCATCGTATCCAGCAATCGCCGTCGCGCCGGGGGAATGGCGCGGATCTCGACCCCGGTGAAGACATGCATGGTCTTCAGCGCCTGATCGACGACGGCGTGGTCGCTGACCCAGCCGCCCATCGCCAGATAGCTGCGCAGCAGCGGCGGCATGGTGGCCATCGCCCGGCGGGGGTCCGGCTGGCGCAGGCGCAGCACGCGGGCAAAGCGGAACACGCTGGGCGCCTTGACGCGCGGCCACCAGCGTCGCGGCGCCAGATGGCGGTCCTTCAGCATCGTGAAGGCGTCGGCATGCGCGTCAGGATCGCATCCGAAGAAGCTTGAGCAGCCGAACAGCATCTCGACGCCAGTGTCGTCGACATGCCGGGTCAACGCCGCCCAGGCCGTGCGCAGGATGTCGGGGTCGCGGCGGTCGGGATGGATGCAGAAGCGCCCCATCTCGACCATGGGGCCGTCGAAGCGGCCAAGCGCGGCAAGATCATAGTGCCGCGCAGAATAGCTGCGCGCGATCTGAGAACCGTCCGTCAGCGGCAGGAAGCGAAAGCTGCTGACGAGCTTGCCCGACGCCGCCTCCTCGATCAGCATATGCTGGCAGGGGGCGTCCATGTCGTCTGCGTCAAGGCGATGGCCGTCATCGGCCTCTCCGGTGCGGGCCAGGAAACACAGCCAACGCAGCCGCTGCGTATCACGCAGATCCTGGTCGGTGGTGGCCAGTCGCGCGCGATAACGCCCCTTGGTCAACGGTTCCATCCTGACAGACCTCTGTTGGACCCTCAGACATCATACGATCTTCCTGTGACGGAATCATCAAGGCATCGTCCTTTCTCAACCGACATCCGGGTCGCCCAGGGTGTCCTGCACGTAAAGGCGGCGGATCAGCAGCAGTGCTACGATCAGCAGCGGCGTTGCCAGCACCACCCCGACGAAACCGAAAAGGCCGCCGAAGGCGACGATGGCGACGATGGTCAGCGCAGGCGGCAGCTGCACCGCATAGCGCTGGATCAGCGGCATCAGGACGTCGCCCTCGAAGGTCTGGATGGCCAGGAACAGCAGCGCGACGTACAGCGCCGTGTCCACGCCCTGCGGCAGCGCCACCAGCACCGCGATGGCGCCCGAGAAGACCGGCCCGACGATCGGCACGATGTTGGTGACCCCTGCGATCAGCGCCAGGATCAGCGTCAGCGGCACCCCCAGCAGCCACAGGCCCAGACCCGCCAGGATCGCGACCACCACCATGTCCAGCGCCTGTCCCGCCATCCAGCGGGCCAGCTGGCCGCCCAGTTCGTCCGTGATCTCGAGGGCGCGGTCCCGATGGCGCAGAGGCACCAGCCGGATCGCCCCGTCGCGATAAAGGCGCGCCTCCATCGCGAGGTAGACGGCCGTGATCAGCATCAGCAGGACCGAGGACAGGCTGCCCAGAAGCGTGTTGGCCGCGCTCGTCAGGATGCCCATCAGGTCCGGCAGACGCTCGGCCAGGCGCTCGGCTCCGGCCTCCATGTCCTGGGGCAGCTGGTTCTCGACCGTCTGGCCCAGAAGGTCGCCCGGCAGCCAGCCGGTCAGGGCGTCCCAAGACTGCGGCAGCGCGTCCAGAAGATCGCGGAACTGCGCGGCGATGGACGACCCGGCCAGCCAGATGCCGCCGGCCACCACCCCGATCACGGACAACACGACCAGGATCACGCCCAGCTTGACGGGCAGCCCCATCAGCCGGTGCAGCCCATTGCCCCCCGCCCGCAGCGCGATTGCCACCAGGATTGCCCCGAAGACCAGCAGAAGCACATGCGACCACGCCAAGGCCGCGCCCAACAGCAGCAACAGAGCCGCCGTGCGGAACAGCGTGCCGTTGGTCAGCGCCCGGTCGATCCCCGCGCCAGGGGCGGACTGGGGCCGTGCGGGCGGGGTCTGGCGCGTGTCTGACATGGGATCCCCTGTGCTGGATGATCAAGCCGGCTGCCCAAGCGCCGGTTCCGCCGCGCCTTCTTGCCGGGGACGGCCAAGCCTGCTAACCGGTCGCGGATTTCCGTGAAGCGCGGGCCAGGCCCGCCGATCAGACAAGGTAACGACCCATGGCCACCGAACGCACCCTTTCGATCATCAAGCCCGATGCGACCCGCCGCAACCTGACCGGCAAGATCAACGCCAAGTTCGAGGACGCCGGCCTGCGCATCGTCGCGCAGAAGCGCATCAAGCTGTCGGCCGAGCAGGCGGGCAAGTTCTACGAAGTGCACAAGGACCGCCCCTTCTATGGGGAACTGGTCGAGTTCATGGCGTCGGAACCAGTGGTCGTGCAGGTCCTGGAAGGCGAAAACGCCATCGCCAAGAACCGTGAAGTGATGGGCGCAACCAACCCCGCCAATGCCGATGAAGGCACGATCCGCAAGGAATTCGCGCTGTCGATGGGCGAAAACTCGGTCCACGGGTCGGACGCCCCCGAGACGGCCAAGGAAGAGATCGCGTTCTTCTTCTCGGGTCTGGAACTGGTCGGCTGAGGCTGACAGGACAGCTTTGACGGATCAAAAGGGGCCCTTGCGGCCCCTTTCTTCTTGTGCGCGTCCCCGGTGCCATCGGTTGCGGCAGGCGGAAGCAACGGCTATGCCCAATCACAACGCAATGATTTTGGGGAGGATGCCATGCGGGCATTCGTGTTTCCGGGGCAGGGTGCACAGACGATCGGCATGGGACGCGAACTGGCCGAGGCCTGGCCGGCCGCACGCGACGTCTTCGACGAGGTTGACGAGGCACTGGGAGAAAAGCTGTCCGATCTGATCTGGGAAGGTGATGCCGACACCCTGACGCTGACCCGCAATGCGCAGCCTGCGCTGATGGCGACCTCGATCGCGGCCTTCCGCGCGATGGAGGCCGAAGGCATCAATATCCATGATGCCGATTTCGTGGCCGGGCATTCGCTGGGGGAATACTCGGCGCTCTGTGCGGCAGGGTCGCTGACACTGTCGGATACAGCGCGCCTGCTGCGCCTGCGCGGTCAGGCCATGCAGGAAGCGGTCCCGGTGGGCGTGGGCGCGATGGCTGCGATCCTGGGCCTGGATTTCGAAACGGTGGATCGCATCGCCCGCGAGATCGGTGGAGACGAGGTCGTGCAGGCCGCCAATGACAACGATCCGGCGCAGGTCGTGATCTCGGGTCACAAGGGCGCGGTCGAGGCCGCGGCCGAGGCGATGAAGGCCGCCGGTGCCAAGCGGGCGCTGATGCTGCCGGTTTCGGCCCCGTTCCATTCGGTGCTGATGCAACCCGCGGCGGCGGTGATGGCCGACGCGCTGGCAGGGGTCGACATCCAGCCACCGGCCGTGCCGCTGATCGCGAATGTCCGCGCCGAGGCGGTGATCGAGCCCGGTGCCATCCGCAGGCTGCTGGTCGAGCAGGTGACCGGCACGGTCCGCTGGCGCGAATCCATCGCCAACATGGCCGAGGCCGGCGTGACCGAGTTCTGGGAGATCGGCGCCGGCAAGGCACTGTCGGGCATGATCAAGCGCATCGCCAAGGACGCCAGCGTGCGCAACGTGGGCATGCCGGGCGATATTGCCGCGCTGAAGGGCTGAGCGGCGGACCGGGGCGCCGCCCCGGACCCCGGGGGTATCTGGACAAGGAAGAAGGGGCTTGGGATGTTTGATCTGACGGGGAAAACGGCACTGGTGACGGGCGCCTCGGGCGGGATCGGCGGCGCTATCGCCGAGGCGCTGCATGGAGCGGGCGCGACGGTGACGCTGTCTGGAACGCGCGAGGCTCCTTTGCGCGAACTGGCCGACAGGCTGGGCGATCGGGCCCATGTCGTCACGGCGAACCTGGGCGACGCCGGGTCGCTGGCCGCGCTGCCAAAGGCCGCCGCCGAGGCGATGGGGTCGCTGGACATCCTGGTCAACAATGCGGGGATCACGCGCGACAACCTGTTCATGCGGATGTCTGATGACGAATGGGCGCAGGTGCTGGACGTGAACCTCTCCAGCGTCTTCAAGCTGTCGCGCAGCGTCTTGCGCGGCATGATGAAGTCGCGCTGGGGGCGGATCGTCAACATCACCTCGGTCGTGGGTGCCACCGGCAATCCGGGGCAGGGGAACTATGCCGCCGCCAAGGCGGGCCTTGTGGGCATGTCGAAGTCGCTGGCCTACGAGGTGGCCAGCCGGGGGATTACCGTGAACTGCGTGGCGCCTGGCTTCATTGCGACGGCCATGACCGACAAGCTGAACGACGAACAGAAGGGCAAGATCCTGGGCCAGATCCCCGCGGGCCGCATGGGCAGCCCCGAGGAGATCGCCGCCGCGGTTCTCTATCTCTCCAGCCCCGAGGCGGCCTATGTCACGGGCGCCACGCTGCATGTCAACGGCGGGATGGCGATGATCTGAGGCGACCTGTCGCGGCAGCAACGCCCGTCAGGAATCGTTTCGAAAGCGGTTGCATGACCGTTCATGGGTGCTATATCCCCCGCTTTAGCAGCAGGGGAACCGCCCTGTGCTGAACCGGACCGCGTGTCCGCGCAAAACTTGGGCGGATGCCCGCGAGAATGAGGATATGACATGAGCGATATCGCTGATCGCGTGAAGAAGATCGTGGTCGAGCATCTGGGTGTCGATGAGGACAAGGTGGTCGAATCCGCTTCGTTCATCGACGATCTGGGCGCCGACAGCCTCGACACCGTTGAGCTGGTCATGGCTTTCGAGGAAGAGTTCGGGATCGAGATCCCCGACGACGCCGCCGAAACCATCCAGACCGTCGGCGATGCGGTGAACTTCATCAAGGGCGCGGTCTGATCCGAAGCCTTCCGGCCGCGCGCCACAGCGCGGCGGCCAGGCGGCGCCCCCGGATCGGGAGGCGCCGTTTTTTATGGCCATGTCCCCCGTTCGGGCGCATCGTGGAACCTGGAGGCCAAGCATCCTGTTATAGCGGCGAAACATCCGCAAGCAGGAGGCTTCCATGGCCGTGAACGTGAAGGGGCTTGAAGACAACGCCCGAAAGACATCCATCGAAACACTGAACGCCCGCGTCTCGGACAGCATCGCCCTGGGCCTTGCCGTGAAGCAGGCGCATTGGAACATGAAGGGCCCGAACTTCATCGCCGTTCACGAATTTCTGGACGCCGTCTATGCCCGCGTGCTGGCGCATACCGACGTGATGGCGGAACGCGTGCAAATCCTTGACGGGCGGGCGATGGGCACTGCCGAGGTGGTCAAGGATTCGACCACGCTGAAGCCCTATCCGACCGACGTGACCAAGGTGCAGGACCACCTGAGAGAGCTTTGCGACCGCATCCGTGACCATGGCGAGAAGGTCCGCAAGGCCATCGACAGCACCGACGATTCCGGCGATGCCGACACGGCCGATCTGCTGACCGGCGTCTCGCGAGAGCTGGACAAGGACCTGTGGTTCCTGGAGAGCCATCTGGAGTGACCGGCGCCCGACACGCCGCCACGACGGGCGCCTTTGGGCGCCCGTTTTTCGTTCAGCGGCCCAGCTTGGCGTGAACCTCGTCCAAGTCGACCTCGGAAAGGGGCATCTTGTTGTCGGGGTTGTCGAAGTCATAGCGGAACAGCTGGAAATCGTCCTTGTAGATTTCCCATATCAAGTGGCGCGACAGGTCGTCGAAATAATCGCTGACCTTATGCGCCCGCTTGGGCCCATGGCCTTCCGATTCGTTGAAGCGCGGCACCTCGGCCAGATCCAGCGCCACTCGCGTGTCCGACTCTGCCAAGACCCGAGTCATTCCTTCGTTGAAGGTTTCGGTGAAGAAGATTCGGTCATAGCGCCCGCCGTTCACGATGAAGGTCGAAATATGGCCGGACATCGCCGACCAATGAATGTCGGGCTCCATCGGCTTGCGGAAGCGGATCGTGTCGCGGGCGAACAGCAAAAAGCGGCGGAAGCTGGCGATCTGGTCGAACTGGAAGCCGTTTTCCGGACTGCCGACGTCGATGCCATAGCGCTGCACCAGCTGCGGCACCAAGTTGCCGCGATAGCGGCGCCCGTTGCGCTGGATGCCGGCAATATTGTCGAAGAACGACGACAGGATGCGCGCATAGGGGTTGCGGACGCAGGTGAAGGTCAACGCGTCATGCGACTGCACGGCTCGTTCAATCGGGCCCTGGCTGTGATCCTGCGACCACTTGTGCAGTCCCTCGGTCGCATCGTGGATGTCGCCGTCGAAGAACCGGCCGTGGTCGGAATAGTACATGATCTGGCCGATGGTCGAGCAGGCGCATTTCGGCACCACCCGATAGATCATGCTTTCGCTTTCGGTCATCCAGACGCCGGGAAACCCCATCACTCTCTCCGATTGCGCGGCCGATGACGAAGTCGGGGCCGTCTTGCTTGTTCCGACGCTAAAATCGGTTACACACACAAAGCAAAACGCGGGGACGAATACAACGCCTTGCGGCGGGCTGCGTTAATTCGATGGGACGGACACCACAAGGCTCATGGCTCGGATCGCCTTCATCCTGCTGACCCACAAGGACCCGCAGGGGGTCATCGATCAGGCGAGGCGGCTGACAGCAACGGGCGATTTCGTCTCGATCCATTTCGACAAAAGCGCGCCGCCGGCGATGTTCCAGCAGATCAGGGACGCGCTTGGCGATCATCCGGGCGTGGTTTTCGCGCCGCGCCGGCGAAAGTGCGGCTGGGGCGAGTGGTCCCTGGTCGCCGCCACCCTGGAGGCGCTGCGCGCGGCCGAGGCGGCATTTCCGCAAGCCACCCATTTCTACATGCTCTCAGGCGATTGCATGCCGATCAAGTCGGCAGAGTTCGCCAGGTCGTTCCTTGATGCCGAGGATTGCGACTTCATCGAAAGCTTCGACTTTTTCGAAAGCGACTGGATCAAGACCGGCCTCAAGGAAGAGCGCCTGATCTATCGCCACTGGTTCAACGAACGCAGCCAGCAACGACTGTTCTATGCCTCGGTCAAGCTGCAGGAGCGGCTTGGCCTTAGGCGAGAGGTTCCGCGCGACCTGCAGGTGATGATCGGATCCCAATGGTGGTGCCTGCGCCGCCAGACGGTCGAGGCGATCCTGGACCTGATCCACCAGCGCCCCGAGATCGTGCGCTTCTTCAGCACGACTTGGATCCCAGACGAGACGTTCTTCCAGACGCTGGTGGCCCACCTTGTGCCGCGAACGCAGATCCGCACGCGGACGCTGACCTTCCTGATCTTCACCGATTACGGAATGCCGGTGGTCTTCTGTAACGACCACTACGACCTGCTGCTGCGGCAGGATTACTTGTTCGCCCGCAAGATCAGCCCCGAGGCGCTGGAACTGCGCGAGCGGCTGGGGGCCTTGTGGCAGAGCACCGGCCTTGGCTTTCCGATCGCGGCCGAGGGGCGGCGGCTGTTCGCGTTCCTGACCGGGCGCGGACGAATCGGCCGGCGGTTCGCCCCTCGCTTCTGGGAGGCCGACGGCAGCCTGGGGGCCGAGCGTGTCGTCCACATGATCGTCGCCAAGAAATGGCATGTCGCCAAGCGTCTGGCGGCCGCGATTCGGCAGCACACGCCCGTCCCGGCGGTCGATTATATCTTCAACGAGTTGGACGCGAACCTGCCCGAGATGGGCCGCGTGGCATCGTCGCTGAGCAAGCGCGAACGTCACCGGCGTGCGCTGGTCAAGCTGCTGTTTGACGAATTCGAGACCGACCGGCTGGTCTTCTGCGTGGACCCTTCGGCCCTGAACCTGATTGCGGATTTCGAGAAGGATCGGGCCGAGACGCGGGTGCTGTTCATCGACAGCCGCTTCGACGACGACTATGTCCGTGGCCACATGGGCCGGATCGGGCTGGTCGGCGAGGACGCGCCCGACGACGTCCTGGCCCGGCTGCTGCCGGTCATGCGCAGCGACCTGGAACACGAGGCCGACCGGCTGAAAGAGGCGGGCTTCGCGCAGCTTTTCGTCGTGTCTGACGCCGCGCCGCCGGACCGCAACGCCGCGGCGATCGCCGCCTTCCTGGATCTGGACCGCGGCGTGGCGCAGAAGATCGCGGAAACTCCGCATCTGTTCACGGATTGAAAGAGAGGACGCCCATGGCCTTCACTTATGACGACAACAACATCTTCGCGCGCATCCTGCGGGGCGAAATCCCCTGCGACAAGGTGGCCGAAAATGACCACGCCCTGGCGTTCAGGGACATCGCGCCCAAGGCGCCGGTCCATGTTCTGGTGATCCCCAAGGGCAAGTATGTCAGTTTCGACGACTTCGCGGCCAATGCCGCCGAGGGCGAGATCGCCGGCCTGATGCGGCTTTGCGCCGAGGTCTGCGCGGCAGAGGGCATTGGGTTGGAAGAGGGGCAGGGCTTCCGCGCGATCAGCAATGCCGGCCCGCACGGCGTGCAGGAGGTGCCGCATTTCCACCTGCACATCATGGGCGGTGCGCCCATGGGGCCGATGATCGGCGCCCGCTGAACGGCGGCGGGCGAACGGTGATCAGGCGCGGGTGAGTTCCACGAACACATCCTCGAGGTCGGGCTGTTCGGTCGCGACGTCGAGGATCGGGATGCCCGCGCCGCGCAGCGCGTCGAGGATCTGGTCGGCGCGCAGTCGCGACGGCGGATAGGTGATGGCCAGCCGTCCGTCGGTACGGCGTTCTTGGCGCACGCCCTCCGGCAGCGGCGGCAGGGTCGCCGGGCCGCCCGTGTCCAGCACCAGCGTCTTGCCGTCGGTGCGCGACAGCAGGTCGCGGGTGTTCTGGCGGATGACGACTTCGCCGTGGTTGATGATGGCGATTTCGTCACACATCTGCTCGGCTTCTTCGAGATAGTGCGTCGTCAGGATGATGGTCATCCCCTGTTCGTTCAGCTTGCGGACGTTGGCCCAGAGCATCTCCCGCAGGTTGATGTCGACGCCGGCGGTCGGCTCGTCCAGCACCAGGATCTGCGGGCGGTGGACCAGCGCCTTGGCCAGAAGCAGCCGGCGCTTCATGCCGCCCGACAGGTTCCTGGCATAGGCGTTGGCCTGCTCGGTCAGGCCGACCAGGGCCAGAAGCTCGTCCGTCCAGCGTTCGGCCTTCGGCACGCCATAGAGACCCGCCTGCACCTCGAGACTTGCACGAGGAGAGAAGAACGGGTCCATGTTCAGTTCCTGTGGCATCACCCCGATGGCTGCGCGCGACTGGCGCGGGTTGCGGTCCTGGTCGAAGCCCCAGATCGTGACCTGGCCCGACGTCTTGTTCACCAGGCCGGCCAGGATGTTGATGAGCGTGGACTTTCCTGCCCCGTTGGGCCCGAGGAGGCCGAAGATGCTGCCCGAGCGGATGGTCAGGTCGACGCCCTTCAGCGCCTCCTTGGCAGGGGCGTTCCCCTGGGCTGCATAGGTCTTGCGAAGACCGGTGATCTGGATGGCGTCGGGCATGGGATTTCCTTGCAGAGCTTGCGAAGGCAGGCGGCGCTGCGCTAATGGGGTTAGACCAGATGACGCCCGCCGCCACAAGAAGGCCAGCCATGACGCAGCACGTGACGCCCGAGACCCCGCTGTCGACCGAAACCGGCATGGAGGCGCTGTCGCGCCCCGCGCCCGTGACCGAGGTCGTGACGCGCTGGCGCGTCAGCTGCGACGGCGACGATGCGGCGGGGCTGGGTCATCCGCGCGTGTGGCTGGCGATCGCGCCCGAAGCCGGGTTCGTCGACTGCGGCTATTGCGACAAGCGCTTCGTGATCGACCGCGACCACGCCCACGACGACCACTGACGCCTAATGGACCGTGACGGTTTGACAGCCCCCATTGAGGAGGCGGTCAAACCGGGGCGGCCTTGCCGCCCGCGCCGTCCCCCGATGCCTTGGTCCTGCGGCAGCGATCCGAGCAGTACCGCACGCGGTCCCAATCCCGTTCCCATTTCTTGCGCCATGCGAATGGCAGCCCGCAGGCGGCGCAGGTCTTCGTGGGCAGGTCCGACTTGCGGCGCATCTTCGGCATGGCGGTTCTTCGGCATCCTTCTGGAAGATCGGCTCGGGCCGTGGCAAAAGGCAGCCCTGACCAGCAAGGATAGGTGATCATGGGCGAGCGTTTCGGCAAGGGCTGTCATCTGCATCTGATCGATGGATCGGCCTTCATCTTTCGCGCCTATCACGCGCTGCCGCCGCTGACGCGAAAGTCCGACGGGCTTCCCGTGGGCGCGGTCGCCGGGTTCTGCAACATGCTGTGGCGCTATGTCCAGACCGATGACGGCCACACCGCGCCCACCCATGCGGCGGTGATATTCGACCATTCGTCGAAGACCTTCCGCAACGAGATCTATCCCGCCTACAAGGCGCAGCGCCCCGAGCCGCCAGAAGACCTGCGCCCGCAGTTCCCGCTGACCCGCGACGCGACCCGCGCCTTCAACATC
Source organism: Pseudomonadota bacterium (assembly GCA_036338635.1). Taxonomy (GTDB): domain Bacteria; phylum Pseudomonadota; class Alphaproteobacteria; order Rhodobacterales; family Rhodobacteraceae; genus Paracoccus. The sequence goes on along the minus strand of JAYZBS010000147.1, from coordinate 6,605 downwards.
GCCTGTATTGAAACCGAGGGCTATGAGGCCGACGACATCATCGCGGCGATGGCCTGCGCGGCCCGCGATGCCGGCGGCACGGCGACGATCATCAGCAGCGACAAGGACCTGATGCAGCTGATCGGCGACGGCGTCGACATGCTGGACCCGATCAAGAACAAGCTGATCGGCCCTGACGAGGTGTTCGAGAAGTTCGGCGTCGGTCCCGACCGCGTCGTGGACGTGCAGGCCCTGGCGGGCGACGCCGTCGACAACGTGCCGGGCGCGCCGGGTATCGGCATCAAGACCGCCGCCCTGCTGATCCAGGAATACGGGGACCTGGAATCGCTGTTGGAGCGGGCGGAGGAGATCAAGCAGCCCAAGCGCCGCCAGACCCTGATCGAGCATGCCGAGCAGATCCGCATCAGCAAGCGGCTGGTGACGCTGGACTGCGACACGCCGCTGGATGTCCCGCTGGAGGATCTGGAGGTGAAGGCCCCGGACCCCGACCGCCTTCTGGCCTTCCTGTCCGAGATGGAGTTCCGGACCCTGACCAACCGCGTGGCCGAATCCCTTGGCGCCGAAGCCCCCGCGGTGCAGGCCGCGCCTGCCAGCGAGGCGCCAGCCGCACCGGAACAGCCGGCCATCGACACCACCGCCTACGAGACCGTGTCGACCCCCCAGGCGCTTGATGCGTGGATCGACGCCATCCGCGACGCAGGCCAGGTGGCGATCGACACCGAGACCACGGGCCTCGATGAGATGCGTGCCGATTTGGTGGGGATCAGCCTTGCCGTCGCGCCGGGGCGGGCCTGCTATGCCCCCGTGGGCCACGTGGCGGGCGGCGACGACCTGTTCGGTCAATCGGCGCGGGTGGAAGGTCAGATGGAGCCCGCGACCGTGCTGGCCGCGCTGAAGCCGGTGCTGGAGGACGCGTCCATCCTCAAGATCGGCCAGAACCTGAAATACGACTGGAAGATCCTAGCCCGCCACGGCATCCGCATGACGCCTGTCGCCGACACGATGCTGATGTCCTATGCGCTGAACGCCGGCACCCACAATCACGGCATGGACGAATTGGCCGAACGCTACCTCGGCCACAAATGTATTCCCATCAAGGACCTGATCGGATCGGGCAAGAGCCAGATCCACTTCGGCCAGGTGGCGATCGACAAGGCCGCCCCTTATGCGGCCGAGGATGCCGATGTCACGCTGCGCCTTTACCAGCATTTCGCGCCGATGCTGCCGGTCGAAAAGGTCACCACCGTCTATCACACGCTGGAGCGCCCGATGATCCCGGTCCTGGCGCAGATGGAGATGGCGGGCGTGCGCATCGACACCGAGGTGCTGAAGCGCATGTCGAACGCCTTTTCGCAGAAGATGGCGGGCCTTGAAGACGAGATCTACGGCCTTGCGGGCCAGAGCTTTAACATCGGCAGCCCCAAGCAGCTGGGCGAGATCCTGTTCGACAAGATGGGCCTCGCAGGCGGCAAGCAGGGGAAGACCGGAGCGTTTTCCACCAGCGCCGACGTTTTGGAGGACTTGGCCGCCGAAGGCCACGACCTGCCGGCGCGGGTTCTGGACTGGCGCCAGATCAGCAAGCTGAAATCGACCTATACCGATGCGCTGCCGACTTATGTCCATCCGGACACCGGACGCGTGCACACCTGTTACTCGATCACCGGTGCGCAGACCGGGCGGCTGTCCTCGACCGATCCGAACCTTCAGAACATCCCGATCCGGACCGAGGAAGGCCGCCGTATCCGGCAGGCCTTCGTCGCGCCGGACGGCTACCGCATGGTCAGCCTGGACTACAGCCAGATCGAGCTGCGCATCCTCGCCCATGTGGCCGACATTCCGGCGCTGAAGCAGGCCTTCCGCGACGGGATCGACATCCATGCCATGACCGCCAGCCAGATGTTCGGCGTCCCGGTCGAAGGCATGGACCCGATGATCCGGCGCAGCGCCAAGGCGATCAACTTCGGGGTGATCTACGGCATTTCGGGCTTCGGCCTGTCGCGCAACCTGCGCATCCCGCGGGCCGAGGCGCAGAGCTTCATCGACACCTATTTCGAGCGCTTCCCCGAAATCCGCGCCTACATGGACAAGACCGTGGCCGACGCCAAGCGCGATGGTTTCGTCACCACGCTCTTCGGGCGGCGGATCAACACGCCGGGCATCAACCAATCCGGCCCCGCGGCGGGCGGGGCGCGACGGGCGGCGATCAACGCACCAATCCAGGGCGCGGCCGCCGACATCATTCGCCGCGCGATGATCCGCATGCCGGACGCGATCGCCGACCTGCCCGCGCGCATGCTGTTGCAGGTCCATGACGAACTGGTCTTCGAGGTTCGGGAAGATGCCGTGGACGACCTGATCGCCCGCGCGCGCGGCATCATGGAGGGTGCCGCCGAACCGGCCGTGCGCCTATCCGTCCCGCTTGTCGTCGACGCCGGCTCTGGCGCCAACTGGGCCGAAGCCCACTGAGCGGCTACTGCGTTGGTCCAAGAGCATTCCACGGGCGTGCGGGGGTGCGAACCTCCCGCCAGCGCAACGTTCAGATCGCGACCGAATGGCTGCCCTCGGGCGCGGCATAGGCATCCAGCGCCTGCGCGATCAGCCGCGTCAGCGGACGCCCGTGTGGCATGATCTCCAGAATCGGGCCGTCCAGCCGCAGCACGTTTGCGAACCGTGACAGGATCGGCCCGAACAGGTTCATCTGCGCCCCGATGGAAAGGCCGAACCGCTGCGCGATCTCGGTCATGTCGATGCGGAAATCGCACATCAGTGCCTCGATCATCCGGCCGCGGCAGGCGTCATCAGAGGTCAGCGCGTGGCCTCGGACAACGGGGATGCGCCCCTCGCGCACCGCAGCCGTATAGGCACCCGTCGCCGGCGCGTTCTGCGCATAGCCTTGCGGATAGCGCGAGATCGACGACGCCCCCAGACCGATCAGCACCTGCGCGGGGTCGTCGGTATAGCCCTGGAAGTTCCGGCGCAGTCGACCTTCGGCGGCAGCCTGCGCCAGCCCGTCGCCGGGTCGTGCGAAGTGGTCGATGCCGATCGCCTGAAACCCGTCGTCAATAAACAGCTCCGAGGCGGTGTCGAACAGCGACAGCCGCGCCTCTCCGTCGGGCAGGGCCTCGGCCGGGATCATCACCTGCCGCTTCGACATCCAGGGCACATGCGCATAGCCGTAAAGCGCCACCCGGTCGGGCGACAGGGCCAGCACCTTCTGCACCGTGTCGGCGATCCCCGGCAGGCTCTGGTGCGGCAGGCCATAAAGGATGTCGGCGTTTAGTCCGGCAATGCCGTGGTCGCGGATCAGGCGGACCGCCTCGGCCGTGACCTCGAAGCTCTGCGGCCGGCCGATGGCGTCCTGGATCTGCGGGTCGAAGTCCTGGATGCCAATCGATGCCCGCGTCATCCCGGCCTTGGCCAGCGCGGCCATGCGCGGGGCGTCGATCTCGGACGGGTCGATCTCGACCGAGAACTCTCCGCCCTCTTCCAGCGGGAACAGGTTGAAGACCGCGCCGGCCAACTGGCAGATCAGGTCCGGCGGCAGCAGCGTCGGCGTCCCGCCGCCCCAATGCAGGCGCGACAGCCCGATGCCGGGCGGCAGCCGGTGGCGCAGGGCCAGAAGCTCGGCCTGCAGCGTGGCGACATAGGCGCGGACCGGCTCGGCGCTCTGGGTGCCTTGGGTGCGGCAGGCGCAGAACCAGCAGAGCCTGCGGCAGAACGGGATGTGGATGTAGAGCGAGATCCGCGCCCCCTGGGGCACGGCCGCCATCCAACCCCCGACAAGGTCGGCGTCGACCGCCTTGAACTGCGTCGCCGGCGGATAGCTGGTATAGCGGGGCGCCCGTGACTGAAACAGGCCGGCGCGTCTGAGTTGCGAAAGATGCTCCATGCGCCTATCCTAGACGTAGGATGCGCACACCCGCCTTGACCCAGATCAAGCCCGTTTCCGCGGGCACCGCGACGCATGAGGAGATGCGCTGCACGGACTGTCCGATCAGGTACAGGGCCGTTTGCGCCCATTGCGAGGGCGAGGAGCTGGTTGATCTGGAGGAGATGAAGTTCTATCGCACCTACGAGGCGGGCCAGCCGATCGTGTGGGAAGGCGACAGGATGGACTTCGTCGGATCGGTCGTGACGGGCGTGGCTTCGCTGACGCAGACGCTGGAGGATGGACGCACCCAGATGGTGGGCCTGCTGCTGCCAAGCGACTTCCTTGGCCGTCCAGGGCGCGACCAGGCGGCCTACAACGCGACTGCGGCGACCAAGGTCGTGCTGTGCTGTTTCCGGCGCAAGCCCTTCGACCAGATGATGCGTGCGACCCCGCACCTGGCGCATCGCCTGCTGGAGATGACGCTGGACGAGCTGGACGCGGCCCGCGAATGGATGCTGCTTCTGGGACGCAAGACGGCACGGGAAAAGATCGCGTCCTTCATTTCCATCATTGCACGGCGTCAGGCGGCGCTGCACAAGCGCCAACCGGGCGGCCGGATGGTCCTGGACCTGCCGCTGACCCGAGAGGCGATGGCGGATTACCTGGGCCTGACGATCGAGACCGTCAGCCGCCAGATCACCGCCCTGAAACGTGACGGCGTGATCGAGCTGGAAGGAAAGCGCGGCGTCATCCTGCCCGACTTCGCCCGTCTGGTCGAGGAATCGGGGGACGATTCGGACGGTGGCCTGCCCGCCTGACCCTTCACATCCCGTATGGGTGATGGTATCCGGGCGCTTCCCGGTCGCAGCCTACCCGGGTCACAAAAACAAGGGTCACAGAATGAACACCGCGCTCGTCTGCTCTGGCGGTCTCGATTCCGTATCGCTGGCGCATGTTCTGGCATCGCAGGGGCGCCTGTCGCGCATCGTCAGCTTCGATTACGGCCAGCGCCATCGCAAGGAGCTGGATTTCGCCGCCGCCTGCGCGCGGCGGCTGCAGGTGCCGTTCCATCTGGTCGATCTGTCCGCCCTGGGTGCGGCCTTGGCGGGGTCGGCGCTGACGGATGACGTGGCCGTGCCTGACGGTCACTACGCCGAGGAGACGATGCGCGTCACCGTGGTGCCGAACCGCAATGCGATCATGCTGACGATCGCCTTCGGCATCGCCGCCGCCAATGGCGACGCGGCGGTCGCGGCGGCGGTGCATGGCGGCGACCACTTCATCTATCCCGACTGCCGCCCGGCCTTCACAGACGCCTTCGGCGCGATGCAGCGGGCGGCGCTGGACGGCTATGCCGATGTCGCGCTGGACGTGCCCTTCGTGCGCGCGACCAAGGCCGACATTGTGGCGGCGGGCGCCGCTGCCGGGACGCCCTTCGCGCAGACCTGGTCCTGCTACAAGGGTGGGGCGCGGCATTGCGGGCGCTGCGGCACCTGCGTCGAGCGGCGCGAGGCGTTCCACCTGGCGGGCGTGACCGACCCGACCGATTACGACGACCCGGATTACTGGCAGGCCGCCGTCGCCGCGCATGCGGCAGGGGGCGCGTGATGTTCCGCATCAGCAAGGAGTTCCACTTCAGCGCTTCGCACCGGTTGGACCATCTGGCGCCCGATCACCAATGCGCGCGGCTGCACGGTCACAACTATGTCGTGGTGGTGGAGCTGGCGGCGCCGGATCTGAACGGGGACGGTTTCGTGCGCGACTATCACGAACTGGCGCCGCTGAAGGCCTATATCGACGACGGCTTCGATCACCGCCACCTGAACGACGTGCTGGACGGGCCGACGACGGCCGAGAACCTGGCGCGGCACTTCTTCCTGTGGTGCCGTATGCGATGGCCGGAAGTCAGCGCCGTGAAGGTCAGCGAGACGCCGAAAACCTGGGCGGAGTATCGGCCATGAATCGCCTGCGCATCGCCGAAATCTTCGGCCCGACCATTCAGGGCGAAGGTGCGCTGATCGGCCAGCCGACAGTCTTCGTCCGCGCCGGCGGCTGCGACTATCGCTGTTCCTGGTGCGATTCGATGCACGCGGTGGACAGCGCCTTCCGCGACACATGGGCTGCGATGGAGACTGATGAGGTCATGGACCGGGTGCGGGCGCTGTCGGGCGGGCGGCCGTTGACGGTCTCGATCTCCGGCGGCAACCCGGCAATCCAGGATTTCGGGCCGCTGATCAAGGCGGGTCGGGCCGAGGGATACGCCTTCGCGCTGGAAACCCAGGGGTCGATCGCGAGGGACTGGTTCGAGGGGCTGGAGATGCTGGTCCTGAGCCCAAAGCCGCCCTCCAGTAGCGAGCGCCCAGATTGGGCGGCGTTCGAGGCGTGCCTGGCGGCAGGGGCCGCGCGGATGGCGCTGAAGATCGTGATATTCGACGAGACGGACTATGCCTGGGCGCAGGAGGTGGCGGGCGCGTATCCTGACGTGCCGCTCTATCTGCAGCCGGGCAATCCTCAGGTCGATCCGGGGGTGCCGGTGGCCGCACAGGATGTGGCCGACCGCGTCCTGTGGCTGGTCGAGAAGGTCTGTGCCGACGGCTGGTTTGCCGCGCGTGTCCTGCCGCAGCTTCATGTGATGCTGTGGGGCAACAAGCGCGGGGTGTGATTGCGTCCCGCGACGGCGGGGGGACTGGCCGTCCCCCCGCACCCCCCCTGCGCGTTGCGACGATCCTCAGCG
>JAYZBS010000146.1:0-10348 GCA_036338635.1 Pseudomonadota bacterium | reverse complement strand
TGTTGATGGACGAGCCCTTTGGCGCCCTGGATGAGATCGTCCGCGACCGGCTGAACGAAGCTCTGCTGGCGCTCTGGCGCAAGACCGGGAAGACCATCGGCTTCGTCACGCACTCGATCCCCGAGGCGGTCTATCTCTCGACGAAGATTGTGGTGATGTCGCCGCGCCCCGGCCGGATCACGCGGGTGATCGACAGCCCCCTGCCGCCCGACCGACCGTTGGATATTCGCGACACGCCCGAGTTCATCGCCTTGGCTCACGAAGTCCGCGAGGGGCTGAGAGAGGGGCATGCCGTTGACTGACGCTGCAGTTGCCCGATCCCGCTGGCCCCAAACCGGCAACCTGCTGCCGGTCCTGACGGTGCTCCTGGCCATCGTGGCGCTGTGGTATCTGGCGGCCGTCTGGATGAATGCCACGTGGGAGCGTGACCAGGCCGCCCGCGCCGGGGTCGAGCTTGCCTGGCCCGACCTGATCACCCTGACGCTGACCCAGGACCGGCCGGTGCTGCCGGCCCCCCACCAGGTGGCGCAGGGGCTGTGGGAGGGGCTGGCAGGGCAGCCCGTCACCTCGCGCCGCAGCCTCGTCTGGCATGCCTGGGTGACGCTGTCCGCGACGCTGGCGGGTTTCGCCATCGGCACCGGCGCCGGCGTCCTGCTGGCCGTCGGCATCGTCCACAGCCGCAGCATGGATCAATCGGTCATGCCCTGGGCGGTGGCCAGCCAGACCGTGCCGATCCTGGCGATCGCACCGATGGTCATCGTGGTTCTGGCCAGCGCCGGCATCACCGGGCTGCTGCCCAAGGCGATCATCGCGGCGTGGCTTTCGTTCTTTCCGGTGCTGGTCGGCATGGTCAAGGGGCTGCGGACGCCCGACGCGATGCAGCTTGACCTGATGCGATCCTGGAGCGCCAGCCGACCGCAGGTCCTGGCCCGCCTGCGCCTGCCGTCCTCGCTGCCCTATCTGTTCGCCAGCCTCAAGGTCGCCATCGCGGCGGCGCTGGTCGGGACCATCGTGGGTGAGCTTCCAGCGGGGGCGACGGCGGGGCTCGGGGCACGGCTTCTGTCTGGCAGCTACTACGGGCAAACGGTGCAGATCTGGGCGGCACTGTTCACCGCGGCCTTCCTCGCGGCCGGTCTGGTCGCGTTGGTCAGCCTGATCGAGCGGCGCGTGCTCGCGCGGATGGGGTTGGCGCGATGAACGGGCAGAAGGTGGCGCGGACCTATTTCTTTCTCCAGAACCTCCAGTTCGTGGCGGGCATCGTCATCGCTTTGGTCGCCGCACAATGGCTGGCCCCCAGGGCCGCACCGCTGGTCGCGCTGTGGCTTCTGGCATGGATGTTGAACGCCTGGTTGGCCGGGTTCGACACGCGGTTGACGCGTACACTGGTGCCCCTGATCTTCGGCGCCACCATCATCGCCCTGTGGGAGATGATCGTCAGGACCTATGCGGTGCCTGCGGTCATCCTGCCGGCACCCAGCCAGATTGCATCGAGCTTTGCGGCGAACGGCGCGATCCTGTGGACCGACTTCGTGCAGACCATCCTGCGGGGCGCGCTGACCGGCTGGCTGATCGGCGCCGCAGCCGCGATCCTGACAGCCATCGCCATCGACCGGAGCCCGTTCCTGCAGCGCGGCTTGCTGCCCATCGGCAACTTCGTCGCCGCCCTGCCCATCGTCGGCATCGCGCCGATCCTGGTCATGTGGTTCGGCTTCGACTGGCAGTCGAAGGCTGCGGTGGTGGTGGTTATGGTTTTCTTCCCGATCCTCGTGAACATGGTCGCGGGCCTCGGGGCGACGGATGCGATGCAGCGCGACCTGATGGCCAGCTGGGCCGCCCCCTATGGCGCCAGCCTGTGGAAGCTGCGGCTGCCGGCGGCGATGCCGTTCCTTTTCAACGGGCTGAAGATCACCACAACGCTGGCACTGATCGGCGCCATCGTGGCCGAGTTCTTCGGCAGCCCGACGCGGGGCATGGGGTTTCGCATCTCGACCGCCGTGGGCAGACTGGACCTGCCCCTGGTCTGGGCAGAAATCGTCGTGGCGGCCATCGCCGGGACGCTGTTCTATGGACTTGTCGCGCTGATCGAAAAGAAGGTGACATTCTGGCACCCGTCGCAGCGCAACTGACCGGGGCCATGCCCCACCAACAGGAGAGTGACGAATGAAAAGACTGATCATCAGCGCCGCGACCCTTGCGCTGCTGTCCGGCGCCGCCCAGGCTGGAGAGCTGACGCTGCAGCTGAAATGGGTGACACAGGCCCAGTTCGCCGGATATTACGTGGCCCAAGAAAAGGGCTTCTACGAGGAAGAAGGCGTCGACGTCACGATCCTGCCGGGCGGCCCGGACATTGCACCGACCCAGGTGCTGGCGGGCGGCGGGGCCGACGTCATCGTCGAGTGGATGCCCGCCGCTCTGGCCGCCCGTGAAAAGGGCCTGCCGCTGGTCAACATCGCGCAGCCCTTCAAGTCGTCGGGAATGATGCTGACCTGCCTGAAGGAAACCGGGATCGAGAACCCTGAGACGGACTTCGCAGGCAAGACGCTCGGCGTGTGGTTCGCCGGCAACGAGTATCCATTCCTGTCCTGGATGAACACGCTTGGCCTGTCGACCGAGGGCGGACCCGAAGGCGTGACGGTGCTGAAGCAGGGCTTCAACGTCGATCCCCTGCTGCAGAAGCAGGCCGCCTGCATCAGCACCATGACCTATAACGAATACGGCCAGGTGCTGGACGCAGGACTGAAGCCGGAAGACCTCGTGACCTTCAAATACGAGGATCAGGGCGTGGCGACGCTGGAGGACGGGCTTTATGTGCTGGAAAGCACGCTGGAGGACGAACAGAAGGTCGAGGACCTGGCCGCCTTCGTCCGCGCCAGCATGAAGGGCTGGCAATACGCCGCCGAACACCCCGAGGAAGCTGCCGAAATCGTGCTGGAGAACGACGAGACCGGCGCCCAGACGATCGAGCACCAGACCCGCATGATGACCGAGATCGCGAAGCTGCTGGAAGGATCGGACGGGACCTTGGCCGAGGCCGACTATCAGCGGACGGTCGACATCCTGCTGTCTGGCGGATCGGACCCGGTCATCTCGGCCGCGCCCGAAGGGGCCTGGGTTTCGACCGTCACCGACCGGGCCTTCGACTGATGCCAGGGTCGCGGCCCGTCATTCGGCGGGCTGCGCCACCCCTTGCCGCTTGTCGGCGCGCCGCAGGCGGCGGCGTCCGTCCCAGGCCAGCAGCGTCGGCGTCAGCAGCAGCGTGACGACGGTGGCCACGACCAGCCCCCCCGCGATACCGGTCGAAAGCTGGATCCAGAACTGCCCTGACGGCGCGCCGAAGAACAGGTCGCGACCCACGAAATCGATGGTCATGCCCATCACCATCGGCAGCAGGCCGATCACCGTGGTCGAGGCCGTCAGGATCACAGGGCGGAATCGTTCGGCAGCGGCGCGGCGGGCAGCGCGGTCGGGGTCCAGGCCGGCGGCGCGGTGTTCGTTGTAGGCGTCGATCAGCACGATGTTGTTGTTCACGACGACACCCGCCAGCGCCATGATGCCGATCCCGCTCATGACAATCGAGAACGCTTCTTGCCGGATCATCAGGCCCAGGAACACCCCGGCAATCGAGAAGATGATCGCGGTCAGGACCAGGAAAGCCTGATAAAAGCTGTTCATCTGGATCAGCAGGATGGTGAACATCAGGAAGATGGCGGCCACGAAGGCGCCCATCAGGAAGGTCATCGCTTCTTGCTGGTCCTCGATCTCGCCGCCGAACTCAATCTCCACGCCGTCGGGAAGTTCGGCCTGCGCAATGGTTGTGTCGATGCGGTCCAGCTCGGCCTGCAGGGTCGTGCCGGGGGCGAGGTCCGCAGTCAGCGTCTGCGTTTCGCGTCCGCCGATGCGGGTGATCGCCGCCGGTGCGGGCGCGGGCACGATCTGCACCACGTTCGAGATGGGAACCTGCAGCCCCGACTGCGTCGTCACCCGAAGCGAGGCAAGATTCTCAAGGTTCCGCTGCTCGGCCGGATAGCGCAGGACGATGTCGACCTCGTCCTCGGCGAAGTCCGGCAGATAGGTGCCCAGGACGACGCCATTGGTCAGAAGCTGTACGGCGGTGCCGATCGTGTTCATGTCGACGCCGTAACGGGCGGCCTCCTCGCGGTCGACCACCAGCCGGATCTCGGGGTTCGGGCGGGGCGTGTCGTTGACGATGTCGACGAAGCTGCCCTGCTCCTCCATCAGCCGTTCGACAGCGGCCGCCGCTTGCTGAAGCGCGGGGCGCGTTTCGGCCGAGACTTCGATCTGGACGGGGCGCGAGGCGGCGGGACCCGATGCGGCCGCCTCGACCTGAATGCCGATGCCCGGCACTTCGCTGGCGGCGGTACGCATCTGTTCGATCAGCTCGGGTGAGCGGATGCGGGTGCGCCAGTCGGTGAACTCGACTTGGATCTGGCCGATGACGTCGCTGGACAGGCTGGACCGCACGCGCTCCTCGACCGAGCCGATGGTGCGGGCATAAAGTCGCTCGATCCCCTCGAAACCCAACAGGCGGTTCTCGACCAGGCGGACCAGCTGGTCGCTCTCCTGCACAGACAGGTTGCCGTTTGCCGTAATCTGCACCTGCGCGCGTTCGGCATCGGTCTCGGGGAAAAAATCCACCCCGCGGCCCAGCTGCCCGTAAGCATAGAAGACGATCAGGATTCCCAAGATCGCCAGGCCCAAGGTCGTTCCGGGCCGCTTGATCGTCCAGCCGGAAAAGCGGTTCATGAAGGATGGAACGTCACCGTCGTCCTCTTCCGGGGACAGATCCTGGCCGCCCCCCAGCATTGTTCCGGTGACCGGAACGAAGATCAGCGCCATCAGCAACGACATCGACAGCGTGGCGATCATCGTCGCCGGCAGATAGAACATGAACTGCCCCGCCAGCCCCGGCCAGAACAGCAGCGGGAAGAACACCGCCAGCGTCGTGGCGGTCGAGGCAATGATCGGCCACGCCATCCGCTGTGCCGCCATGCGGAAGGCGGTGCGCTTGGACTTGCCCTGCGCGATCAGCCGTTCGCCCAGCTCGACCACGACGATGGCCCCGTCGACCAGCATGCCGACCACCAGGATCAGCGCGAAAAGGACGATGACGTTCAGCGTGAAGCCAAGCGCCCAGATGATGAGGATGCCCCCCAAAAACGAGCCGGGAATGGCGACCGCCACCAGCAGTGACGCCCTGACGCCCAGGAACAGCACGGTCACCAGCATGACCAGCACCACGGCGGCGATGACGTTGTTTTGCAGATCGGACAGAAGGTCGCGCATCTCTTCGGATTGGTCGTTCATGAAGACGACATCGACCTGGTCGGGCCAGTCGGCGCGCGCCTCATCGACGATGTCGCGAACCGCCTCGACCGTGTCGATGATGTTGGCGCCTGCAGACTTGCGCACGTCGATGGCCAGCGCAGGCTGGCCGTCGATGCGGGCGAAGCTGATTGGGTCCTCGAAGGTCTGGCGCACCTGCGCCAAGTCGCGGACACGCAGCACGGTCGGCCCGTCGACCAGAACGGGGATCGACAGAACCTCGTCCAGCTGCACGACCGTGCCGGGGATCGACACGCCGATGCGCCCTGCCCCGGAATCGAACGATCCGACCGCGATCAACTGGTTGTTGGCCTGCACCGCCTGCGTCAGCTGGGTGGGCGAGATGCCATAGGTCTCCATCAGCAGCGGGTCGATCAGGATCTCGAGCTGGTCCTCGCGCTCGCCTGTCAGGTCGGCCTGAAGGACACCGCTGACGGTTTCAATCTCGTCACTCAGGTCGCGGCCCAGGCGAATCAGATCGCGCTCGGGGACCCGGCCGGACAGCGCGACGGTCAGGATTGGAAAGGTCGACATGTCGATTTCGCGCACGAAGGGGCCGTCGGCCTCGGGCGGAATGTCGGGTTCGGCGTCGTCGACGGCGTCCTTGACTGACTGCAGCGCGTTGTCCTGATCGAAGCCCGGCTCGAACTCCAGCGTGACAGATGCGAAGCCTTCGCTGGCGACCGTTTCCATCCGCCGCAGCCCGTCAAGCGCATTCACCTGCCGCTCGATCGGCTCGGCCAGAAGGGTCGCCGCATCCTCGGCGCTGACGCCGCTATAGGTGACGTTAACGATGAAGATCGGGATATCGACCTCGGGCATCGATTCCTTGGGAATCGTGACATAGGCCAACCCGCCCGAAAGGATCAGCGCCACCATCGTCAGGACGATTGTCCGGGCGCGAGAGAATGCGGCGGCGATCAACGCGTCCATCGCGACCTCATTGGATCTGCGGCGAGGCGATTTCGCCGGCGTTGGCCGCGCCAAGAAGGGCCGCCGCGCTGTCGGGATCGGGGATGTCGGAAGATTGGGGCGCGTCGCCCAGCACCCCACGATATGTCTCTGGCGTCTCGCTGACGCGGGCCTTCTGGCCATCCTGCAGCGCACCCTGAGAGATCGTCACGATCTGCGCCTCGGTTGGAAGGCCGGTCACCCACAGCGCCTCGGCCCTGGCTTGGACGATGTCGACGGGCTGGAAGCGCAGCGTCTCGCCATCCTCGGCGACGGTAAAGACGCCGATCCGCCCCGCGTCGTCCAGCCGGATCAGCGCCGGAGAGATGCGGTGCGCCGTCACCTCGTCCATTGGCAACGCAATCTCGGCACTGAGGCCGGCAGGGATTGCTTCGTCAGGGTTCGCGATCTCAAGTTCGACCTTGAAGGTCCGCGTCTCTGCGGTGGCTACCGGGGCGATGAAGGTGACCTCGGCCTCGGCCTCTCGACCGCCCTGAAAGATCACATGCGCCGTCTGGCCCAGATGGACCGAAGAGATCTCGTTCTGGCGCACCTCGACCTCGGCGATCAGCGGGTCGATGTTGACGATTTCCAGAACCTCTCCGCCCGGTTGCACGAAACTGCCGATCTCGGCGATCACGTCACTGACGGTGCCGGTGATCGGCGCCATCAGCAGGGTGTTCTGCAGCTCAAGCTCTGCGGCGCGCACACCGGCGCGTGCGGCCTCCAGCGCGGCGAACCGCTCCTGCAGTTCGGCCTCGGAGGTGACGCCGCGTTCCTGCAGCTGGCGCGCCGCCTCATAATCGCGCTCGGCCGAACGCAGCTCAGCCTCGGCCCGCGCCAGCGAGGCTTCCCGGTCATCGGCTGACAGACGGGCCAGCTGTTCGCCGGCCTCGACCTCGATGCCCTGGCGCACGACCTCCTCGATGATGCCCCCGGTGCGGGCGCGCAGTATCGAAGTTTGGTTCGGAACGATGTTGCCGAACAGCACCGTCCGCGGCCGGATCACCTCGGCCTCTGCCAGGCTTGCCGCGACTTCTGGAACCTGGACTTCGATCGGCTCGGCCTGTTCGGGCGGCTGCCGGTTCAGCATGCCGCCGCCGATCCAGAACGCCAGGAAGCCAAGGATCGAAAGGAACACGAGCGTTGAAGAAGAAAAGATACGCGACATCACCAATCCGAAATTCCATGGGACGGCAGATGTCCCGCCGCGCCGGGCGTGCCCTGCGGGACGCGCCGCCGCTGCCTGATAGTTGGGAAGCGCCACCTTCCGGGTCAACCGAAAAGCCGGCGAAAGCCGATGGTGGCCCGTGAGAGATTCGAACTCCCGACCGGCCCGGTGTAAACGGGACGCTCTACCACTGAGCTAACGGGCCATGTCTCGGGCGTTGCCGGGACGGCTGCATAGAACAGCGAAGGCGCGAAAATGGCAAGCCGAAATCGGGATCAGCGCGGGTCTTCGTGATGCCGCAACACCGTGCACGCACCACCGCTGATCCGATAGACCACCCCCTGCCGCATATCTCCTTCAGAGAGCTGATCACTGGACTGGCCAAGCGCCAGCAGCCTCAGCATTCGCAGCGTGATCCCGTGCGTCACGATCAGCGCAGGCCTGTCGAGCCGTTCAAGAAAAACACGGCAGCGTCGTTCGAGCGCCTGCAGGCCCTCGCCGCCGGGACAGCGGTCGTACCAGGACAGCGGCGGTCCTCCGAAGACAGCAGGTGCTTTGCGGCGCAGGTCGTCCAGCAGCCGCCCGGCGAAGCTGCCGATGCCGACCTCCGAAAGATCAGCATCCAGCGCGAAGTCCTGCCCTTCGAAGACCCTCCGTGCGGTCTCGATGGCACGGCCCTGAGGGCTGGAGAAGCGCCCCCCCAGGCAGCCGCGCACAAGATCCGCCTGCCATGCCGCCTGTCGTTGACCCAGTGCGGTCAGGGGCGCATCCAACCCACCATGCAGCCGCCCGTCGCGGTTCCACACCGTTTCACCATGCCGCATCAGCCACAGGTCAGGAATTTCGAGCATCTTTCCAGCCCACTCTCCGGATCGTTCCGAGGGTCGGAGCGATCTGCATGATTCTCTCTTGTCTTGTCCAGAGCCTCGAAGACCGGCAGAAGGGCCCGGGAGGCGCTGCCGACGTTTCAGCATGATCAGGCCAGGATGAGTGGGATCAAGCTGGGCTGACATTTCAACAGGACAGACGAGCAGCGTCGGCAGGGCGCCGATGCCGCGCGATCATTTGCCATAACTTCCAGTTGCACAACCGCGCGCCCCGGTTAGGGCCAATAAAGACAGGAATGATGACGCCGTGATCAGGGAACGACCTGTAAAATCGTCAGCATAAGGCGATAGGGAAAATCGCCGATTTGGATCATTGATAAGCTCACACCCACGAGATGAGCCATCATGACCCACGAACCTACCGCTCTTTCCAGGATCGCAGGCTGTGCGGAAAGCAACAAGGCAATACAACTCGCCCTGGACACTGTTCGCGAGACGCTTGGGATGGAGGTCGCCTACCTGTCCGAATTCATCGAGGAGCGGGCAGTGTTTCGTGCAGTCAGTGCTCCCGGGCTCGAGGCGATGATCCAACCCAGCCAGTCGATGGATCTGCGGGAAGTATACTGCAAGCATATCCTCGACGGGGGCCTCCCGCGGCTCATGGCCGACACGAGCGCGCATTCCATCGCTGTTGACATGCCGATCACTCAGTTGATCCCGATCGGGAGCCATCTCAGCGTGCCCGTTACCCGAGAGGATGGCAGCGTCTTTGGTATGTTCTGCTTCCTAAGCCGCCACCCCCGACCAGACCTGGGTCAGCATCATCTGGATCTCGTCGAGGCACGCTCGGCCGAAGTAGCCCTGCGGGTCGGCGGCATTGAAGGCAGGCCAGCCTGATATGCTTTGAAGGCGCATTCTGCCGGAGTGGCGGAATGAAATCGCGCAAGGTGTGCTGGATGCTGATTTCGCTCAGTTGCACGGCCATGTCTCCAGTTTGCAGAGCCGCTTGGAATTTCGCCTCTGTCCCCGACGCCGAAATGCTCCCGATCGGTACGGACAGGCGGAGGTTGTTGAACCCGTCCGCCCATACCAACGTGGCGTATCCGACGGCCTCGAAATTGCACCATGACCCGAGATGATGGATGACCTTGGCCGTTATGTGAGTGGTCATGGTTTTCGTGAGAGCGTTGTCACCGCTGTCGCCGACGGCCGCCAAGGGTCGCACTTGGTCCGAATGACGAAGGCGCCGACAAAGGGTTCGATGCCTGTTCCGCCCACTTTTCTGTTCATTCGATAGACAAATATTGCGACCCGCCGTCGGAATAGTGAACGAGTCCCGCGCCCTTGCCCGGACGACGGTTGTGAACAGCCTGCTCCAGGGCGTCGAGCACGAAGCCTGCATGAGCTGTGTGGCTCGCCCGCCAGCCGACAATTCAGGCGTGGGCACCATAAGTAGGGAGGGTCAGAAGACTGTCCAGTGAATTGTTTCTTCGACGAGCCGCACCATACACAGGGCCCTTCAGAGTGGCAACGTCGGTAAATCGTCGTCCATGGGGTTCAAACCTCTGGCGCCGCAATGGACGACCCCAGAGCATGTTCGGCGCCGGCACGCCGAACTGCCTATTCACCTTGTCCAGCGGGCACGGGCCATCTTTTCGGAAATGAACGCTCTTTGCGGCTTGCCCCGAATGATGCCATGAATCCCGATGTCCCTCATTAGCCCGTCGACCGTGCAACGGATGACATCAAAGCCTTCCCGATCCAGCTGACGCCAGACCTTGCGCACGCAGCAGAGATGCCATTGCTCCTCGAAGAGATCTCGACCTCGGGCCGAAGGGCTGCGATGCGCCGGGCGAGGTCTGACGACCTGGCCGGATCTGCCCGTGTCACCAGATGATGGCGATAGGTTGAGGGTTGAGATTATCCCCGAACAGCGGCCCTTGGCGTCAGCTCTGATCAGCTGTGTGCTGATCTTCACCTCGAGAGAGATCGTCGATGTCGAAAGGAAGGCAGCATGCCCCTGAGATCAGGGCGAAGGGGGCGCTGGAAGCGGTGA